>JBBIHX010000031.1:0-17420 GCA_037446815.1 Caldilineae bacterium | reverse complement strand
GCGCGGATGGCACGGGTGGGGGAAAGTGGAGCAAATTGCCAATTTGCTCCACGAGATTCTTCAGCGGTTCGCGGGTCAGATGACAGTTTGGTAACCGCGAATGGGCGCGAATCCACGCCAATGGGGAACGTGCGACGCACCTCCGAGGTGCGTCGCACGTGGTCCCCCCTTCCGTTGTCATGCTGAGCCGAGGGCGAAGCATCTCCAGGGTTGATCCACGGATAGCGCGGATGGCACGGGTGGGGGAAAGTGGAGCAAATTGCCAATTTGCTCCACGAGGTTCTTCGGCGGTTCGCGCCTCAGGACGACACCGGGGCGCGCTGCAAAGACCGCCATTTGACGGCTGCCGCGGCGTGCGGTATAGTTACCGAAAGCCCGGACTCGGGGCGGCGTGGCGGTGTGCGGTGCGCGCCAATGTTGCCTCCACACGGGCAAATGCGAAGAGATTCCATCCACAATAGGAGGTACACATGGGTAACATCGCGATTCATGGGTTTGGCAGGATTGGCCGCTCTGCGCTGAAGGCGGCTCTCAAGGGCGGGTTGTTCGTGCCGGTTTCCATCTCCGACATCAAGGACGTGCCGACGCTGGCCGCCTTGTTCGCCGTGGATTCCAACTATGGCCGCTGGCACGAGCCGGTGCAGGCCGAGAACAACGCCTTCGTCATCGGCGGCAGAAAGATCGCCTACTACAACGCCTTGGAGGCCCTTCCGGACTGGGGGGCGCTGGGCGTGGACCTGGTGGTGGATTGCACGGGGCGCGCCACGGTGCGGGCGGGCGCCCAGGCGCATCTGGACCGTGGCGCCAAGCGCGTGTTGGTCAGCGCGCCGAGCAAGTCGCTGCAAGATTGCGACGCCGTGCTGCTGCTGGGCATCAACGCGGAGCAGTTTGATCCCGACAAGCACCGCATCATCAGCATGGCCAGTTGCACCACGAACGCTCTCGCGCCCGTGGTGAAGGTGCTGCGCGAGAACTTCGGCATCAAGAGCGGGTTCTTCTCCACCGTTCACGCCTACACCAACTCCCAGTCGCTGACTGACCAGCCGATGAAGGACCGCCGAGACTCGTGGGCGGCTGCGGAGAACATCATTCCGTCGTCGTCGGGAGCGGCGAAGGCCCTCAACTTCATCTGGCCCGACCTGAAGATGACGGGCAAGGCGTACCGGGTTCCCGTGCGCACGGGGAGCATCGCGGAGATCAACGCCGTCCTGGGCCGCGCGGCGACCGCCGATGAGATTCGGGACGCGTTCCGCGCAGCCGCGTCCAAGCCGCCGCTCCAGGGTGTCATGAGCGTGCTGGAGGAAGAATGGGCATCCTCGCGCATCGTGGCCGACACTCACTCCTCCATCATAGATCTTCCGCTGATCCAAGTCATGGACGGGACGCTCGCCTCGGTTGCCGCGTGGTACGACAACGAGATGGGGTACGCCACGCGCCTGGCGGAGATGGCGGCCCTTCTCGCAAAGTAGACATAACGGAACAAGGGTTGACCGGGCAGGGGAGGAGTCTTCTGCCCGGTTTTCATTTACCCGTGCTGCTGTTATCCCAGGCGCACGCCGACAAGCCTTCGCTGCCCCGCCAGGAACTCCTTTCCGCTCATGCGGCGCTTGCCTTCCAACTGGACTTCTAGCAGGAGCAGGGGTACTGTGCCTGTACCCACGGCGGGGCCCTCTCGGTGTAGAAGAACTTCCCCGGGCACGGCGGGGCCTGCGGGGTCGGTCGCAAGGGGCGTGGCGCGGTGGACGATAAGGCGCTTGCCGGCGAGGAACGTGTACGCCGAGGGCCAGGGGTTGAATGCGCGGACCTTGCGCCAGATTGTGTCGGCCGGCTCCGTCCAGTCAATCAGCCCGGCCTCTTTTTCCACGCGCTTGAACCAGGTGGCGCGGGTGTGGTCTTGGGGCGTGGGCTGAATCTCGCCGGAAAGCCACTTGGGCAGGGTCTCCACGATGAGGCTCGCCCCCAGGTGGGCAAGCCTGTACATCAGGGTACCGGTCGTATCGTCGGGCAGGATAGGCGTGGATACCTGGCTGACGATGTCGCCCGCGTCCATTTCCTCGGCGACGAGGATGATGGTAACGCCGGTCTCGGTCTCGCCCGCAAGGATGGCGCTCATGGCGGGCGCGGCGCCGCGATGGCGCGGCAGAAGCGACGGGTGGATATTCAGACTGCGGAACGGCGGGAAGGCGAAGACTTCGGGAGGTATCCATTGCCCGTACGCCGCCACCAGGATGACGTCGGGTTGGAGCGCCCGTATCGCCTCCACGCTCTCCGCGGAGCGCAGGGTTGTCGGCTGGAGGACGGGGATACCCAGGGCAAGGGCCGCCTCTTTGATGGGCGGCGCTTTCAACTTCTGCCCGCGACCGGCAGGCTTGCCGGGCTGGGTGATGAGGGCGGCCAGTTCGGCCCAGGGTTGCCGGTGCAACGCCTGCAGGGCAGGGATGCCGAAATCGTCGGAACCCATGAAGACGATGCGGTGTACGGTCATGCGCTGCTCCCGTTCAAGGTGTTTCCCTAGGTGTTGATCATGGCACAGCGTTGGCTCCCCGCTCGGCGCGCGGCTGAAGCGAGTCGCCTGCGCTATGTTAGCACTGCTGGCCGGAGGAGTCAACGGGCCATGGGGTTACGTGCGACGCACCTCCGAGGTGCGTCGCACGTTGGCCCCACCATCTGTCATGCCGAGCCGAAGGCGAAGCATCTCGCAGGATTGTGTCCACGGATAACACGGATTGCACAGATGGGGCGACGCAGAGCAATTGCTCCACGCGGTTGGGCAGCGAGTTTTGACGGCGAATGGCCGCGTGATATACTTGGCGGGCATTCCGCGAATCCATGGCGGCCCTGAGCCTTGGGGGCGCGTGAAAGGAGGTGGTAGCAGTCGAGGTGAGGGTTCGGTATCCATGGAGGCTGGGCGACCTCTGGAGCGTAGGCGCGGGGTCGCTGCGGGCCTCGCGATGACGGACAAGAACAACTGTGGGACCGAGTTTGCCATGCCACTCAATTTGCCCATACCACTTCGTGCAATGGAGAGGAGAGAGATGAGCAAAGTGCCGATAGGGAGGATGCATCTCCTGCTTGTCTTGGCGCTGGTGGGATTGCTGGCGGCGTGCGGGCCGAGGCCAACGCCCGAGAAGACGACGGTTGGGGAGACCGCCCCGGCGCCGCCGACGGCACAAGCCACGGCTACCGCGACTCCCGCCCCCAAAGGCGGCAAGATGACCTACGGCCTGACCCTCGTGGTGTCGGCCATTGACCCCCACCAGGGCCTGTCGTCGGAACTGGGCATCTTCTTGACCAGCGTGTACGACCCCTTGGTGTGGCAGACGCCGGAGGGGAAGTTTGTGCCCGGTCTGGCCGAACGGTGGGAGGTGTCGCCCGACGGGAAGGTGTACACGTTCTACCTGCGCAAAGGCGTGAAGTTCCACGACGGCACGCCGTTCAATGCGGAGGCCGTCAAATTCAGCCTGGATCGCATCGTGAATCCCGACCTCAAGTCCCAGAAAGCCATCAATATGCTGGGGTCCTACGACTACACCGAGGTCGTGGACGAGTACACGGTGAAGGTGCACCTGAAGGAGCCGTATGCGCCGTTCCTGGATTCGGTGAGCCAGGTGTACATCGCGATGGTGTCGCCCACGGCGGTGCAGAAATGGGGAGCCGAATATCGCGAGCACCAGGTGGGCACGGGGCCGTTCATGATGGCGGAGTACGTGGCGAAGGATC
The DNA here is from genome assembly GCA_037446815.1 of Caldilineae bacterium. Lineage (GTDB taxonomy): Bacteria > Chloroflexota > Anaerolineae > DTLA01 > DTLA01 > DTLA01. The sequence continues at coordinate 13,700 of JBBIHX010000031.1, read as the reverse complement.
ACATCACCCTGGTGAAGAATCCGGATTACAACTGGGCGCCGGAGTTCATGGAACACCAAGGCCCTGCCTACCTGGATGAGATCACGTTCCGCTTCTACCCCGACGCGGCGACGCGGGCGCCCGCCCTGGAGGCCGGCGAAGCCGACGTGATGGGCGAGGTGCCGCCCCAGGATGCGGCGCGGCTTCAGGCCAGCGGCAAGTTCACGCTGTTGCCCACGAAGGTGCCCGGCCAGTCGCTTCAGTTCTTCTTGAACACGCAGAAGTTCCCGACGGATGACCTGCGAGTGCGTCAGGCGATGGTGTACGCGGTGGATCGCGCGGCCATCGTCAATGCGGTGTTCCGCGGGTATTCGCCGGTGGCGTGGGGGCCGCTGAGCGCCGCGACGCCCTTCTACTCCAAGGTTGTTGAGGGGATGTACGCCTACGACCCCAACAAGGCCAGGGCTCTGCTGGCCGAGGCGGGCTTCCGCGACACCGACGGCGATGGCATTGTGGAGAAGGATGGTCGCCCTGCCGATGTGGAGTTGCTCCTCATGAGTTGGGGCAACGTGCCGGAAATCGGCCAGATGATGCAGGCGTTGTTCCGCGAAATCGGCATCAACGCCAAGCCGCAGGTGCTGACCTTCCCGGCAGCCGTGCAAGCGGCGCGCGAAGGGCAACACAACCTCATCCCGCAGGCCGTAAGCAGCAGCGACCCAGACGTGTTGCGCCCCTTCTTCCACTCCAGCAACATCGCAGCAGGTCTCAACTGGTCCAAGTTCAGCAACCCGGACATGGACCGGTGGCTGGACGAAGCGGCGCGCACCAACGACCCTGCCACGCGCGCTGACCTATACGAGAAGATTCAGAAGATGGTGATGGACGAGGCCCTCATCATCCCCATCCGCGACTACGTGAATTTGAACGTGACCAGCGTGCGGGTGAAGGGCTTGCGGTATTCGTTTCAGGGTTGGTTCCCGTGGCTGTATGACGTGTACATAGAGCCATAGGAATCGGCGGATTGTTCCGGCCCTCGCGAAGGCGGTCGTGTGAGCCTCTCGCGAGGGCCGGGAATCTGGGGGAGATCGTGCTTCGCTACGTGCAGCGCCGCCTGCTCATTGCCATCCCGGTCATACTGGGGGTGGCCACCCTTGTGTTCGCCATCATGCACCTCTTGCCTGGCGACCCGGCCGAGGTGATGCTGGCCCAGTCCGGCGGCCAGGCGGAGATGATAGAACGGCTGCGCCATCAATTGGGCCTGGATTTGCCCCTGCACGTGCAATATCTCCGCTTTCTCCGTAACCTGGCCCGCGGCGATTTGGGCGAGTCCATCTGGCTGCGGAAGCCGGTGTCGCAGGTGCTTTTGGAGCAATTGCCCGCCACGCTGGAGCTGGCCGTTGCGGCGATGGCAGTCGCCATCGTGGGCGGCATCGCGTTGGGACTGCTGGCGGCGCTGAAGCGCGGCTCCTGGATAGATCGCGCCGTGATGATCGTCTCATCGGTGGGAATCTCCATGCCGGTCTTCTGGTCGTCGCTTTTGGGCATCTACCTGTTTGCGGCGCAGTTGCACTGGCTACCGGCGACTGGGCAAGGGGACCTGCGGCACCTGATTCTGCCCGCCGCCGTGCTCGGATATGGGGCTGCCGGGTCCATCGCTCGCCTCGTGCGCTCCAGTATGTTGGAGGTCTTGGGCCAGGAGTACATTACCGCGGCGGTCGCCAAGGGGCTTTTCTGGCGGATTGTTGTGCTGCGACATGCTCTCAAGAACGCGCTGATTCCGGTCGTAACGCTGCTGGGGCTGCAATTCGGCGGGCTGCTGGGCGGCGCGGTGATTACCGAGACCGTGTTCTCGCGGCAGGGGCTTGGGCGCACGATGGTGGATGCCATCGTCTGGAAGGATTTTCCGCTGGTTCAGGGTGGGGTCATCTTGATTGCAGGAATGTACATTCTGGTGAACTTGGCGGTGGATGTCTTGTATGCCTTTGTTGATCCGCGCATTCGCTATGACGCCTAGGGCGGGGAGATGACGCGTGCCATGACCCGCGCCGGAAATGCCATCGCTGTGCGACCACTCGCGACGCCGCGCGGGCCACGTTCGCCCTGGGCGGTGGCGGCCGCTCGCCTCGGACGCAGCGCGGTGGCGCTGGCAGGCCTGGCGCTTGTGCTGGTCTTGGCGCTGCTGGCCGCGGTGGCTCCGTGGGTCGCGCCGTATGACCCGCTTGCGATAGACCTCCCGAATCAACTCCAGCCACCCAGCGCGAACCATTGGCTCGGGACGGACCTGTTGGGCCGGGACATCTTCTCGCGGCTTCTGTACGGCGGGCGCGCCACGCTGGTTACAGCGCTGGTGGCGATGGGCATTTCCGCGACGCTGGGCGTGGCGCTGGGGCTGGTGGCCGGGTTCTACGGTGGCTTTGTGGACTCGTGCCTGATGCGGCTGGTGGATGTGCTCCTGGCCTTTCCGCGCATTCTCCTGGCGCTCACGGTGGTGGCCTTGTTGGGGGTTGGCCTCGGGAACGTGATGGTGGCAGTGGGCATCGCGGGGATCTCGGGCTACGCGCGCATTGTCCGGGGCGTGGTCCTGAGCGCGCGCGAGCAACCATATGTGGAGGCGGCGAGGGTGGTCGGGTGCGGGAACCGGCGCATTCTCCTGCGCCACGTCCTGCCCAATGTCATGGCGCCCATCATCGTCCTGGCGACCCTGGACATCGCCCACGCGCTGCTTAGCGCGTCGTCGCTGAGTTTCCTGGGCCTGGGCGCTCAGCCCCCGACGCCCGAGTGGGGATTGATGCTGAACGAGGGGCGGGCGTACCTTCGGGTCGCGCCCTGGGTTACGACGGTCCCCGGCGTTACCATCATGCTCGCAGTGCTGGGGGTCAACGTGTTCGGCGACGGTCTGCGGGACGCCCTGGATCCCCGATTGCGCATAGAGTGAGGTTCGCGCAGGTGGTTGACATAACGTTGTTGCAGCAGGCTAGGCAGTTGGAGAATCGGCTGCGGGACCTTCGGCGAACGCTGCATCAGTGGCCGGAACTGGGATTCCAGGAGTTTCGGACGGCAGAGGTGATCGCCGGGACGCTCTCGTCGCTGGGGGTGGATTTCCGCGCCGGGGTGGGCCGGACGGGCATCGTGGCATCCCTTGGGAGCGGGGCTCCGACGATAGCCCTGCGGGCCGACATGGACGCGCTCCCCATCCATGAGCGGACGGGCCTCCCGTATGCGTCGCGGGTGCCGGGTGTCATGCATGCGTGCGGGCACGATGCCCATGTCGCCGCTTTGTTGGGCGCTGCCATGCTGCTCCGTCAGGCGGAGTTCCAGGGTAGCGTCCGCCTGATTTTCCAGCCCGCCGAGGAGACTGTGGACGAGGAGGGGCGGAGCGGAGCCGACCGAATGGTGGAGGCGGGCGTCTTGCACGGGGTGGATGCCATAGCGGCCAGCCATGTGGTCGTGGACGAGCCGGTGGGGACGGTGCTGGTGTCCGGCGGGCCGATACTGGCCGCGACCGACGCCTTCCAACTGACCATCCTGGGGTCCGCGGCGCATGGCGCGTATCCGCACAAGGGGATTGACGCGATCGTGCTGGCGGCGCAGGTGGTGAACGCGATTCAAAGCATCGTGGCGCGGCGAATTGACCCGATGGAGGCGGGGGTCATCACGGTGGGCACGATTGCCGGCGGACGCAAGGCCAATGTGATCGCCGACCGTGTGGAACTCACAGGCACGATCCGCAGTTTCAGCCCGCTGGTGCGCCGGCAGATTGCCGAGAGCCTGAGGGAGGCTTGCGAACTCGTGCGGGCGCAAAAGGGCGATTATGTCCTGGAAATCTCGCAGGGGCACCCGACTACGGTGAACGATGCGGCGCTGGCGGCGCTGGTGGAGCGGGTCGCGGCGGGGATGGGCCTGCGGGTTAGGCCCGAAGTGCCCAGCCCGGTGTCGGAAGATTTCAGCCTGTATACTCAGCACGTTCCAGGCGTGTACTTTCTGGTGGGGGCCGCGCCGGAGGAAGGGCCGCAGCGGCAGGCTCACAGTTCGCGCTTTGACCTGGATGAGCGGGCCTTGCCCATCGCAGCGGCCATGCTGGCGGCGACGGCGCTGGAGTTTCTGGCCTCCCGCCGATGAGTAGCGGCGCGCAGAATAAGAAGCCCCCGAGTCACGGGTCGGGGGCTTCGGCATGGCCAGTCCTTTCAGGGTGTTGTTGACGGCTTCTGTCGGCAGTCCGGGTCTTTACCACCACGCGTAACGAGAGAAGTGGTTCAGGATCGCCGTTCGGCCCACCATCTGGACGGGAACCCAGCGGCTCCCGTCCCAGTAGTTGAGGCCGTTCACCTGGAATCCGAAATTCACATACACGGGCCGCGCGAATGTCATGTCGGGAGAGAACTCCACCTCACGCTGGTCGCGGTTGATCTTCATGGTAACCAGCGCGTTGTGAGGGAGTGCATTGGCAGGTATGACGAGGGTGATCCCCGCTGCTCGCAGAACTCCCCCGGTGTTGGCCCGTATGAACTTCTGGACGACGATGGTCTTGCCGCCGGCTGATGCTGGCATGACGGACAGTGTCATGACCAGGATGAGCGCCAGCAGCAGCGCAATGGTGAGTTGTTTCTTATTCAGTTTCATTTTGCACCTCCTTCGGTAGCCCGGCTATCCCAACAGGTAGGATCCGTAGCTTTGCGCCCCATCCTTACGAATGGTTTGCCTTTTCGGGCGGTGCCTTGGCAGAGAAAGTCGCCTTTCTTGCGTTTGGTGGTCGCGCCCCACGCTTTAGGACTGGCCACAGCCTGCGAGTTTCAGCGGGCAGACGCGCCGCCCATAGGCACACCCTGTTTGAGCACGCTGATTTCGTGTTTGGTTTCTGTTGCCTCCTTTGTCAGGCCGAGGGCTTCGTAGGCGTCGGCTGCTGCCTGCAAGTATTGAAGCGCCTCGGGCGTGGTGTTGGATTCGGCGAGGAACCGACCGAGTTCGCGCGAGGTTTCGGCCCAGTTGAGACGGTCGTCCAACTCGCCGTACGATGCGATGGCTTCGGCGTAGTGCTTCTGCGCCTGCGGGATGTCGCGGTTGCGCGCGGCGATGCGCCCCAGGATTCGGCTCGTGTCGGCGGTGCCCAACTCGTCGCCGATGCGCAGGAACGTGTCGCGCGCGGTTTTGCACAGGTCGGCGGCCGCCGCGATGTTGCCCTGGGCCAGTTCCAGTTCGGCGAGATGCTGGTGGGTGAGGGCTGTGTGATACACGTCGCCGACCTTGCGGAAGATGGCGAGGGCGTCTTGGTAGCAGGCGCGAGCCTCGTCGGGCTTCGCCATGGACGCATAGACGAACCCGAGGTTCAGCGAGCCGCGCGCGCTGTCCAGCAGACGGCCTCCGGCCTCAAAGATGCGGATGGCCTGGCGATAGTGGCGGATGGCCTCTTCCTTGTTGCCCTGCGCATCCAGAACGTTGCCCATATTCCCCAGGATGCGCGCCCGCAGGAGGGCATGCTCATCGCCCTCCACAAGCCCTTCTGCCCAACGGAGGCTGTCCAGCGCATCGTCCCAGTTGCCCGTCTGGAAGAGGACGATGGCGCGCACCGACAGGGCCTGGGCGATGATGGGCTTGTGGCCGGCTTTCTCGGCGATGGCCATGGCGCGCGACGCGAGTTGCAGCGCGGCATCCCAGTCGCTTCTTCGGGCGTGGATGCGCGCGATTTCCGTCAGCACTTCGGCCTCGCGCGCGGCGTCGGCCTGCTGCTCGCTAAGGGCACGCGCCCGCTCCAATTCCGCAAGCGCTCCCTGGAGGTCGCCCGCCACCTGCAGCAGCGCGGCGCGCCGCTGGCGAAGTTCGCACTCCTGTCGGGTGTAGTGGGGGTCGCTCGGCAGGTGGGCGATAGAATCCAGAGCCAAATGGTTGAAGTGGAGCGCCTCTTCCAGCGCCCACTGGCGTTCGGCGCGTTCCGTGGCCATCTGCGCGTAGCGGAGTCCGGTGCGGTAGTCCGCGCCCTGGTAGAAGTGGTGCGCCAGGTCGTAGGCGACTTCCTCCAGCCGCCCGGCGAACAGTTCTTCCAGCCGCTTGGCGATGATGAGATGATACTCCACGCGCAGCGGCTCGGCCAGTTCGTCGTACAGGACATCTCGGATCAGGTGGTGGGTAAATGTGTACGTGCCGCTCTCAAAGGCGATGAGTTGGTGATTCTTCTCCAGTCGCCCGAGGCGGCGCAGCAATTCCACTTTTGGCAGCGCCAGCGCGGCGCTGATGGTCTCCACGGTGAATCGGCGCCCGGTAACGGCGGCCACGTCCAGTATCTCGCGGCTTGTCTCGTCCAGGCGCTGGAGCCGCCGAACGATGACGTCGTGCACGCGCTGGGGCACGCGCATCTCCTCGGGCTTTCCGATGAGGCGCCAGCCGGCCTCGGTGTACACCAGTTGCCCTTCTTCCTGCCACATCCGCAGGGCCTCAAGGATGAAGAAGGGGTTGCCTTCGGTTTCGGCGTACACGCGCGCCAGGAAATCGGCATCCTCCGGCGCGCCCGGCAGCACATGTTTCACCAGCGCATCGGTCTGCTCGCGGCTCAGCGGCGAGAGGGTGATGCGTTCAAACAGGCGCTCACGGCTCATGCGCCGCATGACTTCTTGCAGCGGGTGAGGTTCGGCGCCGGCTTCCTCCTGCACGTCTTCCTCGCGGTATGTGCCGATGAGCAGGATGGGCGCGGCCTGAATGTTGCGGGCCAGGTAGTGCAGCAGGCGCAGCGTCGCGACGCTGGCCCACTGTAGGTCGTCCACGAACAGGAGCAGCGGCTGCTTCTGGGCCAGCGCGGTGAGCACCTGGCGGATGGTTTCAAACAGGGCGGTCTGGGCATCGGCCCACCCGAGCGCGTCCTGCGCGATGGGCGTCCCGGCATTTGCCGCATAGGGCAGGAAGTTGGACAGGCGGGTAATCAGGTGGGTGATGATGTCGTCGGCCTCGGGCGTGCCCACCATGGTCTCGCGCGTGTCCAGGTACGATTGCAGAATCTCCACAAAAGGCAGGTAGGGGTTGGGGTCTTCTTGGTACAGGCAATGCCCGGTCAGGCACAGGAAGCCCGCGCTTTGCGCCTCCCGCTGGGTTTCTACGACCAGCCGCGTCTTGCCGAGCCCGGCCTCGCCGCTGATGAGGGACAGGCCCCCCTTGGACTGGCGGGCCCGGTCTAGCGCCTGGCGCAGGAGTGTCATTTCCCGCTCCCGGCCGACAAGAGGGATTTGCGACGTCGCCAGGGTTTCGTCGGACGGGAGCGTGGGGTCAAACAGGGTCGCCGGCAGGACGGTTCCCTTGTCCAACGCCTCCATGCACAGGCGAATGGCCGACGCCAGTTCAACGGCGGATTGGAATCGCTGTTCGGGCTGCTTGTGCAGAAGCCGCCACACGAGGCCGTCCACGGCGGGCAGAACCTCGGGCGCAAGCCGTCGGACGGGTGTGGGCTGCTCGTTGATGTGCTTGAAAATCAGCGAGGCCGTGCTTTCGGCGGAGAAGGGGAGTTGCCCGCTGATCATCTCATAGAGCATGACGCCGAGCGAGTACAGGTCGCTCCGGCCGTCGGTGGCGTCGCCGCGGGCCTGCTCGGGCGAGATGTAGGCCGCTGTCCCCATGAGGACGCCGGCCATCGTTACCGCCGAGGCGTCGGCCACCTTGGCCAGGCCAAAGTCCATGACCTTGGCCGTGCCGTCGGCGGTGAGCATGATGTTGCTGGGCTTCAGGTCGCGGTGGACGATATGGTGGGCGTGGGCGTGGGCAAGGGCCTCGCTGACCTGCAGGGCGATGTCCAGCGACGTGCGCAGGTCCAACGCGCCCCTGTCCATGCGTTCGCGCAGACTCTCGCCCTGGATGTACTCCAGCGCGATGAAGTAGGCACCGTTGTCCTCGCCGACCTCGTAGGTCTCCACGATGTTCTTGTGGCGCAGGCGGGCGCCCGCCATTCCTTCGCGGAGGAATCGCGCCACACGGTCGGGCATGGCCGCGTACTCCGGTGGCAATACCTTGAGCGCCACCTCACGGTGGGTCTGCTGATGTTCGGCAAGGTAGACGGCGCCCATGCCGCCGCGCCCGATGACGCGGATGAGCCGATACGGGCCTATGCGGTTCTGGCGAGAGCCTTCGCTGATCACGGATGTTACCTCTCTGTGTCCTCGCCGCTGGCGGAGTAGTTCACAACGCGATTGCGCCCGGCGTGCTTGGCGCGATACAGGGCGATGTCGGACTTGTGGATGAGGTCCAGGCCCGCGTCTGCGTCATTGGGGAACGTGGCCGCGCCGATGCTGACGGTGATGGGCATTCGGCCTTCGCCTTTGGACCATTCGTTTCGCTCCACGAGCGCGCGCAGTCGCTCGGCGAGGACGCGGGCGCCGCTGACGTCGGAGAACGGCGCAAGGACCGCAAATTCCTCCCCGCCGTAGCGCGCGACGGTGTCCTCGCTGCGCACGTTGTCGCGCAGGATACCGGCTACCACGGCCAGCGCTCGGTCTCCCGCGGCGTGGCCAAGCCGATCGTTGATGAGTTTGAAGTGGTCAATGTCTATCATCAGGAACGATACCGGGAAATGATGTCGTCGCGCCCGCGCCAGTTCCTCGTGCAAACGCTCCAGAAGATACTGCCGATTGTGTAATCCTGTCAAACTGTCGCGGGTTGCTTTGCGGTAGAGTTCCTCCTGGCGCTCCACCTCCACGCGGTCCACGTACCGGATGCGGAAAACCGTGTCGCCCACGCGAATCAGGTCGCTGTCGTTCAGGTACGTTTCTTTCACCTGAACGTCGTTGACGAAGGTCCCGTTACGGCTGTCCAGGTCCACGATCTTCGGGCCGGCGTTGGTGAGCACGATCTTGCAGTGCTGTCGTGAGACCCTCGGATCGCGCACGAGAAGGTCAACGCCGGGCTGGCGCCCGATGACGGTTTCGCGCTGCGTGAGCACGCGCATCCCGCTAATGCCCGTGCCCAGCAGCGGAATCAGGCACAGTTCGCGTTCGTCTAGGTTCTGGATGGCATCGCGTCCTTCTGCCGTGTGCAGGGTCAGTTCATCCATGGGACGGTTCTCCATCATGCCGATAAACTGGGTGCGCGGTGCATACGCGCGGCCAGGGAACTGGACTGGGCCAAGAGCCGTTCCAGCCGAGAACGGGCCTGGTCTCTGGGCCGTGGCCTCAAGGCGATTAGGTTCACAAATCTGCGGTTCACGATCACCACCGGACACCGGAATGGGAGCGAGCGCCTTGGGTCCAGGTATCGCACGAGGGCTTCCGTAACGGCAATGAACGGCTCCGAGAGGTTCTGCGCCGCCAGGAACGCGTCTTCACCCTCGCGGATGTGAATGTTGCCCTCTATCTCCATGTCTGCCATGTACAACGACGCGGCCACAGGGTATTTGGGGACGTAACGCGGGTGTAGCCTTCCCGCTTCGGGGGCGCGTTCCTCCTCGTAGGGTATGGCAATGCGAACGTGGTCGCTGCTGACGAGGAGAATGTCCGTGGCCTGGGGCGCGCTACCCCGGCCAAGGAACTGAACCTGCGCGCTTTCCAGGCGCAGATAGGGGGAAGCCAGGTTCTCCAGCACATCCATGAGCCTCTGATGCCGGGTAACCACCGTCCCCAGCGCCACGTAGTCGCCCGTGTGAATCTCCACACGGAGCGTTTCGTCCGGTGTTGTGCCGCCTTCTGTTGCTGCATCAGGGATGTTCGTCATGGTCTGCACCTGTGCGGGCGGATGAGCGCCCGCGGCATTTGCTTTCAGTGTTGCTGCGCCATCAACTCCAGGAAGAGCCGACTCAGTGTCGGGTCAAAGTGCCGACCGGCGCCTTTTTCTATCTCGCGAAGGGCTACCTCGTGAGGCAGAGGGGGCCGGTACGGGCGTTGCGATGTCATCGCATCGTAGGCGTCGGCAATGGTCAAGATGCGCGCGCCCACAGGGATTTCCAGGCCCTTGAGTCCGTCGGGATATCCGCTGCCATCCCAATGCTCATGATGGTTCCGTATCATGCGGAGCGCGCCGTTGAGTTCTGCTACCGGTACAAGAATCCGCTCGCTGATGAGCGGGTGGGTCTGGATATGGGCATACTCTGCGGGCGTCAGCGGGCCGGGCTTGTTGATGACCGCCTCGCGAATGCCGATTTTGCCGATGTCGTGGAGCAGGCCCGCCATGCGGATGTATTCCTGCTCGTTTTCCGGGAGGCCCAGGGCGCCTGCCAGTCGCTGGGCCAGGGTGGCTACCCGCTGCGAGTGCCCCACGGTGTACGGGTCTTTGGCTTCCAGGCTGTTGGCCAGGGCCATGACGGTGCTGAGGAGAAGCCGCTGGCCGGTCTCTGGGGGCTGGTGGGCGCGAGCGTGTAACTCCATGTAGCGGCGGGCCAGGTTGCGCTGGCGCAGGCGCAGGGCCTGCTGCACCGCGCGCATCATCTGATCCAGGTCAAACGGCTTCACGACATAGTCCGACGCGCCCAACCGCATGGCCGAGATGGCATGATCAAGGTCGCCGTAGGCCGTTACCATGATGACGACGACATCGGGGTAGGTCTCGCGGATGATTTGCAGGAGTTCCAGCCCGTTCAGTTTGGGCATGTTGATGTCCGAGAGGACGACCCCGAAGCACTGTTCGCGGAGCAGGGCCAGGGCATCTATGCCGTTGGCGGCTCCCACTACGGTGAAGCCGGCGCGGGTGAGTCTTCGGAGCAGGAGGCTCCGCACCGAATCCTCGTCCTCCACCACGAGGATCGGTTCCGGGTTGACCTGGCTGTCCATGAATTCTTCAACCGTCATCGGACGATGGTTCCCTCTGCAGGAATCTGTCGGGGCCTCCGCGACCGCGATCGCGTGGGCATTCCCATGGTTGATTGTGCCACAGGAGCCATGGGGCTACCGTAAAATTTGCGTGAAAAGCATCGGAAGGTCGTGTGAACGGCCTTGCAACCGCGAATGAACGCGAATGGAGGCGAAAGGTCGGCTCCCTCTCGCGTGGCGTAGGGCAAATTGCCAATTTGCCCTACGCGGGCGGCAACAGGTCTCGGAACCGAGTCCTCCGCGGATTCGGTTCCAAAGTCTGTTGGTATTTGTCATTGCGAGGGCGCGGAGCGCCCGAAGCAATCTCTGGGGCGTGAGGTTGCTTCGCTTCGCTCGCAATGACACACGAGGAGAGTGCCCTTGCGTTTCACCAACACAAGATGAAACCGAATCCTCCGCGCGCTGCGTTTGACAGCGGCGCGCTCTGGAGAGTACTATGCACGCGCAGCGGGAGGTGGAATGTACACGATAGCGATTGCATCGCATTGCATTGGGTGCAGGGCCTGCGTGGATGTGTGTCCTGCGCGGGTGTTTGTGGACACGGGGGGCGTGCGGGCCTTGCGGCCGGGCGGGTGCATCCTGTGCGGACACTGCGTTGCGGTGTGCCCGGTGGATGCCGTGGAGCACGCCGGGTTTGACGGGCAGGAGTTCCCGCCCATGCCCGCGCAAGCGGCGGTAACGTTGGAGGCGCTCGCGGCCTTCCTGCGTAGCCGGCGCTCGGTGCGCGAGTTCCGCCAGAAGGAGGTGCCGCGCGAGGTGCTGGAGCGGCTGCTGGACATTGCGCGCTACGCGCCAACGGCGAGCAACGCCCAAGACGTGCGGTTTGTGGTCATCACGGACCGCGAGAGGATGCGGGCCCTGTCGCGCCGCATCACGGGCTGGGTACCGCTTCTGCGGCGACTGGCGCAGATTCCCGGCGTTCTGGCGCTGGCGAGCAGGTCGTGGGGCCGCAGCCGACTGGAGAGTTACCTGGCATCGCTGGAGGGCTTTGAGGAGACGATTAGGGCGGGCGGCGACCCCATCTTCTACGACGCGCCTGCGCTCCTCATCACGCACGCGCACAAGAAGAGCGCCTTTGGGATAGAGAACAGCGCCTACGCGACGTATCACATTGCGCTGGCGGCCCACGCGATGGGCCTGGGCTCGTGCATGATCGGATTTCTGACCACAGCAAGCCGCTATGACCCGGTGGTGAGACGGCTGGCAGGCATCCCCAAAGGGCATCGCATGACGACAGCGTTGGTGGTCGGGTACCCCATCCACCGCTACCGACGCCTGGTGCCCCGAAGGCCCCCGCGCGTAACGTGGAGCGGCGACTAGCCCAAGAAGAGGTGCGGCGGATATGGAGTACCGTGTTACGGTGTACGCTCTCCTGCACATTCCGGCCCTGGTCATCACTCTGGCGGCGATACCGTTCCTGTGGAGCCGTCGCAACGTGCCCGGGTTGGTTTACCTTGCGTGGATGGAGGTCGCGGCGGCGGTTTGGATCGCGGCCGCAGGCTTGGAAATGGCCGCCGCTACGGTGCCGCTCAAGTTCTTCTGGTCCCAGGTGTGCTACCTGCCAACGATGATCGTGCCGGTGCTGCTCCTCTTGTTTGCGGTTGAATATGCGCAGCCGCGCAATCACCTGGGTTGGCGGCAGATTCTCCCCCTGTGCATTGTACCGGTGTTGACCTGGATTGTGGTGTTTGTGGACAGGCTGCGCCCCTTGAACTGGCCCTCCCTGTCCATTGACCCGGCCACCAACATCGGCGTGTACGGCCACGGGCCGTGGTTCTGGGTCGCTATGGCGTTTATCTACAGCGTGGTTGCTGTGGCGCTGATCATTCTGTTCACAAGGATGGTGCGCCTGCGCGAGTACTTCGGCCCCCAACTGGCGCTCTTCGCTTTGGCGGCGGCGTTTCCCGTCATCGCGAACTTCGCCTACCTGACCGGCCTGAATCCGGTGCGAGGCATGGAGTGGACGCCGATTTCGTTCGGCCTCCTGAGTGTCGTGCTCGGCTGGGGCGCGCTCCAACACAAGGCGTTCAAACTGGTACCCGTTGCGCACGAGCGTTTGCCCGACTTCATGGCCGATGCGGTCATCGTGCTGGACGCGCAGAATCGCGTGGTGGACTTGAACGCGGCGGCGCAGCGCGTCTTCGGTCATGCGCTGAGCGATGCGGTGGGCAAGGCGGCGGGCGAGGTGCTCAACGCCGAAGACCCCGGCGCCCTGTTGGCGTCGGAGGAGGAGCAACGCGCGGAGTTGTGGGTGGATGTGGAGGGCAGGCGCCGAGTGTTTGATGCCAGTATGTCGCCGCTGCGGGACTGGCGGGGGCGGCTGACGGGGCGACTTCTGGTGCTGCGCGACATCAGCCGCTACAAGCAACTGGAACAGGAACGCGAGGAGTTGATTGCCGGGCTACAAGATGCCCTGGCGCAGGTCAAGACGCTGCGGGGGTTACTCCCCATCTGCGCGCGATGCAAGCGCATTCGGGATGACCAGGGCTACTGGCACAGCGTGGAGACGTACATTCGGGAGCATTCCGAGGCCGATTTCAGCCACGGAATCTGCCCCGAATGCGCCAGGGAACTGTATCCGGAACTGTTCTCCGATGCGGAGGAAGGCCAGGGAGGGCGCCCGAGCGGCGACGCGGTCGGCTGAACGGCGCGGCTTGTTCGGCCGCCGCGAGTGCTCTGCCCACATTACTGAATGCCGCTGACTTGCACATTACGCCGGCATGGGCGCGACTTGATACTCCATCCGGCTCGGTAAAGTTACCCGACGTGAGGCATCCAAGATTTCTAACGAGACCAGATTGCCGGAAGCATCGTAGTCCAGAATCACCCCTGGCTTATCTTCGTCGCTTTCCGCTACGGGCGTTTCGGCAAGGATAATGGTGAGTGTATCCGTCTCACGATCATAAATCACTTTCATGCGTTTGTCCTCCAATACTTCGCCACCTTACTGGT
>JBBIHX010000030.1:7593-26385 GCA_037446815.1 Caldilineae bacterium | reverse complement strand
GTCGGCGTGGCAGTGGGAACAGGCACCTCTGGCGTGCCCGTCGGCGTGGGCGTGGCCGGTTGGGCCGTGCTCGTCGGCTCCAGGGTGGCCACCGGAGTGGCGGTGCTGCTCGGCGTCGCCGTGGGCGTGTCGGTGGGCGGGGGCGACGTCGGCGTGTCGGTCGGCGTAGATGTCGGCTCTGGCGTGTCGGTGGGCGTGGGCGTTGGCTCCCGCAGGTCGTAGAAGTACAGGCAGCCCCAGATGGGCACCTTGCCATCGCTGTCCACGCGGTTCGCCGTGATGGGGACCCACCGCTCATCGCCAAGTGAGCGCGTGGAGTAGTACCCGGGCAAATCCTCCTCAATGACGGCCAGCGTGCCCGGCGGATACGCGCCCTCAAACTCAAAGTACCCAAACGCATTGGTGAAGGTGGAGCCAAGAGGGGTGATCCCGCCGTCCACGGCGTACAGACGCACAGGGACGCCCGCGATCGGCACCGGCACGGGCAGGTCCTCGTACACGTATCCAACGACTTTTGACAGCGGCGGGGCAGGGGTTGGCGTGGGCGTGTTCTGACCGCGCACGAATTCCACCACGTTGTACGTGCCGGGAGCCCCCACGCCAAACGTGAATACGGTGTAGCCGTCGGACACGGTCCCGCCCGCGATGAGCGGCCGCGCGTCCACAGCCGTCCAGCCTGGTAGGACGGGCTGCTGCACCAGCGAGAATTGCGGGGGGCCGCCGTGGGTGTCCGTCGTCAGGCAGAAGCGGCCGCTGCCATCGCTCACGCCCGACGCCACGGGCCGCACCCATGAAGCGCCGTTCCACCAGTCCAGGCGCACGGGCCAGCCGACGAGCGGCGTGCCGCTAGGCGTGACAACCCACCCGCACAGGGTGTAGATGGTGCTCACGGGCGGGGTAGGCGTGCGGGTGGGCGTGTTGCCTGCCGTGGCAGTGGGGCGCGGCGTAGCCGTTCGTGTGGATGTTGGCGCAACGGCGACGACAACAAACGTGGCGCACCCCAACGCCCCGTCGGGGGATTCCACGCGGTCGGGGCTGACGACGGTCCAGCCGCTGCCGCTGGCCGAGACCGAGGCGTAGCCAGGCGGGTTAGTCTTCACCAATGCGAAGCGCTCGGGGGTCTCCCCTGTGTAGGTGAGCAGCACATGCCCTGTGGCATCGCTGACCGCCGAAGTCAGCGCCTGCCACGTGCCCGCGAATCGCCCCAGAAGCGAGACCGATGCGCCCTCCACGGCGCGGTTGTTCTGGGTATCCACAACCCACGCGCAGATGCTTACATCGGCGGCTTCGGGAAGGCTACGGCGCGGCGCGGGCTGAGGAGCGCCGCCGCTCGGCACGGCAGCCATGGCCAACAATGATGGCAACAGAAACGCGACGACAACGAGGACGACAACTAGTGGTGCAGGGACGCGTCTCATAGTAACCTCCTATGTCCGGAGAGCAAGCCCCCCGCTAAACCGATACCACGCGAATAGACTCAACGGTCCCAAGAACAATAACGCAAGACCCTGCCCCCTAGGTCCTCCCCACTCGGCGCTGCAACTCGTACAACTTGTTGATGGCCTCTAGCGGGGTCATGGTGCTAATGTCCAGGTCGCGCAATTCCTGCAGCACCGGGTCGGTCTCCGTGAGGAAACTCAACTGCTTGGCGCGGGGTGCTCGGGGCTTGATCGCCGCGCCAGTCTGCCCCGACTCCAACTCGCGCAACAACTCCTCGGCGCGGTGAATCACCGTCTTGGGCAGGCCCGCCAATTCGGCCACATGGATGCCGTAACTGCGATCCGCGCCGCCGGGCACCACCTTGCGCAGGAAGATGACCCGATCGCCTTCCTCCGCCACGGCCATGGTAAAATTCCGCACCCGCGGCAGGGTATCGGCCAAATCGGTCAACTCGTGGTAGTGGGTCGCAAACAACGTCTTGGCGCGCAGGCGCGGGTGATTGTGGATATGCTCCACCACCGCCCACGCGATGGAAATGCCATCGTAGGTGCTGGTGCCGCGCCCCACCTCGTCCAGGATGAGCAGGCTCGCCGACGTGGCGTGGTGCAGGATGTTGGCCACCTCTACCATCTCCACCATGAAGGTGGACTGGCCGGCGGCAATCTCATCCTGCGCGCCGATGCGCGTGAAGATGCGGTCCACGATGCCGATGTGCGCTCGGGCCGCCGGAACGAAACTCCCCACCTGCGCCATCAGCACGATGAGCGCCACCTGCCGCAGGAACGTGCTCTTGCCCGCCATGTTGGGGCCGGTCAGGATGATGATTTCGCCCTCGCCCGGAACCAGCCGCACCCCGTTGGGCACGAACGGCTCGTCCTTCTGCGTCAGTTCCACCACCGGGTGCCGCCCCTCCTGGATGTCAATGATGCCATCCTCGGCGATGTCGGGGCGCACGTAGCGGTTGCGCACGGCCACCTCGGCCAGCGATGCCAACACGTCCAACTCGGCCAGCGCCCTGCCCGTTTCCAGCATCCGCCCCCGCGCCGCCGCCAGCCGCTCGCACAACTCCTTGTACAGCCGCGTCTCCAGTTCCAGCCGCCGCTCCTGGGCGTTCAGAATCAGCGACTCGTATTCCTTCAGTTCGGGCGTGATGAACCGCTCGCCGTTGACCAGCGTCTGCTTGCGCACGTAGTCGGGCGGGACGCGGTCCATGTTCGCCTTGCTGACCTCAATGTAATACCCGAAGACCTTGTTGTAGCCCACCTTCAGCGACTTGATGCCGGTGCGCTGACGTTCGCGCTGCTCCAACCCGGCGACCCACTGCTTGGCATCCCGCGACGCATGGGCGATGGCGTCCAACTCCTCGGAGTAGCCCGGCCGAATCACGCCACCGTTGGCAAGGCTAGCGGGCGCGTCCTCGGCGATGGCCGCCTCTATCAGGCTCGCCTCGGCCTCGCACGGGTTGAGCCGCGCCCGCAATTCGGCCAGCGGATGGCCCGCCGCAGTCTGGGCCAGCACCTCGTCCAGCGCCGCCGTGATGTCCGGCACGCGCCGCAGCGCCCGCGCCAAGCCGAGCAGGTCTCGCGGCGTGGCGATCCCCTGGGCCAGACGGTTGGTCAACCGCTCCAAGTCCCCCACCCCGCCCAGCAACTCACGGATTTTCATGCGCTGCGGCGTGGCGTTGTACAGCGCCTCCACCGCATCCAGTCGCCGCTCAATGGCCGGCTTCTCCAACAGCGGCTGAAGCAGCCACTGTCGTAGCAGGCGCCCGCCCATGGACGTGCGCGTCAGGTCCAGCACGCCCAGCAGCGACCCCTTCACCGCGCCCGTGCGAATCGTGGACACCAGTTCCAGGTTGCGGCGCGTGGAGGCGTCCAGCGTCATGAAGCGCGAGGTGCTGTAGGTGGTCAGCGAGTCCAGGTGCGCCAGCGCGGACTTCTGCGTCTCCTCCAAATACTGCACGATAGCCCCGGCCGCGCGAATGGCCTGGGGCAAGCCCTCGCAGCCGAAGCCGGCCAGCGTGCTCACGCCGAAATGCTTGAGCAGCGCCTCGCGCGCCGTCTGCACGTCAAACCGCCAGGCGTCCCACTCGGTGATGTGCCCCTCGGCCCCGCGCAGCAAGGCCCGCTCGCGCGCGTCTGCGCCGCTTGGGATGAGGCATTCGGCCGGCTGGATGCGGGCAAGTTCCTGGAGCACTTCGCGCTCGGCGTCGTCGCCGGAGAACTGCGTCGCGGCGAACTCCCCTGTTGTTATGTCAACGTATGCCAGGCCGGCGCGGCGGTCTTCCAGCGCCACCGCCGCCAAGAAATTGTTCCGCCGCTCGTCCAGCAGCGACGGCTCCACCACCGTGCCCGGCGTTACCACCCGCACCACCTCGCGCGCGACCAGGCCCTTGCTCTCCCTGGGATCGCTCACCTGCTCCACGATGGCGACTTTGTACCCCGCCGCAATCAGTTTCGCCAGGTAGGCGTCCACCGCATGATAGGGCACGCCTGCCAGCGGCACGCGCTGATCCTTGCCCACCGGCCGCGAGGTGAGCACGATGTCGCAGACCTGCGCCACAGTCTTGGCGTCGTCGTCAAAGGTTTCGTAGAAATCGCCCAGGCGGAAGAAGACGATGGTATTCGGAAACCGCTTCTTGATGGCAAGATACTGCCGCCGAACGGGTGTGGACATGGCCGCTCCACGATGTGGGATGATGGCCCAATTCTAGCGGCGCGACGGGAAGCCGTCAAACCCGAGGCCCCGCCCCAAACAAAAGCCGCCGATGCCACGAGAGACATCGGCGGCGGTGGCGACTGCCGCAGACGTTATCCGCGCGCGACGAAACCCGCGCGATGGAACGAGCGGGGCGGTCGGGTTGACGGCCGCCCGCTTCCCTACCGAGAGGCCGTGCGAACCCGCCTGGCACCGAACAGGATCAGAATCAGCGCGCCCGCCAGAATCGCCCCCAGCAGGCCCGAGCCGGTCTTCGGGACCGACGGGGCCGGCGCGGCGACCGGCGTCGCGGTCGGCTGTGGAGCCGGCGGCTGCGTCGGTTGCGGGGGCGGCTGCGTGGGCTGCGGCGCAACGGTCGGCGGGACAGGAGTCGCCGTCGCCGTGGGCGGGACCGGCGTGGCGGTCGCCGTCGGCGGGACAGGAGTCGCCGTCGCCGTAGGCGGGGCGGGCGTCTCCGTCGGGGCCTCGGGCGTGAACGTCGGCGTGGACGTGAACCCCAGGGCCAGCGCGGATCCCGCAGGCTCGCCACCTGGCCCGAGCCCCGCCGCTACCACCCAGACGGCCACGAACAGCCCCACCAGGGCCACCCTCTTCCAGTTCATCGTCAACATATCCTTCCTCCCTCAAGGCACTACCCTGGAACCGATCGTAAGTCCCCCAGGGCGGGTTTCGCGCCCCCGCCCCGGCGGATTCTACCGCACAAACAGAGCAGGGTCGCCGAACAACACGAACGTGTCCACCAGGTCATTGTACCCTGCGTTGTATGCATGAACCGTGCCAATCGCCACGGCAGGCCCCAATTGCCGCAGGCCGCCCGAAAAGATCGCCTCGTAGAACCCCTGCTGCATCACATCGTGCCCCGAAGCCATCCCCCACCCCGTGGACGACCAACTGGCGACCGTCCCCCCGCCGGCGCGGCGAATCAACTGCTCGGCCAAACACTCGGCGGCGGGTGAAGCCTGCGCCAGGTGGAATTGCCCCGTCTGGCAGGTCATCTCCAGCAGCACCGGCAGGCGCAGGCCGTTGGTCAGCGCGGGCACGTCATCCACGTGCAGCAGGCGGTCGGCCACCCACTGATGCTCCGAGGCGTGCCCCATGAAGTTCCAGAACAGCGCGCCCTGGTTGAACTCGGCGAACATGGCCGTCCTCGCCGCACCGATGCTGGTGTACACCCAGGGCGCGCTGCTCGCGGACGGATCGTAGTACACGCGCGTTCGGGTGTACGTGGGAGCCGCCATCCCCAGCCACTCGTACATCTCATCGGACGCCTGGATGAAGTTGTTGTAGTCGGGTGCGTCGGGTTTGTCCGACACGAGGATAATCTCCCTGTCCCACGCGCCGCCTGGAGCCGTAGGATACGCAAGAGTCTTGTCCACCATCGTCTTGGCCTGGTCCGCATTGGCCGCGGGAATCCTGCCGATGTACATATCCGGCAGGATGTCATCGCCGTGCACCGCCACGTAGCGGTTGTCAGTGGCCGTCTCGCCCATGGTCTTGTCCACCGGAGCCAGGAGCGGCGGCACCATCTCGCGCAGCCCGTAGCCTTTGTAATTCAGAAAATCATAACTACCGTCGCCCAGGAGGAGCACGTAGGACGGCCTCATGTTCCATTGGTCATAGGCGTACTGCAAGAAGGCGCGGATGGCGGCGGGATCGGCCTGGCCGTAGTTGAACTCGTCGTAGATGTCCTGCACGTACACCACCAGCGGCTGAAGCCCCTGGTTCTGGTGGTGGGTTACCAAGCGATTGGCCTCGGTTGCCAGCGCCGGGTCAGTAATAATGAGGTAGTCCGCGCCGAGGGACGGCGAACGCCAGTTCGTGATGGGGTCTGCCGCGATGGACAAAGGCCGGCGGATTGCCGCGCCCGTCCCCACCCAGTACGTGCGCGCCGATGCCTCGTTGCTCTGGAACGCGACGCCATAGGTGGCCGCCGCCGACTGCGCAAACGTATCCTGCCGCCCCGCAACGAGGGCCTCTTCGGCATCCGCCGCGCTCGCGCCGTCGCGCTTCCACACCGACGGCAACCGCACCGAACTGACCGGCTCGGCGGGGATATGCGTAATCTGCGCCACGTTGCGCACGTCCGAGACATCGTACACGGCCACATCGCCCTGGGCGAAGCCGGTAATCCAATACCGCGCTGGCCCGCTCTGGCCCGTGAACGTGAACTCCTTGCCATCCGTCGTTACGTTCCGCGCGCTGTACTCCACGCTGAAGAAATCCAGCCACACGTAGTCCAGCGTCGCGCCTCGGTCCTTGCTGGACAGGGTCAGCGTGTTGGCCCCCAGGCGCAGCGCCGTGGTCGGGACGAGGAACGAGAGCGTCCGATACTCCTCGCCCGCCCACTGTCGGCTGCCCAGCGATAGGCCGTTGAACGTGAAGTTCAATTCGTGCAGGCTGGCGTCGCGCCCCTGAAGCCCGACGCGCAGGACCGCGTTGGCGACTCCGGCAGGCGGCTCCGTCAACTGGAGCGTGTAGGTGCGCGGCGTGTACGGCGCAACGTCCAGCCAGTGAAGGGTGTCCCAGAACCAGTGATCGCCCTTGGGCGAGGCGTACTTGCTGTCATATTCCAGCGACCGCTCGGCGACGGCCGTAACCGTGCGCGTCGGCGTGTAGGGCGTCGCGGGACTGACAGCCCCGCTCTTCGTCTGCATCCGCTTCCCGTCCGCCGCGCCGAAACTCAACCAGTACGTGCCGGTGTTCGTGTAGCGGCTGTATGGGATCGCCGCATAGAAAAGGATGCGGTCAGCGGGATTCAGAATGTGATCCTCCTGCCCCGTAACCTGGATGGCGATTTCCTGGCCCATGTAGCACATGGTGAGCCGCGCGGGGTCCACCGAGGTAACGGGAAAGCCCGCCCCCACCAGGTCCGCGTAGGTGATTTCGTGCAGGCCCTCGGCTCCGACGATGACCTTGTACTGCGGGCCGATGCCGCAGATAGGCCCCGCCTGCGCGGCGACGGTGGAAGGCTCCCGCGAGCGCCACGCCTTCGCCTGCTCGTAGTTGAGGATAGTCGCGCGGAGCACCGGCTCAAAGTAGCCGTCCCGCTCGCCATCGCACGCGGCCAGGTCTCCGCCGCTCAACGCGACGCGCACCCGCATACGCTGATACCACTCTACCTGGCCGGTTGTCGGATTGTATCGCACCGGATGCACCCGCAGCGCCAGGAACCGCTGGTCGCGCAGGTAGCCGCTTCCGGCGACTTCCACCACGTCCACCGGGTAGAACGCCGACGCCCCGTAGATGCGCGCATCGGGGGTTCGGGCCTGCTCGGTACGCGCCTCCCCATCCGCGTAATCCGCGCGCACCGTCGGGGCGGGCAGGAGCCGATACGGCCCTTCCAGCAGGATGCGGTCGGTGCTTTCCACCTGCACCTGCCACGCGGCCTTGGGCGGGATGCCCAGCATGGCGCTCTGCACGGGCAGTTCCGGCGCGCCTGGTTCCGCGGCTGTCGCCAGTCCGGGGATGCTCACGCGCTGCCAGACTTCGCCCTCCCACGCCACCGTCTCCACCGTCGGGCGCGGCGTGAAGATGTCCAGCACGATGGCATCGGCGCTGCCCGCCACCACGCGGACTTCGGGCTTCAGTTCGCGCCCCCAGGATGATTCAGGCTGCGCGGCCTGCACCGCAACGACGCTCATGAGCAGCGCCGCAATCGTGCACCCCAGTATCCGTTTCCGATTCATGAGCCTCTCCCTGCCGGGAGCCGTGATGCGTCCCGATTCCAGATGAACCGCGGGGGCGGACAGGGCATGCCCGCCGCCCCCTGCGAATGTGTCCTTGAGGCTAGCGCCACACCGACGGCAAGCGCAAGGTGTGCTTCCGTGCCTCGTCCGGGATGTACGTGTACACGCCGATGGAGCGGAGCATGCGCGCCTGCACGTTGTTGTACAGGTCAATGTCCTCCAGCCAGTAGTAATACGTGTGGCCGGGCTCCACGCCTGTGTCGGTGAACGTGTAGGTCGCGCCGCCGGCCAGCCCACGGCCCTGGCCCGGAATCAACTCGCTGTTCAGGCGCACCGCCTCCTCAAAGTTGTCGGTTGTGCCGCGGTACACGTTGAACCCGCGGTTGTTGATTTCCGTCGCCGTGCGCCACTCCAGTTCCACCGATGGCCCGACGCGCCTGAGCCGGAAGTACTCCAGCGTGATGCCCGTCGGCGGCGCCACGGTAACGCCGAGCGGCGCTCCACCGGTCGTGGTGGGCAGTTCGGCGCAGCGCACGCCATACTGGCTGTTCAGAATCACCGTCCCGACCGGCGTGTCGGGCAGGACGCGCACCGAGAAGACGGCGTAGCCCGTAACGCCCGGAGCCATGCTCGCCACGTTCCAACGCACTTCGGTGGCCGTGTGCGAGTGCCCGCCCGAATGCCATTCGGTGTGCGCCGGGATGCGGTCGGTGATGACCACCGACGTGGCGTAGGCATTGCCGGTATTGGTGAAGACGATGGTGTAGGTCAGGATGTCGCCCGCCCGCACCGTCGCCGGCGCCAACTTGGACACGCTGAACGCCGGCGCGCTCTGCACCGTCGTGGATGCCGTGGCGCTGGCCGTAGCGCCCTGGGCGTCGGCGAGGGTTGCGCGGTTCACCAGCACCGTCCCGTTGGGCAGCGGCGCGTTCACCCGCACCACCACGCTCACGCTACCCGTCGCGGGCGGCGTCAGGTCGCCCAGGTTCCAGGCAATCTGGTTGCCGCTCTGGATGCCGCCGTTGCTGATGCTCTGCACCGTTACCTGGGCAGGCAGCGTGTCGGTCAGCACCACGCCGTTGGCCGGCTCGTTCCCCATCACCTGGTATTGCAACGTGTAGGTCAACAGGCCGCCCGCCTGCACCGGATCGGGCGTGTCCACCTTCAGCAGGCTGAGCGTGTGGCTACTCTGCACCAGGTCGGTGATGCTCGCCTGCACCGGCACGGGCAGCCCGCCGCCCATGGCCTCCGCCGTGTTCACGATGGGCGTATTGTTGGGCAGCGGAGCCGCGACGCGCACCCGATACCGCGCCGTTACGCTCCCGCCCATGGGGATGGTAACGTTGCTGGCCAGCGTCGGCGGCGTGAACCCAGGCGTGCCCGACCCAAGCGGATCCAGCACGATGCTCCCTGGCACGAAGGTCGTGTTCGCCGGCACCGTGTCCGAAATCGTGAGGCCGGTGACGATGCCATCGCCGATATTCTGCACGGTTACCGAGTACTGAATCTCGGCGCCCGGCTGGACGAACCCGCCCGCCGACGACTGCTTGATGACCCGCACGTTGATCGCCTGGCGCAGGGTGTTGCTGGCGCTGGATGCGTTGTTGCCGTAGTTGCGCTCGGCGGTGCTCGTGCCGATGAGGGCCACATTGGTCAGCGTGCGCTCCGTCTCGCCGGTCGGGTCGACCGTCGCCGTGAACACCAGGGTTCCGGACGCGCCCGACGGCAGCGTGCCGACGGACCAGATGAAGTCCTGGCCGACTTGCGACGGGCCGACGACGCCCGGCTCCGCGTGCACCACGCCGCCGAACGTCAGGCCGGACGGCAGCGTGTCCGTGATGCGCACGTTCAGCGCCGCGGCAGGCCCTGCGTTCATGTAGCCGATGGTGTACGTGATTACGTCGCCCGACTTCACCGTGGCCGGCTCAACCGTCTTGACGATGCTCACGTCGGTGTTCTCCACCAGCGTGGACGCCGAGGCGGTCGCGCCCCTGCCCTGGTCGTCCAGCGCGCTGGCCCAGTTCAGGATGGTCGTGCCGTTGGGCACCGAGAGGTCCACCCGCACCGTCAGCGTTACCACAGCCGGCTCGCCCGGGTTGACCGAATCCAGCGTCCAGCGCACCATGCCGGGCTGGCCCACCGGCGGCGACTCTATAGACGTGCCGCCGCTGGCCGAGTAGAACGTGGTGCCCGCCGGGATGCCGTCCGAGATGATGACGTTGGTCGCAGGCTCGTTGCCCGCAACGTCCAACGTCAGCGTGTAGGTCAGCAATTCGCCGGCCTGCACCGGATCCACCACGTCCAGTTTGGACAGCGCCAGGGTATGGTCGCTGGTTACCAGCGTGGTATCCGTGGCCGAGGCGCTGCGGCCATCCTGATCGCGGAAGTAAGCGGTGTTGGCGATGGCCGTGCCGCGTGGCAACGGCGTGTTCACCCGCACCGTGAAGGTTACTTCGCCGGTCGTCGGAGCGGTGAGCGCGCCCAGGTTCCACACCAGGACGCCGCCCACGGGCGTTACGCCGCCGCTGGCGCTGACGAACTCGGTGTTCGCCGGCACGCTGTCGGTGATGACGGCCATAGGCGCAGGTTCGTCGCCGATGACCTCGTACTGGATGGTGTAGGTCAGCAGGTCGCCCGCCGGCACCGGCTTCGGCGATCCAACCTTGGACAGCGCCAGGATGTGATCGCTGGACACGACATTGGTAACCGTCGCCGAGACCGGCTCAATCCTGTCGGCCGAGACCTCCGCCGTGTTGGTGATGACCGTGCCGTTGGGCAGCGGCGAGTTCACCCTCACCAGGTAACTCACCGTTACCGTACCGCCCGCGGGCACCGTCATGCCGGTGATGACCATGGGCGGGGTGCCCGGCGTGCCGCCTGCCGACGGCGGGTTCACCGTAACGCTGTCAAACCACGTTACTTCGGCGGGCATGGTGTCGCTGATGGCCACGTTGTGCGCCGCGTCGTTGCCGGTGTTGCTGATGGTAACCGTGTAGCGCAGCATGTCCCTCGGCAGCAGGTCGCCGCCATCCACATCCTCCGACGCCTTGCTCACGCCGAGGATAGGCCCGCTCACCACGGTGTCGCACGTCGCGTCGTCCTTCTCCGGCGTGCGCGGGTCATCCGTGGGCACGGTGGACTCGTTGGTGCCGTCGCCATCGCCGTCGTAGTACACGGTGCCCTGGTTGCAGATTTGCGTCATGTGGGCCAGCGGCGAGTTCAGGCGGACCTGGAACGTGATCGCGGTCGCCTGGCTGGGCGCTAGCGTTCCATCCCACCGCAACTGCGTGTTGGTCGGGTTCAGAGTTACCGAACCCACCGTCGCGCTGGCCGTGCCGAGGATGTACGTGGTATTGGCCGGGATGTTGTCCAGGAACTCGGGGTCTACGTTGTTGACCAAGTCGGCGTTGCCGATGTTGTGCAGCACGATGGTGTACACCAGCACGTCGCCCGGCTCCAAGAACCCGCCATTTTGATCCACCGATACCTTCGTCGCCTGCAGCAGCGGCGCGTGCCCGACTCGGTCCTCGGTCGGGTTATCCGGCCCAGGCACGCGCGGATCGTCGGTAACCTTCGGCGTATCGTCCTCGTTCACCGAGCCATCGCCGTTGCTGTCGTAGAACACCCAGCCCTGATTGGAGATGATGGTATTGTTCGGCGTGCCCGCGTCCACGGTAACCGAGAACAGGATGGTTACCGAGCCGCCCGCCGGCAGCGCGCCGTCCCACTGGATGGTGGTGCCGTCCACGAACAGCGCCGCGCCGCTGGTAGCCGACAGCGACCCGGGCACGTAGTGCGTGTGCGCCGGCAACTCATCCAGCAACTCGTGGGCGGGCGAGTTGGGCTGATCCATGCTGCCCGTGTTGGTGATGCCGATGGTGTAGCGCAAGGTATCGCCCGGTTCCAACAGGCCGCCGTTCAAGTCCTCGGAGATCTTGGTGGCGACGATGGTAACGCGGCTCACCACCGTGTCCTCGGTCGTGTTGCTGTCCACTGTGGCCTCGTTGGAACCGTCGCCGTTGGCGTCGTAGTACGACGTGGCATGGTTGGCGATGACCGTGCCGTTGGCCAGGCCGTTGTTCACCTGCACGTCAAACGTTACGTCCACCGGCGTGCCCACATTCACCGCGCCGTTCCACTCCACGCGGTTGGCGCCGCCGTTGTAGATGACGATGCCGCTGGTCGCCGTGGCCGACCCAGGCACGTAGGTCGTGTTAGGCGGGATGACGTCCACCAGTTCGTTGCCCGGGTTGTCGGCCTGGTTCTGATTGCCCACATTCTCCAGCCGCAACCGGTACCGCAGCACGTCGCCCGGCTGCAGGTCGCCGCCGTTGACATCCTGCGACGACTTGGTAACCTGGAGCACGGTTGTGCTGTGCACCTGGCTGTTGAACGTGGACGACACGCCCTCGGGCCACTCGGTGCAGCGCACCCAGCCGGTGTTGGGCAGCATGGTGCCGTTGGGCAGCGGGCTGGCCACCCGGCCGGTCAACTGCGCCACCAGGCTCGCGCCCGGCGGGATCGTCGCCCCGCTCACCAGGCTACCCGGCGACCCGCCCGCCTGCGCCTCGTCGTAGATTTCCACGTTGTCCACGTACATGCTGTCCGCCGAGTCCAACGTGGTGCCGGCGCGGAAGCGGATGCGCGTGGCCGTGGACTTGTAGGCGCTCAGGTCCACCACGATGGTGCTGTACGTCGCCTCGTCCAGCGGCCCGAACCAGGTCTGCGCCACCTGCCACGTGGAGCCATTGTACACGTCCAGGTAGAACGCTTTGCCGGCTTCCAGGCCCAGGATGCGGCGGTCAAACCGCAGTTTCGGGTTGTAGAAGTAACTGATGTCCGCCTGCCGCCAGATGGCGCGGTTGACGTTCTGCACCATCAGGCGCAGACTGCCCGCATCCCAGACCATGCCGACGTTGCCCGACGTGGGCAGGCCGTCGTCGTTCTGCTCAATCCAGTTGCTGGCCCAGTTGACCGTGCCGTCGTTCTCCGAGTAACTGTAGATGGAGAACGTGTCGGCGTAGGTCGCGCCAAGCCGCCATGTGGACGTGCCGGGCACGTAGGTAATCTGCGGCGGCAGGGTATCGCTCACCACCACGCCGGTCGCCGTCAGCGTGCCGGAGTTGGTGATAGCGATGGTGTAGGTAACCAGGCCGCCCGCCTCCACCGGCTGCGGCGCTCCGCCCTTGCCGATGAGCAGCGTGGGCGAGTGCACCGTGTCGGTGATGGTATCGGTGAACGGGCCGGGCGCTTGCAGGCTGCTCACGCTGGCCGTGTTCACGATGTCGGTGCCGTCCATCACCGGTCGCATCACGCGCACCTCGTAGGTTACCGTTACGCTCTCGCCGCCGCGCACGGTCATTCCGGTCGCCACGTTGGGCGGCGTGCCCGGAATGCCACCGGCGGAGACCGGCGCGATGCTCACGTTGCCAACCCACGTGGTGTATGGCGGCAGTTCGTCCGTCAAGTTGACATTGGTTGCGTCGGCGTTGCCCGCGTTCTGGATCACCACCTGGTACCGCAGCACATCATACGGCGCGAGCAGGCCGCCGTTCACGTCCAGCGACGTCTTGTCCACCCGAATGTCCGGCGCGGAGTGCACCGTGTTCATCGCCGTGGCGACGATAGGCGTCGGGAAGTGCTGGCTGGTTACCGACGCGCTGTTGATAAGCGTCGTGCCGTCGGGCAGCGGGCTGTTCACCTGCACCTGGAACGTGGCCCGCAGCGTCGTGCGCGGCTGGAGCGTCAGGCCGGTGGCCAGCACCGGCGGCGCGCCTCCGGGCACGCCCTCGTCGTAAATCATCACGTTGTCCACGTACAGGTGATCGTCCACGCTGTTGGACGGGCCGCTGCGGAAGCGGATGCGCGCGCCGCTCACGATGAACGGCGACAGGTCAAAGGTCTCGGTGTAGTACGCGCCATCGTCCGCAGGCCCCGTCCACGTCTGCAGCGGCGTCCACGCCACGCCATTCCACACTTCCACGCGGAAGTAGTCGCTGGCCCCATCCAGGCTGACCAACTTGCGGTCAAACCGCAGGGTCGGCTTCAGGAACGGCGTCAGGTCCGCCTGCCGCCAGGCGTACTTGCTGGCGCCGCTGACGTGCAGCCGCCTGCTCAGCGACTCGCTGAGGATGCCCACGTCGCCCGCCAGCGCGCCGCCGTCCCCGGCCGGCTCCACCCAGTTGCTGGCCCAGTTGTGGGTGCCGGTGTTGCCGCTGTAGGTCGCGCTCTCAAAGTCGTCGGCGTAGGTAGTCGTTACGGCCAGGACCGTGGAACCGGGCACGTAGGCCACCTGCGCGGGCAGCGTGTCGGCCAGCGATACATTGCCCGTCGGATAGCCGCCCGTGTTGGACACGAGGATGGTGTACGTCAGCACCGCGCCCGCTTCCACCGGGTTCGGCTCGCCGACCTTGGATATCTGGAGCACCGGCGCGTAGGCCGTATCGGTCAGCACCGCCGTGCGCCAGGTCGGATCTTCGGCGCACTGCACCTGCACGCGGTTCACGATAGGCGTACCATCGGCGACGCCCGCGCTGACCTGCACGTTGTACGTTACGGTTACCGACTGCTGCGCGGCCACCGTCAAGCCGGATACGATGAGCGGCGGAGCGCCGATGACGCCACCGGCCGACGCCGGGTCAATCGTTACCGCATCCTGCCAGGTTGTGAAGGCAGGCACGGTGTCGCTCACCACAACGCCGGTCGCGTTGGCCTTGCCGTCGTTGCGGATGACCACCTGGTACTGGAGGACATCGCTCGGCCCAAGCGGCGCGCCGTTCAGGTCGTTGGAGGTCTTCGTAACCACCAGCACCGGCCCGCTCACCACCGTCCGCACCGTCGGGTCGTTGATGGCCGGCGTGGACGGGTCATCGGTGGGCGCCAGCGATTCGTTGCTCCCGTTGCCGTCCGCGTCGTAGGCCAGCATGCCCTGGTTGCTGATGACGGTCCCGTTGACCAGCGGGATGTCCAGCACCACGTTCAGGCGGAAGGTAACCGCCGTGCCCGCGTTCACGGTCAGGTTCGTGATGCGCAACTCGGGCGACGTGGCCGCCAGCACCGCGCCCGCCGGCAGATTCTCCACCGACAGGTACGCGGTGTGCGCCGGGATGGTGTCGGTGAACACCATGCCCACGGCGTTCATGTTGCCGGAGTTGGTGATGGTGATGTCGTAGGCCAGGGTGTCGCCGGGCTCCAGCGGCGCGCCGTTCACGTCCACGGCCGCCTTGGTGATCTCAATCCGCGGCGCGCTGGTGATGGTATCGGTGATGGGCCCGGCCAGCGCCACCGCCTCGTTCGTCGTACCGTCGCCGTCGGCGTCGTAGAACGCGCGGCCCGTGTTCACGATGGCCGTCCCGTTGGGTAGCGGGCTGTTCGTCTGCACGGCGAACTTCACCGTTACCGGCACGCCCACAGGCAAGTTGCCGTTCCAGGCGATGCGGTTGTAGGTGCTGTTGTACGACACCGAGCCAGACGAAGCCCAAGCGGAGCCGGGGATGTAGGCGCTGTTCGCCGGAATGTCGTCCAGGAACTCGGCGCCGGGCTTGTCCAGTTGATCCATGTCGCCGGCGTTGGTGAAGACCACCGTGTACGACAGAACCTCGCCCGGGCGCAGCGGCGCGCCATCCACATCCACCGATGTCTTGTGCGCCACCACAAACGGCGCGCTGGTGATGAGGTCAATCACCGGGCTGCCCCGCGTGGCGTCGTTCACGTTGTCGCCGTCGCTGTCGTAGGACAGCACGGCCAGGTTGTAGATGGGCGTGCCGTTGACCAGCAGCGGGTTCGTCCGCACCGAGAAGGACACCGTTACCGGCTGGCCCACGTTCACCGCGCCGTTCCACTCTATGCGGTTCAGGCCGGCGTTGTACGCGCCCGCGCCCGATGTGTAGAACAAACTGCCGGGCACGTAGGTCGTGTTGGTGGGAATCGCGTCCACCAACTCGTGGCCTGCGTTGTCGTGCTGGTTCATCGTGCCCACGTTGTGGAGCACGATGGTGTAGTTCAGCACCTCGTCGGGCCGCAGCGGATAGCCGCTGGGGTCAAACGAAGTCTTGGTAACCTGCACGTCCGGCGCGCTGGAGATGGTGGACACCAGTTGCGCCAGGACCGGCGTCGGCGTCTGCTGGCTGCTGGCGCCCGCGCGGTTGGTGATCGTGGAGCCATTCTCCAGCGGGCTGGCGACGTTGCCCTGGAACGACACGTTCATCGCCATCCCAGGCCCGATGGACAGCGTATCGGTGAGCACCGGCGGCGCGTTGCCCGGCACGCCGGTATCGTAGATGATCACGTTGTCCACGTACAGATGGTCATCGGCGGCGTTGGCCGGCCCGCTGCCAAACCGCAGGCGGAAGTTGCTGGCCTTGTAGCCGCTCAGGTCCACCACCTCATGCGTGTAGCCGGACTCATCCGCCGGGCCGTTCCACGAGCGCACCGTCGTCCACGCGCTGCCGTTGTACAGTTCCAGCGTGAACGTGTCGCCGCTCTCCATGCCCACCAGTTTGCGGTCAAACTCCAACACCGGGTAGAACATGCTGCGGATGTCGGCCTGGCGGCGAATGGTCTTGCTCGTCCCGCTCACGTGCAGGCGCAGGCTCCCGCTCTCGGACACCACGGTGATGTCGCCGGAAAGCGGGCCGCCATCCGCCGGCGACTCGGTCCAGCCGCCTGTCCACGGCTGCGTGCCCGTGCTGCCGCTGTAGTCGCCGGAGCCGAAGTCGTCAGCGAACACGAAGGCGCTGGCGATGGTGGTGGAGCCCGGGATGTACGTGACTTCGGGCGGGAGCGTGTCGGTTACCACCACGTTGGTGGCGGTCGTCGTGCCGGTGTTGCGCACCGTGATGATGTAGGTTACCACGCCGCCGGCCGCGATGGGCGACGGATCCGCCGCCTTGCCGATGGACAGCGCCGCGGTGCGCACCGTATCCGTAACCGTAGAGGTCAGGGCCGCCGGGATGTTCGGGCTGCTGATGGTGGCCGTGTTGGTGATGATCGTGCCCTCGGCCAGCGGCGCATTCACCTGCACGTCGTAGGTAACGGTTACCGTGGAGCCGCCCGGCACCGACAGGCCGGTGAGCACGTTGGGCGGCGCCCCCGCCACCCCGCCCGGCGGCGTAACCACGACGTTGTTCTGCCAGGTCGTGTTGGCCGGCAGCGGGTCAACGATGCTCGTGTTCGTGGCGAT
Organism: Caldilineae bacterium; assembly: GCA_037446815.1. Taxonomy (GTDB): domain Bacteria; phylum Chloroflexota; class Anaerolineae; order DTLA01; family DTLA01; genus DTLA01. The sequence goes on along the minus strand of JBBIHX010000030.1, from coordinate 9,360 downwards.
GCCCGAACCCATCGCCGTCAACACCACCTGGTATCGCAGCGTGTCGCCGGGGGTTATATCGCCGCCGTTCAGGTCAATGCTCATCTTGGTCGCGGCCAGGCTCACGCTGCTGTCCACGACGCTGGCGGCGGTCGTGTACTGCGGCACCGGCAGTTCGTAGCAGTACACGCCGGCCTCGTTGACGATGGACAAGCCATTCGTCAGCGGCGATGTCGCCGTAACGTTGAACGTAACGGTGATGGCCTGGCCGGGGTTCAGGGTCAGGCCCGTCGCCAAGTTGGGCGGCGGGTTCAGCGGCGCGCCGGCGTCGTATACCCGCACGTTGTCCACGTACAGGTAGTCGCCGGAATCGTTGGCCGTGCTGACCCAGAAGCGAATGCGCAGGTCGGCGCTCTTGTACCCCGTGATGTCAAACGAGCGGGTCGTGTAGCCCGACTCGGCCAGCGGGCCGCTCCATGTGTAAACCGTCTGCCATACGGAGCCGTCGTACACCTGGAAGCGGAACTCATCGCCCGCCTCCATGCTAACGGCCCTGGCGTCAAACTCCACCCGCGGCGACGTGAACGGGAGAATGTTGCCCACGTTGCGCCGGATGGTCATCGCGTTCGTCAGGTCGCCGTTCAGCCGCAGCCGCCTGCTGCCTAGGTTGGACGTCAGGAGGATGTTCCCCGACGCGGACGAGCCATCATCCAGCGACTCCACCCAGTTGCTGGCGAAGTTGGTGTTGCCGCTGTTGCCGCTGTAGGTGTTGGACTCAAAGTCATCGGCGTAGACCGTCGGCACCTTCAGGCCCGCGCTGCCGGGCACATACGTAACATACGGCGGCAGGTTGTCCAGGATGCCCATGTCATTGGCCGCCACGGGGCCGGTGTTGGTAATGTAAATCGTGTAGGTCATGAGCGAGCCGGGCGTTACCGTCATCGGCACGCTCACCTTGCGGATGTCAAACACGGGAGCCGACACGGTGCGCGTTACCAGGTTGCTGAGCACCGGCGTCATCGCGCCCGTTGCCGACACATCGGCGCGGTTCCGCACCTGGCTACCGTCGGCCGTCGGTCGGTTCACCGTTACGTCAAAGGTTACCGTAACCGGCGAGCCCACCTGCACCGTCAGGCCGGTAACGATGTTGGGCGGCGTTCCGGGCGTTCCGCCTGCCGATGGCGGGTTGATGGTGATGTTGTCGGCCCACATGGTGTTGGCGGGCAGCGTGTCGCTGATGACGGTGTTCTCCGCCGGGGCGTTGCCCGTGTTGTTGACCACAAGCGTGTACCGCAGCGTATCACCGGGCACCAACGGCGCACCGTTGAGATCCTGCGCCGACTTGGTGATCGCCAGCACGGGCGCGCTGGTTACCGGATCAACCACCTCGTTGGACTGCCGCAGCGACTCCATGGAGCCGTTGCCGTCGGCGTCGTAGAGGATGTAGGCGCGATTGGTGATAGACGTGCCCACCGGTATCACGCTGTCCAGCGTAACGCGGAAGCGGAATTGAGCCGACGCGCCCGCCGCCAAGTCAATGCCCTCAATGCGGAGCACCGGGCTGGTGGAGACGAGGACGCCGCCGCCAGGCAGCGCGCCAGACGACTGGAAGGTCGTGTGTGCCGGGATGGTATCCGTGAGCACCATATCCACCGCGTCCATGTCGCCCGTGTTGGTGAAGTTGATGGTGTAGCGCAACTCATCGCCGGGCTGGAGCGGCGCGCCGCCCGTCATGTCCTCGGAGTACTTGGTTATCGCAATCACGGCGGCGCTGGTAACCGTGTCCGT
>JBBIHX010000030.1:0-7493 GCA_037446815.1 Caldilineae bacterium | reverse complement strand
TCCATCGTCCCCACGTTGGTCAGGACGACGGTGTAACTAAGGATGTCGCCCGGGCGCACCGGGTAACCGTTCACGTCCAGCGACGACTTGTGCGCAACCACCAACGGCGCGCTCACCACCGTGAAGTTCACCGAAGACGTTACAGTCGTCTCGTTGACGTTGTCGCCGTCGCTGTCATAGGTGAAATACGCCGTGTTCTGCACGTTGGTGCCGTTGTTCAGCGGCAGGTTCACGTCGGCGCTGTAGGTGATGGTAACGGGCTGGCCCACGTTGACCGGGCCGTTCCACTCAATGCGGTGCGCGCCGGAATTGTACGTCGCCGTCCCCGAAGTGGCCGCCAAAGTCCCCGGCACCAGGGTTACATGCGGCGAAAGGACATCCCAGAACTCATCGCCCGCGTTGTCGCCCTGGTTCATGTCGCCGGTATTCCACAGCACCACCTGGAAGTCCAGGCGATCGCCCGGCACTACGTTGCCGCCGTTCGCGTCCGTGCCCGTCTTGGCCACGTTGCCGATGGGCGCGCTGGTTACGGTATTGGTAACCGTCGCGGTAATCGGCGTCAGGCGGTCGGCGCTCACCGTGGCCGTGTTGGTGATGAGGGCGCCGTTGGGCAGCGGCACGTCCAGTTGCACCGCCATGGTTACGGTAACCGATGTCTGGGCCGTGATCACCATGCCCGACACCAGGCTCGGCGGCGTGCCCAGCGTCCCGCCCGCCGATGCCGGCTCGCGCGTTACGCTGCCGGGCACGAAGGCCGTATTGGCAGGCACGGTATCCGTTACCGCGACGTTGACCGCATTCTCGGTGCCGGTGTTGGTGATGACGATGGTGTAACTCAACACGTCGCCCGGGCGCAGATTGCCCCCGTTCATGTCCTGCGCCGTCTTGGTTACCACCAACGCGGGCGCTGCGGTTACCGTGTCCTGCGTCGGGTCGCCCACCGTCGGCGTGCGCGGGTCGTCCGTGGCGATCATCTCATACGTGCCCAGGCCGTCGCGGTCGTAGCGCACGTACCCCTGGTTGCTGATGACCGTACCATCCCACAGCGGCAGGTTCACGCGCACGCGGAACTGAATCGTGGCGCTGCCGCCGTTGGCCGGGATGGAGATGTTGGAGATTTTCACCAGCGACGCCGTGCTCTCGTTGACCGCGCCGCCCGGAAGGGTGGGCACGTTCAGGAACGTGGTGTTGGCGGGCACCACGTCGGTGAAGACCGCGCCCGTAACGGGCCGGTTGCCCGTGTTGGTGATAATCACCGTGTAGCGGATGACATCGTTGGGCTGGAGCGGCGCGCCGCCCGTCATGTCCTCCGAAATCTTCGTGGCGTGCAGCGCCGACAGGTAGTAAATCGTGTCTTGTGTGGTGTTCGTCGTAACGACCACGTCATTGGTGTCCCAATCGCCATCGGCGTCGCTGTCGTAGCGGATTTCTGCGGCGTTGGTAACCACCGTCCCGTGGTTGATGATGCCCACGTCCATGGCCCAGGTGAGGGTTAGCGGCACGCCCACGGTGATGGGGCCGGTCCAGCGTACCGCCGTGCCGTCAATGCCCCACGTGCCCCAGGGCTGGGTTGCCGTCCCCGGCTTGTAGGTGAGGCCCGGGAATATGGGGTCGTAGAACTCAAAGTGCGACGGTATATCCGGCTGGTCCATGTTCCCGATATTGGTGATCACGACGGTGTAACTGATGACATCGCCCGGCTCAAACACGCCGCCGTTCAGGTCCAGCGAGGTCTTGTGCGCGACCATCAGCGGCGCGCTCACCACGGTCCCCGAAACGTAAGGCGTGTACGTGGTGCGGTTGTTCGCCTTGTCGCCGTCGTCGTCCCAGTACAGCCGCCCGCGGTTCTGAATCACGGTGCCGTTGGGAATGGCGTTATCCAGCACCACGTCAAAGACGATGGTAACGGGCTGGTCCACCGGCAACGCCCCGTTCCACAGAACGCGGCGGTTCACGCTGTCATAGGTTGCCGTGCCCGACGAGGCGAACAGGGTTCCGCTCACCATGGAGGTATAGGTTGGCAAGTCATCGCGGATTTCGTTGCCGCCATAGTCGCCCTGGTTCATCGTGCCGGTGTTAGTAACCACCAGCGTGTAACGCACCTGGTCGCCCGGGCGAAGTGGCGGCCCGTTCAGGTCCTGCATCGTCTTCACGCCCGCGACGGACGGCGCGCTGCTCACGGTGAATGTGGCGGGGCCGCTGGCGACGGGCGTCGGGTTCTCGGCGCACCAGACGCTGGCCGTGTTCGTGATAATCGTCCCGTTGTCCAGTGGCCGCGCCAGGGTGGCCCGGAAGGTAACCGTGATGGGCTGGCCGACGGGCGCACTGATGCCCGTGGCGATCTGCGGCGGCGTTCCAGGCGTGCCGCCCGCCGATGCCGGCGCGATGGTAACGCTGCCGGGCACGAACGTGAGCGAGACCGGCAACGTGTCGCTCACTACGACGCCCGTCGCGGGGGCGTTGCCCGTGTTCGTCAGCACAATCGTGTATGTTACCGGCTGGCCGGGCACGATGCTCCCGCTGTGAGCCTGCTTCGTGAGCGTGAACTGCGGCGAACTTGTAACCGCGTCCGACACGAGGTTGGACTGCGCCAACGTGTCATTGCCACCCACCCCGTCGCTGTCGTAGAAGATGTAGGCGCGGTTGGTGATGGACGTGCCGACGGTGATGACGCTGTTCAGGTTGACGCGGAACACGAACGACGCCGAGGCGCCCGCCGCCAGGTCAATCCCCTCTATGCGCAACACCGGACTGGTGGACACCAGCGTGCCGCCACCGGGCACGGAGCCCGGGCTGGCGAAGGTCGTATTCGCGGGGATGGTGTCGGTGAGCACCATGTCGGTGGCGTTCATGTCGCCGGTGTTGGTGAACACGATCTCGTAGCGCAGTTGATCGCCGGGTTGCAGCGGCGCCCCGCCCGTCATGTCCGCCGATGTCTTCGTTACGACGATGTTGGGCGACGCCGTAACGGTGCTGACGACGGCGTTGGTCTGGGCTGGGATGTCCAGCCCGTCGTAGTCGCCGTCGCCGTCGCTATCATAGCGCACCTCGCCCGTGTTGGTGATGGTCAGCCCATTGGTCAGCGGCGTGTTCAACTGGATGGCGAAGGATAACGTTACCGGCTGGCCCACCAGCAGGTCGCCGTTCCAGCGCACGCGGTCGGTGGCGAACGTGATGGTGCCGCTGGACGCGGTGTGCGAGCCGGCCACATATGAGGCATAGGTGAGCGGCAGGATATCTACAAACTCATGATTCGCCAGGTCATAGTAGTTCATCGTGCCGATGTTGTTCAGCACGACGGTGTAACTCAACACATCGCCGGGGCGCAGGGGCGCGCCGCCCGTCATGTCTTGCGCCGACTTGGTGGCAACCACATAGGGCGCGCTCACGACCGTGTCGGTAACCGCCGAGGAAACGACCCAGGTCATGGCCTCGGTGCAGCGCGCGGCGGCCACGTTGGTGATCACGGTGCCATTCTGCAACGGCTTGTCCACCTTCACGTCGTACCGAACGGTTACCGAGCCGCCCATGCCGGGCACCGAGATGCCCGTGGCGATGTTGGGCGGGGTTCCCGGCGTTCCGCCCGCCGACGCGGGCGATATCACCACGCTCCCGGGCACGAACGTCGTGTTCGCGGGCAGCGTGTCGCTCACCACGGTGCCCGTGGCGTTGCCGTTGCCCGAGTTGGTCAGCGTGATCACGTACCGCAACGTGTCATCGGGGTTCAGTTGCGGCGGGTTCAGGTTCTGCGAGGATTTGGTGATGGTCAGCGAGGGGCTGCTGTGCACGGTCGTGTACGCCGACGCCGAAACCGGCGTGATGATCTGCGTGCACGTTACCGATGCCGTGTTCGTGATCACCAGGCCATTGGTCAAGGGGGCCTGCGACTGCACCTCAAAGGTAACCGTTACCGCCTGCCCAGGCGCCAGGGTGTGGCCGGTCAGGATCCACGGCGGCGCGCCCACACCCGCGATCTCAATGCTCGGGGTGAGCCGCGCGCGCACCAGGCCGGCGTGCTCCGAATCCCACAGCGTGGCGCGAGGCCCGACGGAAGGCACATCATCGGGCAACAGGTCGGTCAGTTGGACGCTCCCGCCCACATAGGACGTGTTCGCGGGGACGGGGTCGTAGATGGAAACGTTGTTCGCGGTAGTGGTGCCGGTGTTCGTAACCCGCACCGTGTAGGTGATGCGCTCGCCCGCCTCCACAACGGCGGGAATCGCGCTCTTGGTGATCTGCAAGATCGGGGCCTGGAGCACGTCGGTAACCTGGGCCGTGGCCAGGGTTACCGCCCCGCTCTTGACCGTTGCGGTGTTGGTCATGAGCGTGCCGCCCGACAGCGGCTGCAACACCACCGCCGACAGGCGCACCACCTTGGTCGCGTTGGCCTCCACCTGCAGGCTGGTCGTCATGACCGGCGGCGCGGCCAGGGCAACGCCCTTGTCGTAGATTTCCACGTCGTCCACGTACATCACATCGCCGGTTGCCACCGCCGCGCCCGTGCGGAACCGAATCTTCATGGCGGAGGACTTGTACGCGGTCAGGTTCACCTCTTCGGCGATGTACACATCTTGCGTGGAGCCCACGCTCCAGGACATTACGCCATTGTGCCACACGCCGCCGTCGTACACGTCCAGGTAGAACCAGTCGTTGGTCTCCACGGACCACAACTTGCGGATGAAGCGCAGCGTAGGCTGGAGCATCGTGGACGTGTCGGCAGGGCGATCCACCGACTTGTTGGCCGCGCGGAGGCGCAGGCGAAAACTGCCCGCGTCATCCTCAATCACCAGGTCACCGATATGGGGGCCGACGGCGTCGTTGGTCTCCACCCATGGCCCGGCCCAGTTGGCGGTGCCCGTGTTGTTGGACCAACTGACCACGTTGAAGTCATCGGCGTACGTCAGAGGCGAGGCGGCCACGGCGCTGCCGCCGATGTACAGCACCTGCGACGGCAGGTCATCTCGCACCTCCAACGTTACGGGTGCCGGGTCCGTGTTCGTGATCCACAGGGTGTACTGGATGACCTGGCCCGGCACGGCCGTTCCGCCAGCACTGGAGGTCTTCACCAGCACCACGCCGGGAGCCGCATGGACGGGCCGAATCGCCAGCCCCATCCCGACTGCCAGCGCAAGCGCTACGAGTACAACTACGCCCAACCATGTTGCCTTCCTCATGACAGGCCTCCTTGTACGCACTGGTCTGCGCATAGGCCAAAACGAAGCCGCAGCGCTTTTCGCTGGACTTCCCGGCCATGCACGAACTCGCGCCTCCGTGCCTCGGCGCTTTCTTCAGTTGTCCGTATTCGTTTCGTGGAAACAAGCGGCGGGGTGCCACCTTCTCGCCCATGCGCCAACCGCCCTTCTCGCGCCGAAAGGCGTTCGGCCCAACCGCATGATGCGAAAAGGCCCCGGAGTATCAGACTCCCCTTTACGTTATGTATTATACAACCGTTTTCTAGCACTTGTCAATAACCTTGTCAACCTGCCCGCCAAAGTTCCCCTCATTTTGCCGCCGGGGAACCTTTCCGCGACGCGGCGAGACGGCCTCCCGGCACGGGGAGGCGCACGATTCCTACGGGTCGTGTGCAATTTCCGTACCAGGGAACCCGCCACCCATGGGCTGCCCCCAAGAGGCCGAGTCAGTTCCAAAGTCTGTTGGTACCTGTCATTGCGAGGGCGCGGAGCGCCCGAAGCAATCGCCGGGGGCGTGGGGTTGCTTCGCTTCGCTCGCAATGACACAGGGCAGAGTGCGCCTACGGTTCACCAACACAAGATGAAACCGAATCAGGGGGCCACGTAGGTTGACCCCCATTCCCCGCCTGTGCTATACTCTGCGGCAGCACGAGACCTTCGGAGCGAGCGCATGGAACCTACCGTAATCGCCGTGGACCTGGGAGGAACGCACCTGCGGACTGCCGTCTGCACTGCCGACGGCCGCATCCTATACCGCGCTAAGACGGAGACGGAAGCCCACCTGGGCGCGGAGCACGTCGTCGCCCGCATGCTTCAACTCATCGGCGAGGCCATCCGCCAGAACCCAACGTGCTGCGTGCAGGCGATCGGCATCGGCGCGCCCGGCCCCCTCCAACCGCGCACGGGCATCATCATTGAATGCCCCAACCTGCCGGGCTTTGACCACTACCCGATGCGCGACCGCATCATGGAGGCCACTGGCCTGCCCACCATCGTGGAAAACGACGCCAACGCCGCCGCCGTCGGCGAGCAACGCTTCGGCGCGGGCCGCGGCTTCGCCAACATGGTGTATCTCACCATCAGCACCGGCATCGGCGGGGGCATCATTGTGGAGGGCAAACTCTACTGGGGCGAGCACGGGTACGCCGGCGAGGTGGGCCACATGACCCTGGAGGCCCACGGCCCGCGCTGCAACTGCGGCAACATCGGCTGCCTGGAGGCCCTGGCCGCGGGTCCGGCCATCGCCCGCAACGCCCGCGCCGCCATCGCCGAGGGTCGCCCCACCCGCATCCTGGACATGACGCCGGGCGGCGACCCGCAGAACATCACCGCCCACATCGTAACCGACGCGGCCAAGGCCGGCGATGCGCTGGCCCGCGAACTCCTGGCGAACGCGGGCTTCTACATCGGCGTCGGCATTGTCAATCTGCTGCACATCCTCAACCCGGGCCGCGTCGTCATCGGCGGGGGCGTCAGTTTCGCCGGCGACCTGCTGTTCGGCCCCATTCGCCAGACGGTGGACGCGCGCGCCCCCTTCGCCTTCCGCAAGGGCGTGGACATCGTGCCCGCCGCCCTGGGCGACGACGCCGGCCTGCTGGGTGTCGCCGCCCTTGCCTTTGAGGCGGGAGACCCCCATGCGCGCTAGCCGCCGCCCGCCGGAGGACATTGCGTGCATCGCCCTCCTGCACGCCTACGCCCCCTGGCTGGAACTCGGCGGCGCAACCGATGGCGTGGCCGAGCATGTGGACGCCGTGGAGTGCGCGCTCGTGCGGCCGACGACCAAGGACCTGGCCGTGGTAACCCGCCACGGGCCGGTGCCCATGGTGCGCCTGCTGGAAATGCTCCCCGCCCACGTGAACATCCACATTCACGTCCCCGACAGTCTGGCCGCCATGCCCCTCATACGGCTGGGCAAGGCGACCGAGACCAGCCATCGGTTCACGTTCATCGCGCGGCACATCGGCGTCATGCAGGTTACCAGCCTGACGGAGCACCGCATCGCCATTGCCCTGGAGACAGAGGACGCGGAAACGGCCAAGGACTTCATCCAGAATCAAGTCGTGGACGCCATCGTCTGCTCGCCCAAAGTCGCCGATGAGGAGGTCATGCTTCTCTCCTGGGAGAAGCGGACGCGGGTTTACGTGGGCGTACTGGATACCAGGGATGAAATCTCGGAGTGGATAGAGAAGGGGGCGGACGGCATCCGCACCCGCAATCCGGCGCTGTTTCTGCAAGCGCTGGGGCCGCGCCTGCTGTTGTAGGCGCCCACGCCCCTCACCGCGGCGGCTTTAGCCCCGCGCG
>JBBIHX010000029.1:9419-26877 GCA_037446815.1 Caldilineae bacterium | reverse complement strand
CTAAAACTCCGTCGCGCCGGTGAAGCGGAACCCTGATAGTCGCACCGCGGGCGTGCGGACCCCGCCGATCTCAAAGCGGGACAGCAAGAGACGCGCCTCCTTGCCGACGGCCTCCACGCGGTTGAAGGCGTCCAGGTAACTTTCGGTGAACCGCAGGTTCTTGACCGGATAGGCGATCTCGCCCTGCTCTACCCAGAAGGTGCCGTCGCGGGTCATGCCGGTAACCACGGCCCTCGCCGGATGCACCGGCACGGTGTAGTGGAACCGCGTAACCAGCAAGCCCCGGTCCAGCCCCCGAATCAGGTCGTCCAGGGGATCGTTTCCGGGCGCCATGAACAGGTTCAGCGGGAAGGGCCCCTGCGGGTTGGGCATGGGGAGCGAGTGGCCTGTGCTGGCGACGCCGTCCTTCAGCGCCGTGGCCGAGTCGTGCACGACGCCCGCTGCAAGACCCGCCTTGATGAGGTCCACGCGCTTCTTGGGCGTGCCCTCAAAGTCAAACGGGAGGGGAAGCCCCGAGGGGTCAAGCCCGTCATCCCATATGGAGACTTGCGTTGACATAATCTGTTGGCCGAATTTGCCGGCCATGAACGAGCGGCCTTCCTGCACGGCCAGCGCCGAGAACGCCAGGTAGCCCATGATGCTGACGATGTCGGCGGTGGCGTAGTGCTCCAAGACGACGGGATACTCCCCCGCCGGCAAGGGGCGCGGGTTTCGGCTTCGCAGCGCCTTCCCCACGGCCTCGGACGCCAGCGCCTCAGGATCCAGGTGGCGCACGTCCACGGCGGCCGCTTCGCTGTAGCCCGAACTGTCGTCGCTCATGATGACCGAGTTCACATCGGCCACGGTGCCCACGCTGTAGACGAAGTGGCCCAGGGAATTGGCCACGCCCATCTCCCAGAGGGCGGTGCGAAACGCGCCGGCTGCGGTCAGCCCCTTCTCGCGGGCCATCGTGCAGAAGACGCCGGCGGCGCGCGCCCGCAGTTCCGGCGATGCGTTGGCGGTGGCCTCGGAGAACGCTGTGGCCAACGGCACGGGCTGGGGCGCGGGCATGGGCGGCAGGTTGGGGTTCTCGGGTTGCAGCCGCGCGACGAGCACGGCGGTTTCCAGCGCCTGCTCAAGCCCCGCGTCGCTCAGGTCGTTGGTCGTGGCCACGCCTGTGCGCCGCCCGATGACGACGCGCAGGCGCACCACGGCATCCGACTCGGCCACGTTCTGGTGGATGTACGAGTTGGCGAAGCGCGTGAGGGCGCTGTCGCCCGCCTGGAGCAGGACTTCGGTCTGGTCGGCCGTGGATTTGGACAAGACATAATCTGCCAGTTTGCGGAATTGTTTTTCCCCGAGCATGTGAACTCCTTTCGGTCAGCGTGTGGCCGCCGGCCTCTGGCCCTCTTGACACGGGGGCAAGAGGCGCGCGGCGACGTGCGCGTTTTAGCCTTTCATGACGCCCACTTGGACGTTGCGGAAGCGGGCCGGCGCGGTGCCGTGGCCCACGTGAGCCACCTGGGGCGGCTGGCCCTTGCCGCAGTTGGGCGTGCCCCACACGTTCCAATGATTCCGGTTGCAGATGGCGTCGCACCCCGCCCAGAATTGCGGCGTGATGCCCGTGTAGGTGGCGTTCTTGTACAGTTGCCCCATCTTGCCGTTCTTGATTTGGTACGCGACCTCGGTGCCGAACTGGAAGTTCAGGCGCTTGTCGTCAATGCTCCAACTCTTGTTCATCTCCATGTAGATGCCGTCGTCGGTGTCGGCGATGAGGTCGTCAAACGCCCATTCGCCTGGCTCCAGGTTGATGTTGGTCATGCGGATGATGGGGATGCGGTTCCAGCCATCGGCGCGCATGGTGCCGTTGCTGCGCTGGCCGAGTTTCGCGGCGGTCTCGCGGGACGTGAGGTAGCCCACGAAGATGCCGTCGCGGATGATGGGGGTGCGCTGGGCCTCCACGCCCTCGTCGTCGTAGCCGAAGGTACCCAGGCCGCCGGGGATGGTCGCGTCGGCGGTGATGTTGACAATAGGCGAGCCGTAGCGGAACGTGCCGAGTTTGTCCAGGGTCAGGAAACTGGTGCCCGCGTAGGCCGCTTCCATGCCCATGACGCGGTCTAGTTCGGTAGGGTGGCCGCACGATTCGTGCACCTGGAGCGCCAGTTGCGTCGCGTCAAGGATGATGGTGGTGATGCCGCTGGGGCAGGGGGGAGCGGTGAGGAGCATGACGGCTTCCTCCGCGACGCGCGGGGCATTGCCCACCAGGTCCATCGCCTCCAGCAGTTCGTAGCCTGCCGTGCCCTGGTGCCGCCCGAAGGAGTTGGGGTAGGAACGTTTCTGCACGTCGTCGTTGCCCACGGCGAGCGCCTCTAGCCCGCCGCCGGTCTCCACGATTTCCTGCTCAATGTACGCGCCCTCGCTGTTGGCAAAGGTCTTCTCCTCGCGGATGAACGCGGCGGAGGATTCGGCGACGACGATGCCCTTCACCGCGCGCATGGCCGCGTCGGCGGCCAAGAGCAGGGCCAGCGTCTTGTCCAGCGGCACGGAGAACGGGTCAATCTTGACGGGCGTGCGGTATGTGGCGACGTGGCTAACCGGTTCGCCCAGGTTCACGGGTTCCAGTTTGAACAGCGCGCTGGCTTTGGCGATCTGCACTGCGAGGGCGGTAACTGCGTCCACCTCGCGCGGCTCCAGGCGCGCGCTGGACGCGAAGCCCCACGCGCCATCCACCACCACGCGCACGCCGAACCCCTCGGTGGTGTAACTCTCCAGCGATGCGACCTCGCCGTTCTTGACGGTGATAGCGCGGCTGGTGCGGCGCACGATTCGCATGTCGGCATAGGTTGCGCCTTTGACCTTGGCCAGGTTCAATGCGCGATCGGTCAGTTCTTTCAAGGTTCACCTCCCACGGTTTGTATCCACGAATAGCACGAATCTACACGAATAGGATGTGGGACGAGGGCAGGCCTCACCCTCCGCGCGGCCGTGGGGCGATTCACCCTCACCCGCGTTGAGCAAATTGACAATTTGCTCTACACCCTCAGCGCGGTGGCATTAGCCCCGCGCGGGTATGCGGCGATTCACCCTCACCCGCGTTGAGCAAATTGACAATTTGCTCTACACCCTCAGCGCGGCGGCATTAGCCCTGCGCGGGTACGCGGCGATTTGCCCCCGCCCGCGTGGAGCAAATTGACAACTTGCTCCACACGTGCGCCTGCCCACGCCGGGATTGCATCGGGCGCTACGCGCCCTCGCAATGGCAGTCTCCAACTTGACCTTCTCGGGCTCCCGCGTACAATGATTGTGAAGTTACAGCGTCATGGAGTGCACCATGCCCGTCTATGAGTATACCTGTCCCGTATGCGCGACCAAGTTTGAGGCGCTGCGGCCCATGAGCCAGGCCGACGCGCCGATCCCGTGCCCCAAGTGCGGGAGCACAGAAGCCCGTCGGGGCCTCTCGGTCTTCGCGGCGATGTCCAAAGGGGCCGGCGGCGAGACCCGCACGGTCTCGGGGACCGGCTCGTCCTGCGCCACGTGCGGCTCCAATTCCTGCGCCACGTGCGGCCACTGAGCCGACTGTCTATCGGGCCGAACGCCTATTCGCTCTCGGGTTTTTCGCCCTCTGCCTGTTTCTTTTCGTCCGCCCTGGTTGCGGGCTTCCTCACGTGATTTAGCATCCGCTGGAACCAGTTGAGCGCCTTGGCTTCCACGGGCCACCGACGGCGCATGAGCCGCTCGTTTTCCTCCATCCGGGCGAGGAATCGGCCGTTGACCGAGTCGGGCGGGTACGCGCCTTTCTCGTCGCGCTCGCCGGCTTCCACGCCGGTGAGGATGCCGATGCCCTCGTCCACGGTGCTGACGGCCCAGATGTGGAAGCGGCCCTGTCGCACGGCTTCTACCACGTCCTCGCGGAGCATGAGGTGGCGCACGTTGCGGGCGGGGATGATGACGCCTTGCTCGCCGGTTAGCCCGCGCGCGTTGCACACGTCAAAGAAGCCTTCTATCTTCTCGTTGACCGCGCCGATGGGCTGAATCTCGCCGTATTGATTGACGGAACCCGTTACGGCGATGCCCTGCTTGATGGGGACGCCTGACACTGCCGACAGCAGCACGTACAGTTCGGCCGCCGAGGCGCTATCCCCCTCCACTTCGGAGTAGGATTGCTCAAAGCAGATGCTGGCGGCGATGCTGAGAGGGCGGTCTTTGGCGAATTTGGCGGCCAAGTAGCGCTCCAGGATGAGCAGCCCTTTGTCGTGGATGTTGCCGCTGAGTTTGGACTCGCGGTCAATGTTCATGACGCCCGCGGCCCCCAGCATGGTCTGGCACGAGATGCGGGTCGGGCGCGCGTATGCGTAGTCGCCCAGGAATGCCACCGACAGGCCGTTTACCTGGCCGACCTTCAGTCCGTCCGTGGTGATCATCAGGGTATCGGCCAAGATGGCCTCGCGGACGCGCTCCTCCGGCTGACTGGAGCGGTAGCGCTTTTCATCCAGCGCGCGCTGGACATCCTCGGCTTGGACGAGGTCGTGGCCGGCGCGCCGCGCCCAGTAGGCCGCCTCGGAGATGACATCTAGGACAAAGGCGAACCGCGTGCTCAGTTTCTGCTGGTCTTCCACGAGTCTTGCGCCGTACTCCGCGACCTTCGCCACGGCATCGCGCGTGAAATGCGGGAGGCCCTCGTCGGCGCATCGGGTGGCGATGAACCGCGCATAGTCCATGATGCTGTTCTCGGTGAGGGGCATCTCCTCGGCGAAGTCCGCCTTCACCTTGAACAGTTTGGCGAACTCGGGGTCCAGGTCGTAGAGCATGTAGTAGATGTACGGCTCGCCGGTGAGCACGACCTTCACATCCAGCGGGATGGGCTCCGGCTCCAGCGAGGTGGTGGAGAGAAGCGCGTATTGCTGGGCGATTTCGTGAACCGAGACCTTGCGGTCGCGAAGGGCTCGCTTCAGGCATTCCCACGCGAACGGATCCTGAAGCAACTTGCGAGCCTCTATGACCAGATAGCCGCCGTTGGCGCGGTGGAGCGCGCCCGCTTTGATCATGCTGAAATCGGTAACCAGCGTGCCGAACTCGGCGCGGTATTCTATCCGACCGACGAGGGCGCGGCACGTGGGATTGCTCTCCACGACGACGGGCGCACCTTTGGTCTGACTGTTGTCCACCAGCATGTTGACCCGATAGCGGTCCACGGGGGACTGTCGCCGTTGGGGAGGCTCTTCGGCCCCTTCTGCGGGGCCTTGGGCCAGCGAACGGAATAGAGCCAGATTGTCCAGAATGTCGCGGTATACGCCGTCAAGGAAGACCAGCGCGTCGGGGATGGACTCGTATTCGCGTTTGAGCGGCTCAAACAAGTGGCGGATGGCGAAATCGGCCACCTGTTTGTCCAGGTTCTGAAGGTGCGTGCGAGCCTCCTCGTCCAGGGCGCGCACCTTGCGGAAGCGTCGCTCCATTTCGGCTTGCACGGCGGGCTGGGCGGCCTCCAGTTGTCGGCGGCGCTCTTCGGGCAGCGCCTGGTATTCTTCCTGGCTCAGCACCTTGCCCCCCTCGTACACGCCCACCATGAGGCCGCTCGGGGTGGGGACAAGCGCGAACCCCTGGGCGTTGGCAAAGGCGTTGATGTCCTCCAGCACCTGGCGCTTGCGGTTCTCCACTTCGCGGGCGATTTGGGCGCGATGCTCCTCGTACTGCTCGCCGGAGAAGGCGCGCGCAATGCTCTCCTGAACGCGCTGAACCAGGTCTTCCATCTGCTTGCGGAAGACGGTCGCTTTGCCAGGGGGCAACTCTATGGCCTCGGGGCGGTCGGGGTTGGCGAAGTTATTGACATAACACCAGTCAGACGGCGTGGGGCGGGTGCGGGCCTTCTGCTCCAAGAATCGCTGCACGGTGGTCATCTTGCCGGCTCCCACAGGCCCCATGGCGAAAATGTGGTAGCCGTAGGACTGAATGTCTATGCCGAACTCAATGGCACGGGTGGCGCGCTCTTGGCCGATGATGGTGTCCAGGCGCTCCAGGTCGGCGGTGGAGGCAAAGGCGGCGCTTTCTAGAAGGGGAGCGCACGCCCGCCGGAGTTGGTCGGGAGGAACTTCATAGCGGCTCAAGTCCATGACGTACCCTCTCCCAGGCTCAGGTTGCGGGCATTGTAGCACGGTTGCGGGCGCGCGTCAATACGGTGCGCACTGTGCGCGCGTTTCGGTCATGGGTCTGCCTTGCCTATCCCGGCCCCTGCCGGCGGAGAGGAAGGCCATAGTGGGGGGAAGGGCACGGGAGAGGGCGGATTCTCGCGTCGGTTATCCCGATGGCGGAGGCCGGGCACGGCGCCGCGAGCGGTAGGAATGGCACGGGGGGCCGGCACGACGCGATGGGCAGCGGCGGGGCCTCCGCGCCTACTCGGCGAACTCCACCGTGCAGTCCTGCGTTACCTTCACCCAGTACCCTTTGCCCGGGGTCATCTGGTCCAGGTTGGACGCCCACGGCGGCGCGCCGGGCACGTATTTCAGCCACGGCTCCGGCTGGGCGGGGTCGTAGGCGTACACGGCGGTGTACTTGCCCGCGATGGACGAGAGCGCCTCGGCGACGGGCTTGGCGCTGACCAGCGGGTACGCGATGAGGTTCCAGCCCTCGTACAGGGCGATGTGGAATGTGCTGTACTCTTCGCCGCTCACGACCCAGTCGTCGGAGGCGGTGGCGTGCACCCACAGGCCGTCGCCCGGGTTCAGGGTCGTGAGGGTGTTGGCTCCGGGCGGGGCCGCCACGTCGTACACGCGCCACGTGTCCGTCTGGGCGTCGTAGGTGTAGGCCAGGTCGTAGGATCCCGCCAGCGAGGACAGCACGTCGGTGATGGCGTAACTGGAGAGTTCCACCGGCGCCGACAGCAGGTTCCATCCGGGCTGCACCGTGGTGGTGATGGTGTGGGTCAGGCTTTGCAGGTAGTCGCGGTACTGTTGGCCCACCACGGTGATCTGCTTGGTGTCTATGTCAAACAGCGCCGTCTTGCGCCATTTGTAGTTGTCGCTGGGGTGCCAGGAGGTGAGGGCGAACCACGCCCACCGCTGCACGAGGCGGTTGTCGTCGGAGGGCATGCCGGTTGTGTCGGAGCGGGCCGTGCGGAGCCAGTCAAAGGCTTGCACCATGAAGTTAAGCACGTAATCCTGCGGGATGTCGGATACATACACGCCTTCTAGCACGCCGACCTCGGTGATGATGAGGGGTTTGTCGCGATAGCCCTTGTTGGCCATGACCTGGCGATAGGTGGTGATGGTGGGCACGAAGCAGTAGTCAAAGTCAATGGAGCGCCCGAAGCCGTAGACGTGCAGGTTGAACACGTCCGCAGGCATGTCCACGCCCCAGCGTGCCTTGTAGGCGTCCAGCACGTCGGCGAGGGTGAACGGACGGCCCGCCTCTGGGATGGCGTTGATGAAGCCGATGGCGAATTTGTAGGTGGGGCCGTAGGGCTGCAACTGGCGGATGATGTCGTAGTATTTCTTGAACTTCTCGGCGTACTCGGTGGGGGTGATGCCGCGGCACGGGTTGAGCGGCACGCCGTTCTTGGTGCAGAAGGTGTCGTACTCAAGTTCGTTGCTGATGATCCACACGGTGCCGGGCGGGTAGTACTGGGGCTTCCAGTTGTACTGTTGCTGGAGCGACTCCAGCGTCTCGTTGCCCATGAGGTCGCCGTAGGCCGCGACCATAGGGTAGAAGGTGAGCCCGCTCACGTTGTAACTGGGGTAGGGGCCCCAGATGTGGAACCAGGAGGCGCCCAGCGTGGGCCAGTCGGGGTAGTCGGTGAGTTTGCGGTTCGCGCCGAAGCCGAAGCGCCAGCGGTCGCCGGCGAAGGCAGGCTGGGCGATGAGGAGCAGGATGACGAGCGCGGAAAGGACCGCGAAGATGGCTTTTCCGTTGGTCTTCATAGGCGCCACTCCCGATGATGTGCGTGCAAAGGCGGGACACCGCTGGGTGTCTCACCTGCATTGTACACAGCCGCGGAGCGGTGGCAATAGGAAAATGAGGCTAGAGCGTCGGGCCGCTTGCCGCCTGTAGTGGGTCGCGCGGGGCGAGCCGCTACAGGTATCCGCGGAGTTTGCGGCTGCGGCTGGCGTGGCGGAGCCGCCGCAAGGCATGCTTCTCAATCTGGCGCACGCGCTCGCGGGTGAGGCCGAATTTCCGCCCCACTTCTTCCAGGGTGTAACTGTGGCCGTCGTACAGCCCGAAGCGAAGCCGAAGGATGCGGCTCTCGCGCGGCGTGAGGGTCTCCAGCGCCTCTTCCACGTCCTCGTGCAGGAGTTCGTGGGACGCGCGATCGTCGGGGGCCGGGCTAATCTCGTCCTCAATGAACTGGCCCAGTTCGCTCTCCTGTTCCTCGCCGACGGGCATCTCCAGCGACAGGGTGTCCTGGGACAGGCCCAGCATGGCCTGAATCTTGGAGGGGGCAATGCCCATTTCCTCGGCCAGTTCCTCGGTGGAGGGCTTGCGGCCCAGTTCCTGCTCCATGCGCTGGGACAGGCGGTACAATCGGCGGAGCCGCTCGTTCATGTGGACGGGCAGGCGGATGTTGCGGCCGTAGTCGGCGACGGCGCGGCCCACAGCCTGGCGAATCCACCACGTGGCGTAGGTGGAGAGTTTGTACCCACGGCGATAGTCAAACTTGTCAATGGCGCGCATGAGGCCCAGGTTGCCCTCCTGGATGAGGTCCAGGAACGGCACGCCATAGCCCTGGTACTGCTTGGCGATGCTGATGACGAGGCGGAAGTTGCCCTGGATGAGGCGGTCGCGGGCCTGCTTGCCGCGCTCCACCTCCTGCCGCAGTTGGTCTGCCAGGTCGGGGTCGCTGACGCCCTGTTCCAGCAGGCGCGCGGCCTGCTCGCCGCGTTCGCGCTGCTTGGCGAGAGCGACCTCATCCTCTGCCGTGAGCAGGGAGTAGCGGCCGATTTCCCGCAAGTAGAGGGTCATCGGATCGTCGCTGTCCACGGCGGTCAGGTCAAAATCGGACTGCTCCTCGGCGAGGAGGTCTTCCAACTGGGTCTCTTCAAGTTCGGCCAGTTGGGTTTCCAGGACCTCCTCGGCTGCGCCTTCGGCGTCCAGAATCTCAATGCCCTGCTGCTGAAGTTCAAACATGATGTCCTCTACTTCAGCCAGGGACTCTTCCACCTTCGGAAGGGTGGACAGGATATCGTCGTAAGTTACGTATCCTTGTCGTTTTCCTTTTTCCAGCAATTCCTCAAGGCTAGACAATGGATCACCTCGTATGATGCACGGGGCAGCGGCCCCGGACGTGATGTCACTGAGACTGCAAGTCGGTCAGCGACAGCAAAAAGGCGCGCGCTCGCGCACCTTCGCCGTCCACCGCGTACCGCGATAAGTGCTACCGACTTTGGCAGCAAACACTTATTATAGTCTGAAAGGCCCCAATCGGCAAATCGGGCCTGTGGCCGAGTCGGTTGCGTCTTGTGTTGGTCTGTCCCTCGCACCGCCTCTCCACTCTGTCATGCTGAGCCGAAGGCGAAGCATCTCGGTCAGCGAGATTCTTCGCGGCTTCGCCGCTCAGAATGACAGTAGATGCCAACAGACTTTGGAACCGAGTCCTGTGGCCCGAACAAGCGACCCGTGCTCGCGCTGGGCGGGCCAGTCCCCGCTTGCGCCCGCGCCACGGGCACACCAAGCGAGAGACACAGCGGCGGTGCCCTCTTGCCCAGGGCAACCGGGCCAGGTTGTCAAACTACCGCCCTTTCCGCGCGCACTCGCTGCACGTGCGGGTCGTGGGCAACAGTTCCAGGCGGTCCGCCTCAATGCGGCCGCCGCAGACCGAACACTGTTCGTAGGTTCCGCGATCCAACCGTGCCATGGCCGCCTGGAGTTCGTCCAGGCGCGCTTGCAGGCGCTGTCGCCGCGCCAGGTTCATCTCCCACAAGTAGATGGCAGGATCGCCCTCGCCGAGGGTATAGTCGCCCTTTTCAGCCAGGCGCTCTTCCACCTCGGCCAGGCTGCGCCGAACGTCGTCTATTTCTTTCTGTAACCGTTCTCGGTACTTCGCTTCCCGTTCGCTCACGGCGACCTTCTCTTTTTGCGTCCGAGGGTGGGCCATCATCACCCCTCCCGAACCGGTGGCGCGCGGCAGATTCACGGCGCTTCCCTGCCCATCTACTGCGTCCGACACGTGCAACTCCTCCACAACATTGGATGGGGCGCGGCGCAGACGCTAACGCCAAAGGCGTGCGCAGCGGCGGTGCGACGTCCATGTTCTACGGCGCGGGAACCAGGGTTCCTCGGCTTTGCCCCGGCGGGCCCATGGGCCGCCTTGCCGGGCGACGCCAGTGCCCTCAGCAGCCCGCGGGGGCAGCCCATTGCGGAGAGAAACACCTGGGCGGGTCTGCGCCCGCCCGTTGCCCCATGCTGCCGTATTATAGCACACTTTTGGGGGATTTGTCAATATGGCGGCACTATATGCGTAGTAATCACAGTATTTTCTCATATAATTTTGTGCATACAAATCCTGCCATAAGAAACCAAACTATTCAATGTCAAATGCATTGACAAGGCTCACCAGGCGTGGTATAATGCACATCATGGTCGGGTTCCCGGCGTGAGGCGGCGCACCGTGTGCACCGTTCTCATTGTGGAGACCGTCTTGCAGCGGAACCAGGCGTGCCCCGCGTGATGCGCGAGATCGCAGTTATTGGGCAACTTCAGTGAAGTTAAGGGGCGTTCCCACCGTGCCCCTTCGCTGCTTGGCGTCACAGCAGTGGACGGAAACCTTTCATATGAGGAGGCAACCATGACCGAAGGCACCGATGGCCCTGGCGTAAGCCGACGAGGATTTCTCGGCGGCATCATCGCAACGATAGGGGGTATTGTTGCGGCAGCAGTCGGCATCCCTGCCGTGGCATATGTCCTATCCCCGCTTCTCGGCACCAAGCCCTCCCAGTGGCACGAGGTGGGCCCCGCGTCCGATTTCCCCCAAGGTCAGCCCGTGCTCGCCATCTTCTCGCGCGTGGTGAAGGATGGGTGGGTTACGAAGGAGCAGCATGTCTCCGTCTATGTGCGCCGCGAAGATGGCGACCGCTTCACCGTGTTCAGTCCGAAGTGTACGCATCTGGGGTGCGGCGTCCAGTGGAACGGCAAGGCTCAACAGTTCTTCTGCCCGTGCCACGCGGCGGTGTTTGACGCCGAGGGCAGGGTTGTGGCAGGGCCTGCTCCTCGCCCGCTGGACCGGTACGCGGTGAAGGTGGAGAATGGACAGTTGTTCCTGGGCGAGATTCAGCCCCAGGGAGAGTGAGGTGGACCATGCGCCGACTGCTGGATTGGATTGACGAGCGAACGGGCATCCGCAACCTTCTGGCGGGCTTCTTGTACCGGCCCGTGCCCCGTGGAGTGGGCTGGTGGTACATCTTCGGGAGCGCCACCATGCTCACGGCCTTGATTCAGGGCATCACGGGCATCTTCCTCACGCTGTACTATGTCCCGTCGGTGGATCAGGCATACGAGAGCGTGGAGTACATCACCCATGAGGTGCTGTTTGGCGGTTTTATCCGCGGCCTGCATCACTGGTCGGCCAGCGCGCTCATCGTGCTGATGGTGCTGCATCTGCTCCGCGTGCTCTTCTTCGGCGCCTACAAATACCCGCGCGAGGCGAATTGGCTTATCGGCGTTGGCCTCCTGCTGGCCGCGTTGGCTCTGGCCCTGACGGGATACCTGCTTCCGTGGAATCAGGTGTCCTATTGGGGGACGACGGTCGTTACCGAGATCATCGGGACGATTCCCGTCGTCGGCCCGACCTTGCTGCAATTGGCACGCGGCGGTACCGAGGTTGGCGCGGTAACGCTGGCGCGGTTCTTCTCGCTGCACGTGATTTTCTTGCCGCTGGCGGCGGTCCTCCTCTTTGGGCCGCACCTGTATCTGGTGGTGCGTCAGGGCATCTCCAACCCTCCAGAACGCAAGGTGCCGGTGCCCTCTGACCCGCAGGGGTATCAGGCATTCTACTCGGAGCGGAAGAAGGGTGGCCATACGTTCTACCCTCATGTGATCTTCAAGGACAGCCTGGCGTTCTTGGTTGTCTTCGCGATTCTGGCGGCGCTGGCGATCTTTGTGGGGGTGAAGCCGGAACCCAAGGCCGATCCCACCGCCACCGACTTCGTGCCCCGCCCGGAGTGGTATTTCCTGTTCTTGTTCCAGTTCCTGCGCTTGCTGAAGCCGGAATGGGAGATTCTCGGGACGTTGGTCTTCCCGCTGGCCGGCGTGCTGATTCTGCTGCTGTTGCCTTTTCTGGATCGCAATCGCTATCGGCATCCGCTGGATCGCCCCGCGGTAACGATCTTGGCGATTCTGGCGGTCGCGGGGATAGTCGCCCTGACCGTGCAGGGCGCGCTTGCGCCGTCGCCCGAGCCGGCCCAGGTTACGCGGCTGGAGATCACGCGGCTCACGCCGATTGAGGAGGAGGGCCGCCAGATTTACAAGGAGAGCGCATGCGCCGTATGCCATGCGATTGACGGCGTGGGCGGCACACGCGGGCCAGACCTGGCGGGCGTGGGTACGCGCCTGGATCCGGAGGCGCTCATTGCCCACCTGCGGCCGGCGGCCGGTTCCTCCCTTATGCCTGCCTACACCTTGGACAACCGCGACTTGATCGCGCTGACAGCATATCTGCTCACGTTGACCACGCCCCCGAAGGCCGGGCTACCCTCGCCGACCCCCGTATCCCCCGGGCAGGCCAAGTATCTGGCTCAAGGGTGCCCCGCGTGCCACACGATTGACGGCATGGGGGGCATCACCGGGCCTGACCTGAGCGCAGTAGGTGCACGCCGCGATCGGGCTTGGCTGGTGCGGTATCTCCAAGACCCTACCGTTGTGCTGCCCAATACGCGGATGCCGGTCCACGCCCTTGCGCCGGAGGACATCCAGGCCATCGCCGACTACCTGGCCGGGCTGACCGGGGGCGCGCTGGCGGCCGGCCCGTCGGTGGAGGCCGGCAAGGTCGTCTACGATGAGCAGGGGTGCAGCGTATGCCATGCCCTGCAAGGCCGGGGCGGAACGCTGGGGCCTGACCTCACCCGTATCGGCGAGAGCCGCGACCTCGCTTTCCTGAAGCAGTACGTCGCAGACCCGAAGAGCCTGGATCCAGACTCCACGATGCCGCCGTATGCCAAACTCACGGACGTGGAACTGGAGAGCCTGGCCCTGTACATGCTGTCGTTCAGCGGCAAGGCGCCCACTCCCGCGCCGACCGCGACGGGCGTGTCGGGGCCGGCTCACACCGTAACGCCGACGACAGCGCCTAGCCCGGCTGCTGCCCCGGACGGTGCGGCCATGTATGCGCGGCTGTGCGCAGCGTGCCACGGCGATAGTGGCCAGGGCGGCCCGATCGCCAAAGAGCCCATCAACTCGCCCCAGTACCTGAGCGCGCATACGGATGACGACCTTGCGCGCGTCATCCGCGACGGCAAGGAGAGCATGCCTGCGTTTGGCGGCACGCTCAGCCCCGCCGAAATCGGCGCGTTGGTGCAGTTCCTGCGATCCTGGCAGAAGTAAGCGCGCTTACCTCGTGCGAGACGCTGCAAAGAGGACGCTTTCGGCGTCCTCTTTGCTTTTCGCGTTCTCAGGGAGCGGCGCGCCGGGCCGTGGCTTATCGCCGGTCGGCGGCCGCCTGCACCGTGTCGGACAAGCTCCTGCGGAGAACGAAGAGGCAGGAATGTCCCCGAGGAAGCCCACCGGCCCAGGGGATTCGGTTCCAAACTGTGTTGGTGAACCGTGCGCGCACTCTCTTCGTGTGTCATTGCGAGCGAAGCGAAGCAATCCCACGCCCCGGAGATTGCTTCGGGCACTGCGTGCCCTCGCAATGACGGGTACCAACAGACTTTGGAACCGAATCGCCCAGTGTGTTTGACTTGGCTTTACAAGAGTTGCGGCAAACTTGACAGTATGCGAAGGTTGTGATATGCTGCACGATAGTGTGCGCCAATTCACAAGGTGAATCCCATTGCTACCGCATATGCCCCTCTTGTGGAGGACGAACGATGAAGCCACGTAGCCGGATAACGGTGTCCGTGCTGCTGGCCCTGCTGCTCGGCACGACGTTGTTGAGCGTGCTGGTCTGGGCCCAGGGCAAGCCGACACCCCACCCCATCGCAGGTCGCGAGCAGTGCCTAACGTGTCATCCGACCAATACCCTCCCCGCCGATCACTCCGGACGTTCCGAGGCGAGTTGCGTCTTCTGCCATCCGGAAGCGCCAACATCGGTGACCACGACGCCGACATCGGGCGGAGCGCCGACCACGCCGCACCCCATCGCGGGGCGGGAGGCGTGCCTGACGTGCCACCCGACGAGCAAGTTGCCGGCGGACCACGCGAACCGCGCCGAGAGCACGTGCGCCGCCTGCCACCCGGAGGCATCCGCGCAGCCACCGGCGCCGCCCGCAGCGCCCTCCACTCCGCACCCCATCGCGGGGCGGGAGGCGTGCCTGATGTGCCACCCGGCGAGCAAGTTGCCGGCGGACCACGCGAACCGCGCCGAGAGCACGTGCGCCGCCTGCCACCCGGAGGCATCCGCGCAGCCACCGGCGCCGCCCGCAGCGCCCTCCACTCCGCACCCCATCGCGGGGCGGGAGGCGTGCCTGATGTGCCACCCGGCGAGCAAGTTGCCGGCGGACCACGCCAACCGCGCCGAGAGCACGTGCGCTGCCTGCCACCCGGAGAGCGGCGCCGCGCCCGTTCCCCAGCCGACGCCCACAGGCCCTATGGATGATTCGGGGTGTTTGGCCTGCCACTCCAAACCGGGCCTGTCGTATACCTTCCCGGGCTGCGGCGAGACGGTGTCGCTCACGGTGGATGCAACCACGCTGAGCCAGTCTGTGCACGGAAAAGCGGGCATCACCTGCACCGGCTGCCATACCAACATCACCGGCTACCCGCATCCGAAACTGGAAGCGGAGGACTGCCGCGCCTTCACCGTTAGCCGAGCCGAGGCCTGCGTAACCTGCCACGCCGAAATCACCGAGGCGCAGCACGACAGCATCCACTACCGCCTGCTGGCCCAGGGCAACCGCGATGTGCCCACGTGCGTGGAATGCCACGGCGGACACGACATTACTCCGCCCGACGAGCCGCGGTACCGACTCTCGCAGACGTGCGGCCAGGATGGGTGCCACACCTCCATTCTGGATACCTACCGGAAGAGCGCCCACGGGAGTGTCATCGCCAAAGAGGAAGACAACCCCTACGTGCCGGTCTGCGAGGATTGCCACGGCGCGCACCAGATGCCCGACCCGCGCACGGGCGAATTCCGCGAGGCTAGCCCGGAACTCTGCGCCACGTGCCACACTCACCCCAACGTGGTCGCCCGATACGGGCTGTCCACGGACGTGTACCGGGACTACCGCGATGGCATCCATGCGGTGCTGCGCGAGAAAGATCCCAGCATCCAGACGCCCATCTGCACCGATTGCCATGGCGTCCACGACGTGAAGGGGTTGCGGACGAACAATCAGGCGGCGTCGGAGACCTGCGCCCGTTGCCACACGGCGATATACGGCGAGTACAAGCAGGGTGTGCATGGCGAGGCGCTCCTGACGGGCAACCCCGACGTGCCGGGCTGCACGTACTGCCACGGCGCGCACAAGATTCCCGACCCGAATACGCCGCAGTTCCGCATTGGGGAGCCGGATTTGTGCGCTTCGTGTCACTCGGACGCCGCGCTCATGGCCAAATACAACCTGTCGCCCGACGTGTACGTTACGTACACCCAGGAGTTCCACGGCATGACGGTGCAACTGTACAAGACGAAATGGCCATCGGCGAGCATCTACTGCTACGAGGCGGTGTGCACCGACTGCCACGGCATCCACGAGATTCGGTCGCACACGGACCCCAAGTCCAGCGTGCACCCCGATAACTTGATTCACGCCTGCCGCCAGTGTCATCCGGACGCGCCCGACCAGTTCGCGTCGGCGTGGGCGGGGCACTACAAGATCACCCGCGAGCGTGCGCCGCTGACCTACTACGTGAACCTGTTCTACACCATCCTCATCCCGTTGGTCATCGGCGCGATGGCGTTCTTCGTCCTCACGGACATTGGCCGCAGGGTCGTCAACCACTTCAAGCGAGGGAAGGCCTCATGAGCACGCACGAAATGAGCACCGGTAGCCAGCGAACGTTCATTCGGTTTGACCTCAGCGCCCGCATTGAGCACATCCTGCTCATCATCTCGTTCGGCATGCTGTGCCTGACGGGCCTGCCGCAGAAGTTCCATAACTACGCGTGGGCGCAGAGCCTGATGAATGCTATGGGCGGGATTGAGACCGTGCAGACCATGCACCACATTTTCGCCTACATGATGGGGATTGAGACGGTCTATCACGTGTTCGCGCTGTTCCGCAGCATCTTCATCAAGAAGTCGCCGAATCGGTTCTCCATGATTCCAGGCCTGAAGGACATTACCGATGCCCTGCGCCACCTGGGGTATAACCTGGGCCTGGTGAAAGAGTTGCCGAAGTACGATCGGTTCAACTGGAAGGAGAAGGTGGAGTACTGGGCGCTGATCTGGGGCACCATCGTCATGTTCCTGACGGGGGCTTTCCTGATGTGGCCGGAGATCATCACGCGCTGGCTGCCCGGCTACTTCATCCCGGCGACCAAGGCGGCCCATGGCGGCGAGGCGCTGCTGGCCTTCCTCGCCATCCTCATCTGGCACATGTACAACGCTCACCTGGCCCAGGGCAAGGTGCCGCTGGACACCACCATTTTCACGGGGAAAGTAACGGAGGAGCGGATGCGCCACGAGTACCCGCTGGAGTACGAGCGCATCCTGGCCCGCGAGCAGAAGGAGCCCTGGCGCAAATCGGTCTAGGCGCCGGGTTCGCGAGGGAATGAACAACGGGGACGACGCGCGTCGTCCCCGTTTTCGTTTGGGGTGAGCGGCGGGATTCGAACCCGCGGTCTTCTGATCCACAGTCAGATGCCTTGACCGCTCGGCTACGCTCACCACGCAGCGGCATTTTACCATAAGGCGCCTTTCTGCGCAAATCCTGGCGGGGGCGCGGCCTCTGGCGTGCGGATGGACGGGGAAGGGGTAAGGTTCACCGCGGAGACGGAGAAGGCGCGGAGAGACACAAGAGAAACTCGGTGTTCTTCGCGCCCTCCTCGTTCAGAACAAACCGCGGTAGCCCCCAACACCGTACAGAGAGGCCATCTATTCGCGTGGATTCGCGCTATTCGCGGTTGCTGTCCCGCCGTCATCCTGATCGGCGAAGCCGCGAAGAATCTTGACCCTCACCCCAGCCCTCTCCCAGAGGGCGAGGGCGTATCGCCTTCGGCTCGGCATGACACAATACGACCGTCATCTGAGCGGCGAAGCCGCGAAGAATCCCGCAAACCGAGACCCTTCGCTCCGCTCAGGGTGACAGGATCGGGCCGCGTTCCCCAAGGACCCGCCCTGCGCCCACAACTTCAACACCTTCAGCGCGGCGGCTTTAGCCCCGCGCGGCTCCGCTCC
>JBBIHX010000029.1:0-9319 GCA_037446815.1 Caldilineae bacterium | reverse complement strand
CCCACAACTTCAACACCTTCAGCGCGGCGGCTTTAGCCCCGCGCGGCTCCGCTCCCCCGCCCACCGCAATCTATCATTGCTGAGCGGCGAAGCCGCGAGCAATCTCCCGCCCCCCATCCGCCCCATCCGTGTTATCCGCGGATGCAAACCCCGGCTGGCGGTCTATTCGGCGAAGCCCATCTCGTATAGGCGGGCGTACAGGCCGCCGCGGGCCAGGAGTTCGGCGTGGGTGCCCTCGTCCGCGACCCGGCCCGCGTGCAGGACTACGATGCGGTCGGCGTGGACGACGGTGGACAGGCGGTGGGCCACGATAAGGGTCGTGCGACCCTGGCGCAGCACGCGCATGGCGTCCTGGATTGCGCGCTCGGTCTGCGTGTCCACGCTGGACGTGGCCTCGTCCAGGATGAGAATCTTGGGGTCGGCCAGCAGCGCCCGTGCGAACGAAATCAACTGGCGCTGGCCCATGGACAGGTTCGCGCCTCGTTCCTCCACCCATGTGTCAAACCCGTCGGGCTGGCGCATGATGAACCCGTAGGCGCCCACGGCTTTGGCGGCGGCCTCAACGTCGGCATCGGTGGCGTCCAGCCGCCCGTAGCGGATGTTGTCGCGGATGGTGCCCGTGAACAGAAATGGCTCTTGGAGGACGATGCTCATCTGCCCGCGGAGCGCGGCCAGTCGCCACCGCCGCACGTCCAGCCCGTCCACGCGGATGGCCCCCGCGTCCACGTCGTAGAAGCGGCCGAGGAGTTTCACCAGCGAGGTCTTGCCCGCGCCGGTCGCGCCGACGAAGGCCACCGTCTGCCCTGGGGTGATGTGGAGCGTAACGTCTTCCAGTACCACGGTCTCGGCATCGTAACTGAAGTACACGTGATCAAACTCCACCTCGCCGCGCATGGGCGGCATGTCCACGGCATCGGGCGGGTCCACGATGTCCGGCGGCGTGTCCAGCAACTCAAAGATGCGCTCGCCCGCTGCCATCGTCGCCTGGAGGGTGTTGTAGCGCTGGCTCAAGTCGCGGATGGGGTCAAAGAAGCGGTCAATGTACAGGACGAAGGCGACCAGTTCCCCCGCCGTCAGCGTGCCGCGCAGGACCATCTGCCCGCCGAGCCAGATGACGATGGCCGTCGCCGCCGTGCTGACGAAATCCACCGCCGGGAAGAACAGCGCCGTCAGGCGTTCGGCGCGCAGGTTGGCCTCCAGGTCGTTGCGGTTGACTTCCTCGGCGAAGGCGCGCAGGTTGCGCTCCTCGCGGGAGAACGCCTGCACCACGCGCACCCCGCTGATGTTTTCTTGCAGGCTCGCGTTGACGGCGGCGATGGCTTTGCGCACCTCGCGGTAGCGTTGCCGCGCTTCCTTCTGCCAAGACGCCGTCATCACCGCCATTACCGGCACCACCAGGAACGTCATGGCGGCCAGGCGGGCGTTCATGCTGATCATCACGCCTACGATGCCCACCAGCACGAAGAGGTCGTTGACCGTGCCCAAGACGCTCCACGTTACCAGGTCTTGCAGCACGTGCACGTCGGACGTGAGGCGCGAGATCAGCCGTCCCACGGCGTAGTGCGAGAAGAATCGCAGCGACAGGCGCTGGAGGTGGGCGAATAGGAGGGTGCGGATGTGCAAGATGACCCGCTGGCCGACGCGCGCCATGATCTGGATTTGGGCGTAGCGGCTGATCCACATGACCAAGCGGCTGCCCGCGAAGGCCGCGGCCCACACCGCCAGCGCCCGCATGTCGCGGCCAACGATGCCTCGGTCAATGGCCAGGCGCACGATGTAGGGCCCGGCCAGGGAGCAGGCCGATACCACCAGCATCAGCAGGCCGCCCACCGCCGCCTGCCGCACGTGGGGCTTGAGAAACGCCAGCAGCCTGCGGGCGATACGGGCGTCATACGCTTTGCCGAGGACGTCATCCGACGATGCCATGTCTCCACCCGTGCGAGGACTACCGAAGCGCGCTCACGATGGCGGAAACGTTGTAGCGCATCATGTCCAGGTAGGTTGCGGCGGGGCTTCCCGGCTCTCCCAGGGAGCCGGTGTAGAGGAACACGAGGCGCACGCCGGTATCCTGGGCCACGCGCTGGGCCAGCGCCGGGTTGATGGTCTTCCCCACGAACACGGCCTTGACGCCTTGCGCACGGATGGCGTCCTCCAGCGCCGCCAGTTCCTTGGCGGAGGGCGACGCCAGCGTGCTGTAGCCGGGGAAGATGGCGCCAACTTGCTCAAACCCGTACCGAGCCGCGAAGTAGGTGAAGGCCGTGTGGTCGGTTACCAGCGTGCGATTCGCTGGCGGGACCTGCGCGACCTCCTGACGAATCCATGTGTCCAGCGTCTGCAGTTGCGCGGTGTAGGCTTCGGCATTGGCGCGGTACGTGTCGGCATGGGCGGGGTCTAGGATGCTCAGCGTGTCGCGGATGTTCCGAACCCATGCGATGACGTTGTTGGGGTCAAACCAGGTGTGCGGGTCGCCGCCTTCGCCGGCGTGTTCTGCTTCGCCTTCGCGCTCATGCGTGGCCTGGAGGAGCGCGATGCCGTGGGAGACGTACACCACGCGCCCCGCGACGCCGACGCTGTCCATCAGCGACCCCAGGAACGTTTCCAGCCCCGCCCCGTTGGCATAGATGACGTGGGCCTGCGAGAGGGCCGTCATATCCTGCGGCGTGGGCTGGAAGGAGTGGGGGTCGGCGCCCAGCGGCACGAGCGTGGTGAGCGCGATACGGTCGCCACCTACGTTGGCGACTACGTCGGCCACGATGCTGGTGGTGGCGACGACGCGGAGCCGGTCCGTCGGGCCGAGCGGCACCGGCGACAGCGCCGGCACCGGGTTGGCGTCGGGCGTGAAGGTTGCTGCGGGCCGACAGGCGGAACCGACGAGGAGCAGCACCGAGAGCAGCGCGAGGAGCAGCACAGGCGTGTGAGTTTTCATCGTTATCCCTTCTGGGCGCGGAAGCGAGTTCAGCGTCTAGCATACGCTTCGGGCGGCTGGCTGTCAAGTCGGATTGTCATGTTGGGCGCGGGGCGACCTTCGCTCGTTGACACCCCCGCGGCAACCGCATAAAATAGGGCCAGCCCGCCGCAGATTGGAGGACAGAATGCAATTCTCGGCGAAAGAATACTACGGGTTGCGGGCCATGACCGAATGGGCCAGGCGCTACGGCGAAGGCCCCGTCTCGGTGGCCGAGGTAGCCGACGCTGAAGGGCTGCCCGTGCCCTACCTGGAGCAGATTATCCCGTCGCTGCGCGAGTCGGGGCTGCTGTTGAGCACGCGGGGTGCTCGCGGCGGCTACGCCTTGTCGCGCCCGCCGCACGAGGTCTCGGTGGCCGATGTCATCCGCGCGCTGGAGGGCGACGTGGTCAGCCTGCGCTGCGCCGACGCCGACGTGTCGTGCGCGCGGTTGGATCAGTGCGCGGCGCGCACGGTCTGGGAGCACGTGAACGCGCTGGTGGTGAGCGCGCTGGAGAACACCACATTGGCCGACCTGGCGCGGGGAAGCGGATGATCGGCTCGCAGGTTCTCTACTTCACGGCGCACATGGCGCGCGCCCGCCTGTTCGGCGTCAAGCGGCCGCTGCTCAACGGGTTCAAACTCACGTACCGCTGCAACCTGAACTGCGCCGCCTGCCCGTTTTGGCGACAACCGAGGCCCGATGTCCCATATGATGTGGCCGTGGCCGCGATGGATCAACTCTACGCCGACGGGGTGCGCCTTCTCATCCTTGAGGGCGGCGAGCCGTTCCTGTGGCGCGATGGCTCCAAGCGCCTGGAAGACCTCGTCGCCGAGGCCAAGCGACGCTTCTTCTCCGTGAGCGTGGTAACCAACGGCACGCTGCCCATTGAGACCAGCGCCGACATCGTGTGGGTCAGCATGGACGGGCTGCGGGAGACCCACAACGCCCTGCGCGGCAACAGTTTTGACCGCGCCGTGGCCAACATTCGCGCTTCCGCCCATCCCAAGATTCTCGCGAACATCACCATCGGCGCTCGCAATTGGCGGGAGATTCCCGACCTGGTGCGGTTCTTGAGCGATCTCACCAAGGGGATTACCATCCAGTTCTACTATCCCTTTGAGGGGACAGACAATCTTATGTTGTCCACCGAGCAGCGGGACTGGGCACTGGATCAACTGATGGCGCTGAAACGGGAGGGGTTGCCGGTGTTGAACTCCTACGCGACCCTGCGCCGCCTGAAGCGCAACACGTGGCGATGCCATCCGTGGCTCATCAGCACCACCGAGCCGGACGGCGCGATCACGCATGGCTGCTACCTGCGCAACCGCGCCGCCATCCACTGCGAATACTGCGGGTTCGCCGCCCACGCGGAAATCTCCCTCGCATACGACTTCAACCTGGAGGCCATCCGCGCGGGTCATCAGATCTTCGGATTCGGGTAGGTGCGTGCGCAATGGCCGAGGCTCGCTTGCCCATTCCACATGCGCCGACCCTGACGTGGCGCGGCACATCGGCGCCCCGCGTCGTGGTCGCCATGAGCGGCGGCGTGGACAGTTCCGTGGCGCTGGCGCTGCTGGCGCAGCAGGGGTACGATGTGGTGGGCGTCATGGCGCACTTCTGGGCCGAGGCGTCCTGCGACGGAACCACCGCGCCCAATAAGTGCTGCTCGCCCGAATCCGAGGCCGTCGCGCGCCAGGTGTGTGAGCGCATGGGCGTGCCGTTCCACGCGATAGACTTGGTGGAGGCGTTCCGCCGCGCCGTTGTGGAGCCGTTCGTGGCCGACTATCTGCGCGGGCGGACGCCCAACCCGTGCCTGAACTGCAACCGCGACGTGAAGTTCGGCCTGCTGCTGGACTACGCGCTGGCCCAGGGGGCCGACTATCTGGCGACGGGGCATTACGTGCGCATCCGCCGCGAGGGGGATATGTTCCTCCTGCTGCGGGGGCTGGATGCGCGCAAAGACCAGTCCTATGTCCTGCACATGCTGGGACAGCGCGAACTGGCCCATGCGCTGTTCCCGTTGGGCGAACTGACCAAGGTCCAGGTGCGCCAACTGGCCCGCGAGTTGGGTTTGGCCTCGGCCGAGCGCCCCGAGAGCCAAGAAATCTGCTTCGTGCGCGACAACGACTACCGACGGTTTCTGCGGAACGCGGCGCCGGAGGACATACGGCCTGGGCCGATTTACGACACCGCCGGGGAGCGCGTCGGAACGCACAAAGGGCTGCCCTTCTACACCATCGGCCAGCGCGAGGGCCTCGGCATCGCCTATACGGAGCCGCTGTACGTGCTCGCCATCCGCGCCGAGGACAATGCGCTGGTGGTAGGCACGGCGCGCGAACTGGGCCGCGATACGCTCGTGGCGGGGCGCGTCTCGTTTGTGGCCGGGCGCCCGCCGCCGCTGCCCGCGGCCATCACGGCGAAGATTCGCTACCGCGCCAGAGAAGCGCGCGCAACGCTGACCCGCGTGGAGGGCGACCGCGCCTGGGTTGCCTTCGCTGCGCCGCTTCGGGACATTACGCCTGGCCAGGGGGTGGTCTTCTACGACGGTGAGGTGGTGCTGGGCGGAGGCATCATTGAGGCATAGGAGGGGGCATGGGGTACCTCACGGCTCCGGCGATGTTGCTGTGCATCGTGCTGGCGACCGGCCTGGCGGGCCTGTTCCAGTGGTGGCAGGGCGGGCGCTCCCGCGACGTGTTCCTGTACTGGCCGACGAGCGTAGCGGGGTTCATCGCGGGGCAGTTCCTCGCGGGCGTTGTGGCGTCGCCGCTTCCCATGCTGGGCGAAGTGCACCTGCTGGAGGGAATTCTCGGGGCGGTGGCCGCCATGTTCATTGTCAAATGGCTACAGGTATGATATAATGGGCACGCGGCCGAAGGATGTGGGAGGGACATATGGCTGATGTTCGGGATGTGGCGATTATCGTGCTGGCGATAGAATCCATCGTGGTGGGCGTGGTGCTCATCTTCCTGGTGATTCAGGTCAACAGCCTGATTCGCCTGCTGAAGGAGGAGATCAAGCCGCTGCTGGATTCGGCGAACGAGACGGCAAGCACCCTGCGCGGCACGACGACGTTCATCAGCGACAAGGTGGTCAATCCAATCGTGTCGGCCAGCAGTTTCGTATCCGGCGCGGAGCAGGCGGTGAAGACCCTGCTGGGCCTCCGCCGCCGCGCGGGTAGAGATGTGGATCAGACGGGTTCCGAATAGCCGAATCAACTGAAGGAGGTTGGAGATGGCAAGAGACGGTGCTGGTGATTTTCTGGCTGGTTTCATCATCGGCGCGGTGGTAGGCGCCGCGGCAGCCCTGTTGTTCGCGCCCCAGTCCGGGCAGGAGACCCGCACGCGGATTCGCGAGACGGGCCTGGAATTGCGCGACAAGGCCGAGGAGTTGAGCGCCGAGGCGCGGCGCGAGGCCGAGCGCCTGGCCGAGGAGGCCGCAAAGCGCGCGCAGGAGGCACAGCAGAAGGGGCGCATCGTGCTGGAGGAGCAGCGGGCCAAGGTTGAGGAGTTGGTGGAGAAGGGCAAGACCATCGCTTCTCGAAAGAAGGCCCCGCCCGCCGAGTCGGAAGCCTAGTCCGCCGGCGTTGCACAACGGGAGTGGGCAAGGGGGCCTGCGAGCGATCCAGGCCCCTATTGCTACCGCGCGTTGAGCGGGACTCCGCGCAGGCGAGCCACCGCCAACGGTATCGCGTCCAGTAGGTCGCTTGCGGCTAGCCCGGACGGGCCAGTGCGCCGCGAGACCAGTTCCCCCGCCAGGGCGTGCACGTACACGCCCGTTGCTGCTGCGTCCTGGGGCGTCAGTCCCTGGGCCAGTAACCCCACGATAATCCCCGCCAGTACGTCGCCGGTGCCCGCCGTGGCCAGCGCGGGGTTGGCGAAGGGGCAGACGAAGGCTGTTCCATCGGGCGCCGCGACAACCGTATGCGCCCCCTTGAGCACGACAACCTTGCGCCACGCCTGCGCGGCGCGCATGGCAACGCCGATGCGGTCTCCCTGCACGTCAGCGGTGGTGCAGCGGAGCAGTCGCGCCATCTCGCCCGGGTGCGGGGTCAGGATGCAGGGGGCCGCGACGCGCTGGTGCCAGTCGGGCAGTTCGGCCAGCGCATTCAGGCCGTCGGCGTCTATGACGATGGGGCACGCGGGGGGCGGAGGCGGGGCTTCCTCCCGCTCGGTGAACCCGATGCGTGTTCGCCGCGGCGTTCCCGCGCCCACCAGCGCCCACACGAGCCGTCGCGTCGTCTCGTCTTGGCCGAGGCCCGGGCCGATGAGGAGCGCCTCGCTGCGGGGGATTTCCTGGAGGACCAGGGGGGCGCCCGCCTCGGTGAGGACGCCGACTTCCTCGGGCAACACGAGGTACGTGATCTCCGGCCATCGGCCCGCCACGACCGGCCTCACGGACGCGCCGGCGCACAGCGTTACCAGCCCCGCGCCGACCCGCACCGCCGCTGCCGCGGCAAGCCCGGCCGCTCCGGTGTAGTTCACAGACCCGGCGACGATGAGCGCGCGCCCGAAGGTGCCTTTGTGGGCGTCGGGCGGGCGGCGGGGAAGGCGTTCGGCCACCCACCCGGGCGTGATGAGGCTCAGCGGGACACCCGCGGCCCACTCTTCGCGGATGCCGATGTCGGCCACGAGAAGCCGGCCCACGGCCTCCGCGCCCGGGAACAGGAAGTGCCCGCGCTTGGGGAGGGCGAAGGTAACCGTGAGGTCGGCGGGGATGGCGGCGGGGTCCAGCGCGCCGGTGTCGGCGTTGAGGCCGCTGGGCAGGTCCACCGCCACGACGTACGGCGCGGCGGCGGGCGCAGGCTCGGGCGGCTCCTTGGGCCAGGCCACGCCGCCCGCGAAGTTGGCGAATCGCGGGGCCGCGCCCTTGCGCGCTGCGAGTTGCTCCGCTGCCGCCAGGAGGATGTCGCGGAAGGGGCCTTCTATGGGCCGCGACACGCCGGTGCCTAGGAGCGCGTCCACGAAGATGTCGCATTCGGCCACCATGCGGCGCCAGAGGGCCCGTTTGGCGTCGTTGTCGGCGGCGACGATGTGAACGCCGGCCTGGGCCGCCAGCGCCAGGTTCTCGTCGTCGGGCGGGCGCGCCTTTGCCAAGTAGGCCGCGACCTGGTAGCCCCACGTGGCGAGGTGGCGCGCCGCCACAAGCCCGTCGCCGCCGTTGTTCCCCGGCCCCACCAGCACGGCCACGCGCGGGTGCTTCTTCGCGTCGCGGACGGCGCGGATGGCCTGCGCCACGGCCAGCCCGGCGCGCTCCATCATGTCGCGATAGGACACGCCCGAAGCGTCGGCTTGCTTCTCCAGGGCACGCATTTCGTCAGCGGTTACGAGTTTCATGCTCACACTACCATCCTAGCAGTTTGTACTTTCATGTAAGCACGAACTCACCGCAGAGGCGCAAAGGACACAGAGTTTGGATTACTCTCCGCGTTCTCTGTATGTCTCCGCGGTGAGCAGAGCGGCCGCGAGATGGGCCGAAAGGCAGGAGTGCAAACATCGTGCTCACCCCTCTTGGGATTGTCTCATTCTCCGCATGCGAAGCCAGAGGGCCAATTCGCCCGCCAGCAGGATGACGCAGAGGACGATCCCCGCGTAGAAGACCTTGATGTTCACGGACGCCGATCCGCCGATGGGGTCCACCGGATGGATGACGACGCCGGCGCTGCGCACCCGCACCCACGCGAGCACGGCCAGCACGAGGTTGAGGAGCGCCGTGGCCCGCCCGCTCTGGAGCAGATAGGACAGAATCCAAAACGCCACGGCCGCCAGGAAGATGTGGGCGCTGGCCTGCACCCGAGGCTCGCTCCAGGCGATGGCCGTGCCCCACGCGAGGTAGGTTACGACCATGCTGGACAGGACGTACAGCGTCCACACGGCGAGGGCCGCGTGGCCGACGGCCTCGCTCCAGCGCATGGCGCTATGCCCGCGCGCGATGAGCGCCGCCGCGCCGAGGGCGCCCGCGACGGTGAAGGCGAGCAAGCCGGTTCGCACCAGCGCGCCGTGCAGGTACACCAGTTTGACCACGTCGCCGAGGGTTTTCTCGGAGGGCGACAGGATGAGCAGAGCCGCCAGCGCCGCGAGCCAGAGTGCGACGCGGACGCCCGCAAAGCGTGTGAGGTGCCGCAGAGTGTTCGTCAATGCCCTTGCTCCCACGTTGATGTTGTGATTTGGTGGCATGAACATGACGGCGCCCCCTCGGTCCCCGATCCGCCGAGAGGGAGGCCGAAGGCGGGAGCGAGGTGAGTCGCCCCGCCAAACGTTCGCTGGCCGAGATGCTTCGCTTCGCTCAGCATGACAACATGAGATGCTTCGCCTTCGGTTCAGCATGACAACACGCACTGTCATTCCGAGGCGCGGAGCGCCGAGGAATCTCGT
>JBBIHX010000028.1:22734-27092 GCA_037446815.1 Caldilineae bacterium | reverse complement strand
AGTGCCGTGCGCTCGGTGCAGTCGGGGCGGTGTCGTAGTGTAGGGGCGACCGGCCGGTCGCCCCTACAAAGCGGCGCCGCCTCGAGTCCCCGACTGCGACCCAACCGAAGGCGCGGCACACGTTGGCGCCCCAGGCGAACATCCCTCACCGCAGCACCCGCTCATCCCCCACGCGGCGGGTTACCTTGCACTGGTCCAGGTGCTCCATCAGCGCCAGGGCATACTTGCGGCTGGCGTTGAACATGTCGCGCACCTGCGCCACGGTGATGGAGCCGTTCTCCTGGATGAAGCGCACCACGCGATCCACCATCTCCTGGTACGTCTCGGCGAGGAACACCACGTCCGCGCTCACCTTCACCAGCCGTCCCTGCTCCACCAGCGCGTTGAACGCCTCGGCGCCGACGGCCTGCTCGCACTCGCCGACCGAAGGCGTGGCGTAGGGGGAACGGCGGAAGGCGGCCAGCAGTGCGTCCACCTTCGCCTGCTCGTCGGGGCGGAAGTGGGGCTTGTGCAAGGGCAGGCGTAGGGTGGTCTCGTCATCGGCGACCGCGCCCTCGCCTGCGGCCCGCTGGATCACCTCGGCGAACAATCGCGGCGGCAACTTCAGGCGGCTCTTCACCTCTTCCTTCGGCATCCCCACGCGGGCGGGATACTGGTCGTGGTACGCCCGGAGCAAATCAGCCACCTGGCGTACCAGGGCCTGCCACGCGCCCGGCGTGGTAACGAAGGTCGCATCGCCCAGGGCCTTGTCGCCCAGGGCGATAATCTCTCCCTGGCCCAACAGGCGCTCCAGCGTCGGGCGGAGCATGTCGCGGGCGAGGCCGCTCTTGCGCAGCACGTCGGCCATCTCCAGGGGCGGCGGCGACTCCAGCGCCTGCAGGACGATCTCCTCCGGCGTGCCGTGGGCGGCGGTCTCCAGTTGCGCGATGACGGTGGCCTGCTTCCGACGGTGCTTGCGGCCCGGGTGCGGGTTGACGATGACCCCGCCGCCGATGGTGAGGCTGGGCGATGGCTGGCGGATGACGAAGCGGTCTCCCTTCACCAGGGCGACCGGGCTGCTCAACGATACCTGCGCCCACCCCTCTCGGCCCGGCAGGAGCGAATCTTCTTCCAGCAGCCGCACCCTGGCCATGACCTCCGCCGCGCCGCAGAAGAACTCCACCTCCTGGCCGTGGCGCAGGGCGCGCGGGGCGTCGTCCAGGCTCTTCAGCCGCACGTCAGCCAGCAGCGTCGGGTGCAGCCAACCCGGGAGCGCAACCACGTTGCCGCGCTGAACCTGGTCGGTGTCCACGCCGGTCAGATTCACCGCCACGCGGCTGCCGGGCATGGCCATGTCCACCTTCTGCTTGTGCGTCTGGAGGCCGCGAATGCGCGCCTTCAGCCCCTGGGGCAGGATTTCCACCTCCTGACCCGTGCGGAGCGAACCGTCTATTAGCGTGCCGGTTACCACGGTGCCGAACCCCGCGATGCTGAACACGCGGTCCACCGGAAGGCGAGGCCGCCCGCGGTCCGGACGCGGGGGAATCTCGCTCAAGATGCGCTCCAGCGCCGCGAGGAGTTCCGGGATGCCCTCGCGCGTGCGGGCCGAGACCGGCACAATGTCCGCGCCCGCCAGTACCGTCCCCTCCAGCGTCTCGGCCACGTCGGCCATCACCAGGTCCAGCCACTCGGGGTCATCCACCAAATCCTTCTTGGTGAGGGCGACGATGCCATTGCGCACCTGCAGGAGGTTGAGGATGTCCAGGTGCTCGCGGGTCTGGGGCATCACGCCCTCATCGGCGGCGATGACCAGGATGGCGGCGTCTATCCCCCCGACGCCCGCCAGCATGTTCTTGATGAAGTCCTTGTGGCCGGGCACGTCCACGATGCCGACCGATTCGCCATTGGGGAGCGTGAGCCAGGCGAACCCCAGGTCAATAGTCATCTCGCGCTCTTTCTCTTCCTTCAGGCGGTCTGGGTCTATTCCGGTGAGCGCCTTGACTAGCGTGGACTTGCCGTGATCTACGTGTCCGGCGGTTCCGATGACGTGCATGTGCCTTTCCTCTGTGGGAACTCCTTCTGCTGAACCCGCGCTTCAGCAATCCGAACCCTAGGGCGCGGCGGGCGGTTCCGTCCCCTTCTTCGCCGCGGCGGCCGCCTTCTTCTTGCGGGCCGCGAGAATCTCGTCCAAATCCGCCTGCCGCTTGTGCAGGCATTCCAGCATCGCGCCGACGGTCCGGGTCAGTTCGTCCCACGACCGCGTGAATTCCGCGTCCAGGTCTGCTGCGGTTGCCTCCAGCGCGTCCAATCGCTTGGCGAACGCCTCATTCTGGCGCTGCTGCTGGTTCCAGGCGTATTCCGTCGCCAGGGCCTCCTGCTTCCACCGCTTTTCGTTCTCCTCGCGCCACTCCAGCAGGATCTTCTTCTGCCGCTCCTCGGACAGGCGCTGCATCTCGGCAAGTTCGGCCTGGCGCTGGGACAGGTGGGTTTGGAGTTTCTCCAGGCTTTCCAACGCGTGGCGGTTCTTGTCGTAGAAGTCCTTGTACAGTTGCATGGTGGCCGAGAAGTCGGCCATGCGCTTCTGCTGCTGGGCGAATTCCTGCGCCCATTCGTCTAACTGGCGCTTGCGCCGCTGGTCGGCGAGGAGTTGCTCCTCCACGAACTGGCGTTGTTCGGCGCGGAGGTCGTCGCGAGTCGCCTGGATGGTCGCCACCTGCTGCTCGGTCTTCCGCAGGCTGTCCTCCAGCACCTGGGTTTTGGCCGTGAGGGCTTCGGTGCGGCGCAGGAGTTCGGTCGCCGTCTCCTGCACCTGGGCGATGCGTTTGGTATCATGGGCGCGCTGTTCTTCCATGACGCGGGTGGCGTGAATCTGCTCGTCCAGGCGATCCCGCAGCGCGAGAATCAGCGGGCGCTGCTCCAGGATCAACTGATTGAGGCGCTGCTCCTCGGTGCTGCGGGCTTCCAGCGCCTCCTGCACCTGGGGCAGGGACTCCAACTGCTTGCGCAATTCGGCGAGGGCCTGGGTCTGCGCCTCGCGCTCCAGCAGGCGGGCGCGCTCGGCTTCCCGCTGGGCGGCGGTGAACTTCTGGTCGGCCTGCTCCACCAGCGCGACGAGTTCCTTGCGCAGTTGCTCCAGCGACTGCTCAAATCGCGCAAGTCGGGCGACCTGGGTCTGCAACGCGGACAGGCGAGCGTCCAGTTCCTGGAACCGCCGCAGGTGCTCGTCGGCGGCCAGCAGTTGCTGCTCCAGTCGCTGGCGCAAGCGGGCCAGTTCCTCCTTGTCCTTGCGCCGTTCCTCGTCCAGCCACGTTACCATTTGCTCTAGTTGCGCCAAATCCATGGGCATGTTCATCCTCCGGGTTCCCGATAGAGCGGGCGTTTGTCAGGATTGCGCCCTCGCGTCTGCCACGGGTGCCGATGGCGCGGGGCTTCGGATGCGCTTTCTACGGTTGGATAATGACGGGCGTGCCGATTTCGGCCCAGTCATAAAGCGTTTTGGCGTTGGGCGTGTCCAGGATGATGCAGCCAAACGAGACCTTGTGCCCGAGGAATCCAGCCCAAAGCACCGTGCCGTTCGGGTTGATGGGCAGGGCGTGGATGCCGTTCTCGCTCGCGCCGGCCCAGTAGATGCCCAGCCAGTAGGGCATGCGCAGCCGCCACACGCTGGAATAGGCCTCGGGGATTTTGGACTGGACGGCGAAGACGCCGGTGCGCGTGTCTCGTCCGGGCTCTCCTGTGGAGCACACCCATTTGTAGATGAGAACGCCGCCTTCGTACACGTACATGCGCTGCTCCGAGATGTCCACGACGATCTTCTTGGGCGGGATCGGGGTCGGCGTGGGCGTCGGCGGCGTCAGGATGTAGTTGACCTCCGTCAGTTTCGCCTGGGCCTCGGCTCCGTCGGGCATCACCGCCAGGGCGTCCTCGTAGGCGGTCTTCGCCGCGCGCAGGTTGCCCGCCTGCTGCAATTGCACGCCGTGCCGATAGCACGCCTCGTACAGCAAAGACGTCAGGCGCGGGTAGGCGGAGTCTAGCGCATAGGCCCGCTGGAACGCCGTCCGCGCACCCTCCCAGTCGCCGACTTCTGCGCGATCCAGCCCGCTCAGGTACAGGGTGAGGGCCTCGGCCTGGGTCTGCGCCGGCGGATAGCCGGGAACAAAGGCCAGGGCGGTTTCAAATGCCTTGCGGGCCTGCTCCCACCGCTCCTGCGTAACCAACGACCTCCCGTAGTTGGTGTACGCGGCGGTTAGCCAGTCGTTTAGCCCGCCGTAGTTGGGTTCCAGCGCACGCACCCGCTCCAGGATGGTGATGACGACGGTCCAGTCGCCGCGCTGCCAGGCGTCTTCCAGCGGGCCAAGCCATCCGGCGATGCGCTCCAG
>JBBIHX010000028.1:0-22724 GCA_037446815.1 Caldilineae bacterium | reverse complement strand
CCCCCCCGCCGCCCGCCCGCGGCCCACCCCCCCCGCCGCGCCGCCCCGGGGGGGGGGGGGGGGGGGGGGGGGGGGGCCGCGCATTGGTGATGAGACCGTAGGCGGTGGAGCCTAGCAGGATCACTGCGAGGACCGCCACCGCAACGAGCACAGCCGTACCCATCCACGCGCGCGAGGGGGCGGCCCGTCTCGGCGGCGCGCGGCGCTGGGCTGGCGCGGGCGCGGATGCGCGGGCGGGCGTCGGCGCGACGGGCGCGGGGCGGGCCATGCGCCTGCGCGCCCATTCTACGCCCTCCCTCGCGGCCTGGTCCTCGGGGTCTATAGCCAGCACACGCTGGAGGTGTTCCAGCGACTCGCGGGGGTCGGTGGCAAGCCCGGCCAGCCAGAGCCAGGCTTCCTTGCGGTCGGGGCGCAACGAGGCGGCCTGGGCCAGCCATCGGCGCGCCTCGGCCCTGCGCCCGGCTTCCGCGGCGCGGATGCCCCGTTCCAGATAGTCCGCGTAGCCGCCTTCCGGCGGGGTGGCTTCGGGCCTGTCGTCCATGCTCATTCGTCTCCGGTGGCGCGATTATAACATCAATTCGGGGCGCGGGCAAAGGAATCGGCGACCGCGATTGGGGCCGGAGCCTGTCGGCAGCCGCCAGTGTGAGGGCGCGGGAGCAGTCGACGGCCCGTCATTCTGAGCGGCGAAGCCGCGAAGAATCTCGTAGAGCAAATTGGCAATTTGCTCTACTCTGCCCCATCCGCCCAATCCGTGTCATCCGCGGATACAATCCTCCTGCGGTTATCATCGCCTTCCCCGCCCGTGCGAATCCGCGCCATCGGTGGATTGCACCCGTGGGGTAGCCGCCACCCCGCCGCATTTTCGGCAATGGCGCCATCTGTGGTAAAATCCTCGCGTGCCACTCCGAGATATGGCAGCGGGCCTGACTGTGAACAATGTGGAGCGAGGTGAGCCTATGCGTATCGCAATCATCGGCGGCGGACTCACCGGCATGAGCGCCGCGCACGTGCTGGCAAAGGCCGGCCATTCGTGCACGCTGTACGAGCGCGACGATTCGCTCGGCGGGCTGGCCGGGTCGTTTCGCGTCAACGGCGTGTACCTGGAGAAGTTCTACCACCACCTGTTCACCAGCGACCGAACGATGGTGCGCCTCATAGAGGATTTGGGCCTGGGCGGCGATCTGGTCTGGAACCCCACGGTTACCAGCACCTGGTACGTCAACCGCATCTTTCGGCTCGCCACGCCCATGGATGTGATTCGCTTCAAGCCGCTGAGCCTCATCAACAGGCTGCGGCTGGGTTCGCTGGCCATCATCCCGCGCTTCGTGAGGGACTGGCGCAAACTGGAGGAGATCACCGCCAAGGATTGGCTCATCAAGTGGGGCGGGCGGCGCGTGTACGAGGTTGTGTGGTATCCCCTGCTCCGCAACAAATTCGGGGCCTACGCCGACGAGGTGGCCGCCGTATGGTTCTGGAACAAACTGAAACTGCGCGGC
The DNA here is from genome assembly GCA_037446815.1 of Caldilineae bacterium. Classification (GTDB taxonomy): domain Bacteria; phylum Chloroflexota; class Anaerolineae; order DTLA01; family DTLA01; genus DTLA01. The sequence goes on along the minus strand of JBBIHX010000028.1, from coordinate 21,228 downwards.
GGGTCGCGCGGCAAGGGCCAGGCCGAGCATCTGGGGTATCTGGTGGGCGGGTTCGGGCGCGCTCTGGAAGCCTTTGAGGCCCGGCTGCGCGATCTGGGCGTGGACATCCGCCTGTCGTCGCCGGTGGAGCAGGTCGTGATTCAGGGCGGGCGGGCCACAGGCGTGGTGTCCAACGGCCGCCGCGAGGACTTTGACCTGGTGCTGGTTACCACCGCGCCCGAAGTCCTGCTCCGCATGGCTCCCGACCTGCCCCAGGACTACCGCGAACGCCTGGGCCGCATCAAGTACCTGGCCAACGCTTGCCTCATCATGAAACTCAAGCGGAGCCTGTCCACCACCTACTGGCTCAACATCAACGACCCCAATATCCCATTCGTTGCCGTGGTGGAGCACACCAACATGCAGCGGCCCGAGGAGTACGGCGGGCACCACCTGGCCTACGTGTCGCGGTACATGGACGCCAACGACCCGTACTACGCCATGACGGCCGAGGAGTTGTTCCAGGCGTATCTGCCGTACCTGCGCACCGTGTTTCCGGAGTTCTCGCCCGACTGGGTGGAGGCGCTGTACGCCTGGCGGGAGCGGTACACGCAGCCCGTGGTGGGACTGCGCTACTCGCAGATACGCCCGCCCTTCCGCACCCCGATAGCGGGCCTGTGGCTTTGCTGCATGGCGCAGATTTACCCCGAGGATCGGGGGATGAACTACGCCGTGGCCTACGGGGAGAAGGTCGCCGCCGAGATTTTGGAATCGGGCGGGGTTTAGGCGAAGCCCCACGCCGCCTGTGGTGTTGTTCTTGTAGGCGGCCATTTGCTGTACGCGGGTGCGCGGCAAATTGGCGCATGGTCGCGCGGGGCTAAGGCCGCCGCGCTGAGGGTGTGGAGCAGATTGGCCATTTGCCGCGTTGCGGGGCCGTTTGGCCCGGCGGGTGCGCGGTGCTACAATAGGCGTTGGGCACCGTGGCGGCCGCCCTCGGGCACCGCTCGCGCAGGCCGTCGGCGCAGGCCCGGCGACCCGCCCACGAGCGAATCTCACCGTCAGGAGGCAACCGATGTCTAGCCAGCAACTGCGTGTGGAGCCTGTCCGTACCCCCAAGCAACTCAAGCAATTCGTGGATTTTCCCTATCATCTCTACCGTAACGATCCGTACTGGGTTCCCCCCTTGCGCATGGACCGCAAGGCCATGTTTGACCGCGAGAAGTTCCCCTTCTACGAGCACGCCGACGTGGAACTGTTCCTGGCGCTGCGCGGCAACGAACCCGTGGGCACCATCACCGCGCACATCAACCACATCCACAACCAGTTCCATAACGAGAAGACCGGCTTCTTTGGCTTCTTTGAGTGCGTGCGGGACTACGAGGTGGCCGAGGCGCTCCTGAATGCCGCTGCCGACTGGGTGCGGGCGCGAGGCATGGACGTCCTGCGCGGGCCCATGAACTTCTCCACCAACGAGGAGTGCGGGCTTCTGGTGGACGGGTTTGACTCCAGTCCCGTGGCCCTGATGACGTACAACCCGCCCTACTACGCCGAGTTCATTGAGCGGGCGGGGTTCGCCAAGGCGCAGGACCTGTACGCCTACTGGCTGGACACCGCCGAGGTTGTGAGCAAGGACGGCGTCGTGCGTTCCGAGAAACTGGCGCGCGTGGTGGAGAAGGTCCGGGCGCGATCGCGGATAGTGGTCCGCAAGATCAACCTGAAGGACTTTGACAACGAGGTGGAGCGCATCAAGAAGGTGTACAACTCCGCGTGGGAGAAGAACTGGGGCTTCGTCCCGATGACCGACGCGGAGTTTGACCACCTGGCCGAAAACCTGAAGATGGTGATTGATCCCAACCTGGTCCTCATCGCCGAGATAGACGGGGAGCCGGTCGGGTTCTCCCTCACGCTGCCCGACATCAATCAGGCGCTGAAGGGCACCGGCGGCAGGCTGATTCCCGCCCTGGTTCGCCTGCTGTGGTACAAGACGTTCAAGAAGTTCACCATCTGCCGCGTGTTCGCCATGGGCGTGGTGGAGCAGCATCGCATGAAGGGCATCTCGGCCCTGTTCTACTACGACACGGCCATGAACGCCGCGCCGCGCGGCTATGCCCATGCGGAGATGTCGTGGATTTTGGAGAGCAACCTCATGATGAACCGCGACATCCAGTTCATGGGCGGCAAGGTGTACAAGACCTACCGCATCTACGACAAGCCGTTGCGCTAGGACACGCGCGTGCGGCAAGGGGGAGCGCCATGGGGTCGGTGGCCTCGGACAAGATTCGCGTCCTGCTGGCCGATGACCACACCGTCGTGCGGGAAAGCCTGCGGGACATCCTGAACCTGCAGCCGGACATGGAGGTTGTGGGCGAGGCGCGCACCGGGGTTGAAGCGGTGCGCCTTGCCATGCTCCTGCGCCCCGATGTCATCCTCATGGACATAGAGATGCCGGAGATGGACGGCCTGGAGGCGACGCGCACGATTCTGGACCAGTGCCCCGAGGCGGGCATCCTGGCGCTGACCGCCCACGAGGACGAGCGGCACATCCTGGCGCTCTTGGAGGCGGGCGCGGAGGGGTACATCGTCAAGTCGGCCCGATTGGCCGATGTTCTGGCGGCCATCCGCGCCGTGGCGCGCGGGGAACCGGCGCTGGACGCGCGGGCGATGCGCGCCATGATGCGCAGACTGGCCGCAGGCGAGCATGCCCGAGCGGGCGCTCACGACGTAGACCTCCCCGAGCCGCTCACCGACCGCGAGATGGAGGTCCTGCGGCTCGTCGCCACGGGCGCCAGCAACAAGGAGATTGCCCGCCGCTTGTGCATCTCGGTGCGCACGGTGCAGGTGCACCTGGGGAATATCTACGGCAAACTGGGCGTGCGCTCCCGCACCGAAGCGGCGCTGTGTGCCATCCGTCGCGGCTGGGCGCCGGTGGAGCCCCCGCGCGAGGGCCCCGGCGGCGATTAGCGCCTCGTTGGTCGGAGTTACGCACCGCAAGGAAGTCTGAGCGGCGAAGCGCCAGTGGGCGCATATGTAGGGCGACCGGCCGGTCGCTTCTACATCAGCACGGCTCAACGTGCGACGCACCTCGGAGGTGCGTCGCACGTTCCGTTCATGTAGATTCGTGGATGACGCCGGCCCCGCGCGGGGCTAAAGCCGCCGCGCTACGGACAGAAGCCCCTTCGGGGCTGACAGCCCGCAGGGCTTTGCTCGTTCAGCCCGAGGCTTTAGACTCGGGCGTCCGGCGCGCGGGCATGCCTCACCCCGGCCTTCGGCCTCCCCAACCAAACCCTATTCGTGTGGAGCAGTTGCCAATTCGCTCTACTCTGCCCCATCCGCGCAATCCGTGTTATCCGCGGACGCGGCTTCGCCATTCGCGGTTGCCGCGGCGCGGTTTGTTGCGGCGCGGGCGCCAGGGTATAATGTCCCCAACCGCACCGCATGGGGAGCGACGCATTGAGCAAGCCTTCCGCACCCAAAGACCAGGGGCTGATTCTCACCGACGAGAACCTCACGCGCAATATCATCAAACTCTCCGGCCCGGCCGTGGTTGAGAACCTCCTGTACACCGTCGTGTGGTTCGTGGATACCCTGCTCATCGGCTGGCTGCACCATCCGGCCAGCCTGGCGGCGGTAAGCCTGGGCGGGATGTTCGTCTTCATCGCCGAATCCATCTTCTCCGCCCTCACCACCAGCACGGTGGCCATGGTGGCGCGGGCGTGGGGCGCGAAGAACTACGACCTGGCGAAGCGCATCGCGGGACAGGGCATTGCCCTTTCGGTCCTGGCCGCGGCGACCGTGGCAACCCTCATGTGGCCCAATGCGGAGGGCCTCATGCGGCTCATGGGCGTGGAGCCGGAGGTCGTGCGCCTCGGCAGCCTGTACATGCGCATCGTTCTGCTCTCATCCTTCTTCGGCTTTCCGCTGTCTGTTGTGAACGGCGTCATGCGCGCTGCCGGCGACACCAAGACGCCGATGTACGTTACCGCGGCCATGAACGCATGGAACGTGCTCGCCGCGTACAGCCTCATCTTCGGGGTGGGGCCGCTGCCCTCGCTTGGGGTCAGGGGCGCGGCCATCGGCACCGCATCGGCCCGCATTGTCGGCGGGGCGCTCGCCATGTGGATTGTGTTCACGGGCCGCCGCCTGGTGCACGTGGAGCCGCGCCGCGTCCTCCAGTGGAGCGGCCGCATCGCCGCCGAGATGATTCGGCTGGCGCTGCCGGCGGCGGGCGAGAATCTCATCCTGCGCGCCGGTTCCGTCGCCTTCACGCGCATCGTATCGTCGCTAGGCACCGACTCCATCGCCGCACATGAAATCGCGGTTACCGTGGAGTCGCTGTCGTTCATGCCCGGGTTCGGCCTCTCGGTCGCGGCCACAACGATGGTGGGCCAGTCGCTGGGCGCGGACAAGCCCGACATGGCCGAAAAGAGCATTGGCACGTCTCTACGGTATGCCCTCATCGTGATGAACGGCATCGCGCTGGTGTTCGCGCTGTTCGGGCGCTCGCTGGCCGCCATCTTCGGGGCCACGCCGCAGGTGGTGGACCTGGCGGGCATGGCCGTGCGGCTGGCGGCGCTGGAGCAGGCATCCATGGCCGTGCAGATGGTGCTGGGCGGCGCGCTGCGCGGCGCCGGCGACACGCGAAGCCCCATGTACGTTACGTTCATCGGCACCATCTTCTTCCGCATCATCACGGTCTACCTGTTCACCGTTGTCTTCGGCTGGGGGCTGGCGGGCGTTTGGCTCGGGACGGCAGTGGACTGGGGCGGGCGCGCGGCCCTGATGTACTGGATGTTCCGTCGCGGGCGCTGGAAGACCATCCGCGTGCTGGAGTCTCAAGGTGGGTGATCCTATGCTTGCGCGATCCGATTCCGAGAGGAGAAGGCCATGGCGACTGCGCTGACCGTTCTGGCATTTGTGCTCATGCTCGTTGGACTCATCGGGGCCATCATCCCCAACTTCCCCGATAGCGTGCTCATCGTCGCGGGCGCGCTGCTCCTGGCCGCCGCCGACGGGCTGACCTGGGCCGATGGAGTGGTGTTAGGCGCAGTGGCGCTCATTGCCCTGGCGACGGAGGGCCTGGTGTACCTGGCGCAGGCCTACGGAGCGAAGCGCGCCGGCGCGTCGTGGAAGGGCGTGGTTGGCGCCATCGTCGGCGGGGTGTTGGGGCTGTTCATCCTGCAGCCCGTGGGCATCCTCATCGGGCCCCTCGCGGGCGCCGTGGCCGGCGAACTCATCGGCGGGAAGAAGGGCCGCGAGGCGTTCAGGGCCGGCCTGGGCGCGCTCCTGGGCACCCTGGGCGGCGTTGTCCTCAAGTTCGCGGCGGCGGTTACCATGGTGGGGCTGGCCGTTGGCTCGTGGCTCCTGTAGCGGCTGCGCGCGGGCCGGCGTCATCCGCGGATTGCACGGACAGAAACGGTATCCACGGGATGCACAGATCGGGCGGCTCACCTGACCTCACCCCCTCGTTCCCATATGCGGCAACTTAACTGTTGGACAAGTGGTAAGCCAACCTGGGAGCCGGGGCACGGACTGGCGTGTACATCTCTGTTGGGATGTAGGGCAAGGCTGTCTGGCAGGCGTTGAGGTTACCGATGTCCACGGCGGGGAGACGCTCGCCCGATTTCCGGCGCAGCCGGAAGAGATTCGGGTAGCGGACCGAGGTTACGCCTTCGCAAGCGGGTTCGGGCCCATTCTTGAAGCCCAATCGAGGGGGTGAGGTTGGGTGAGGATGCATTGCTTCGCTCGCAATGACACGCGAGGAAAGTGCGCCTACGGTTCACCAACACAAGACGAAACCCTATCCGCCCGCTGGCGGCGCATCGGGGGGAAGGACGGTGAATCGGCGCGCCTCGGAGACGAACGTGCCGCCGCTCGGCAGAGACGCCTCTGCCCACACGAGATGCTCGCCCGGCTCCATGGGCCACATGACCCTGTACGGCGGCTCCGACACGCGCCCGACGACGTTCCCGTCCAGGTAGAACGTTACTTCGGCCAGTCCCGCGCCGCCCACGGGGCGCGCGCTGATTTCCAAGGCCTGCACGCCCAGCGGGAGCGTGCGGCTCAACCGGTACACGCCGCCCGGATCCGGCGAGATGAGCGCCAGGCCCTGCGCCTGGGGAACGTCCACGGCCGCGCCCGGGTGCAGCGGACACGCGGCGCTGGGCGGCATGGGAAGGCCCTCGGCGCGCGCCCAGTCCAGCGCTTCGGGCGGCCAGAAGGTGAACACGCGCCGCTCCACGAATTCCGGCGGGCAATTCGGCCCGGCCACCAGCCCCGACAGGCGGTCTATCTCCACGGCGCGATGCCAGTCGCATACCTTCGTCGGCTCCTTGCCCCGGATGAACCACTCCAGGCGACGGTGCGGGCAGTCGGGATTGGGCAGGAGGCCCGAGTCGGCGCAGATTTCCACGCGCACCAGCCCGTCGGGCGGCGCGAAGGTCGCCACCGGCAGGTCGCGCAGGAGCGCTTCCATGACATCGTGCCAGATAGGCGCGGCGCCGGTGATGCCCGAAACGTCGCGCATGGGCGAGTTGTCCGCGTTGCCCACCCACACGCCAACGGCCAGGTTCGGCGTGTAGCCCACCGTCCAGTTGTCGCGCCAGTCGGTGGTCGTCCCCGTCTTGGCCGCGGCGGGCCGCGACAGGCGCAGGGGGCTGTCCTCGCCGAAGGCGGGCGCGCGCGCCGTGTTGTCGCTGAGCACGTCCGTGATGAGGAACGCCACCTGCGACGAGACCCCCTGGCGGGGCGCTGCCGGCTCCCAAGAGGCGATGACGCGCCCTTGGGCGTCCTCCACGCGAAGGATAGCGCGCGGCGAGACGACCTGCCCGCCGTTGGCGAACGCGGCGTACGCCTGGGTCAGTTCCAGCAGGCTCACCTCGCCGCCGCCCAGGGTCAGCGCCAGCCCCCACCGCTCGCTGTCGTCCAGCGACGTGATGCCCAGGGCGCGGGCCGTGTCAATCAGCGCGTCAATGCCGATGTGTTGCAGCACTTTCACGGCGATGAGGTTGTAGGAGCACGCCAGCGCCTGCCGAAGCAGGACCGGCCCGTGGAAGCGCAGGTCGTAGTTCAGCGGGACATAGGGGTCGCCCTCGCGCGTGGTGAAGGCTTCGCGCGTGTCCACCAGCATCGTGGCGGGCGAGTAGTCGCGGGTGAACGCCGCGGCGTAGGTGATGGGCTTGATGGCCGACCCGGGCTGGCGCAGGGCGAGCGCCGCGTTCACCGCGCCGTCAATCTCGGCGTTGAAGTAGTCCGGGCTGCCCACCATCACCAGGATGTCGCCCGTCCGGGGGTCCAGCGCCACGACGGCGGCATTGCGCACGTTATGGTCGGGTTCGCCGGCCTTGCGCTCGGCAAGTTTCTGGAGGTGGCGGCGCACGGCATCCTCGGCGGCGCGCTGAGCGTCCAGGTCCAGCGTCGTGTACACCCGAAGCCCGCCGCTGCGGAGCGTCTCCTCCGGCAGCATTGCGGCCAGGCGCTCGCGGACGTACATGACGAAGTGCGGCGCGGCGATGGGAAAGGGCGACGCGGCGAAGTGCAGCGTCTCCGCGGCGGCCTCGGCGGCCTGCGCCTCGGTGATGTACCCCTGCTTCGCCATCAGCCCCAAGACGACGCGCTGCCGCTCCTTGGCCGCCTCGGGATTGGCCAGCGGATTGTACGCCGAGGGCGACTGGGGCAGCCCCGCCAGGAGCGCGCACTCGGCCAAGTCCAGTTCCCGGGCGGGCTTGCCGAAATACGTGTGGGCCGCCGCCTCCACGCCATAGGCCAGGTTGCCGTAGTACACGTTGTTGAGGTACAGTTCCAACACCTGGTCTTTGGTGAGGTGGCGGGCCAGGCGATAGGCGAGGAAACTCTCCTTCAGTTTGCGCCACAGGGTGCGGCGCGAACGCTCCTCCGGCGACATGAGCAGGGTGCGCGCCACCTGCTGGGTGATGGTGCTCCCGCCCGCCAGCACCTCGCCGCCCCGGATGTTGATGTACGCGGCCCGCGCGATGGCCCAGATGTCCACGCCTGGGTTGGAGTAGAACGTGGCGTCCTCCGTGGCAATGGTCGCCTGGCGCAAGTGCAGCGGAATCTCATCCAGCGGGACGCGGCGATAGCGCCCGGCGTTGGGATCCAGGATTTCGTAGAGGACGCGCCCATGGCGGTCCAGAATCTGCGTCGCGGGCCTCGGCGCGGCGGCCAGCAGCCGCTCAGGCGACAGCGGCCACAGGACGGCGACCGCCGCCAACGCCAGGGCCAGCGCGCCGCCGGCGAGGGCGCCCAGACACACCCCACGCCACAGTCTCGGTTTTCCGCCAAGCCACCGTTTCATGCGCATAGGCCCCGTCCACGGCCACCCGCGACAGCCGCCTGGGGCACCTCCGCCTAGGCCAACCCCAACGCCTTCAGCCGCTCCAGCGTGGGCACGCCATTGGCGTCCCAGCCCCGCTCCTCATAGTACTCCGCGAGGAGCACCTCCTGGTCGGGCAGCACGCCCGCGGCCCCGCCGCTGTCGCGCGGCACGGTAAGGATGCGCGGCGGCAGGGTGTCATCGCGCGCCGTTACGCCCAGCCGCACATTGATAAGACGCTTCAGGTTGAACAGGCGTTCCCCGATGCGCAACAGTTCGGCCGGGGCGATGTCCCACCCCAGCGCCAGCCCCAGCCACTCGCACACATCCTTCGGCTCCACAGGCCCGCGGATGCTGAACTTGCACAGGCCCAGCGGGTTGAACGTCGCCAGGTAGTTCTGCCAGATGGCGGCCATCTTGCCCTGGCCCGCGCTGGCGTGGGCGTCGTAGGGTTCGGGCGCCCACACGTCCTGCAACTGCAAGCCGGCCGCGCCCCGCCAATGGCACATGGCCTCCAGATGGCACGCGCCGCGATTGGCCGTGGCGTAGTTGGCGCCCATGGAGATGTACGCGCGCGGGTCGTGCATGGGAAGTTCCAGCCCCTTCACGGTTACGTCCATGTCGCGCGCCCCAGGGCCCAGTCGGCGGCAGAAGGCGCGCACGCCCTGCCCCAGCCACGCCCCAAGGCCCTCGTTCATGCCGATTTGCTCGGTCAGGGCCACCAACGCTGCCCGGCTGCCCCAGCGCAGGTCAAGCCCCCGCGTCATCTCCGGCGGCAGCAGCCCGCGCTCGGCGGCTTCCATGGCCGTGGCGATGGCCGCGCCCACGGAAATCGTGTCCAGCCCCAGCCGATTGCAGATGTCGTTGGCGCGGATGATGCTCTCCAGGTCGTCCACCAGGCACATGCTCCCCATGGAGCCTGCCGTCTCGTACTCGGGCGCGTGGATGTACTCGCCCTGCGGCCCAAGGGGGACCAGTTTGCCGCAGCCGATGGGGCAGCCAAAGCAGTGGTAGTGCTTGACCTCGTACCGCTCCACGACGGTCTGGCCGGTGATTTTCGCCGCGCCGTCGGGCCACGATCCCTGGAGCCAGTTCTTGATGGGAAGGTCGCCGCTCTGCTCGGCCCGCGCCACGCCGCCCGCCGTGCCCAGTTTCGTGAACCCGACCGTGTGCTCCTGGATGACCTTGTTCTTCGCACGAACCGAGGCGCGGAGGGCCGCCTCATCTTTGTAGGTGGGCCGCCCGTGCCCCCGCACCGCGATGGCCTTCAGGTTCTTGCTCCCGAAGACGGCCCCCATTCCGCCGCGGCCCACCGCGCGCGCCTCGTGCCCGTCCACCATGATGGCGGCCAGGCGCACCAGTCGCTCGCCCGCGGGGCCGATGGCGATGACGCGCGCCTTGGGGTCCGTCTCCCCGCGGATGCGCTCCACGGCCTCGTAGCAATCCAGCCCCCACAGGTGTTCGGCGTCGCGAATTTCCGCGCCCGCCTCGGTGATCCACAGGTACACAGGCCGTTCGGCGCGCCCGACGATGGCGATGCCGTCGTAGTCGGCGAAGCGCAACTCCGGCCCCCAGTACCCGCCCCCCGTGGACTCGTTCCAGACGCCGGTGAGGGGCGAGCGCCCGCACACCGAGAACTTGCACCCGGTGGGCAGCATCGTGCCCGTGAACAGGCCCGTCATCACGTACACCGGGCTGGCGGGGTCCAGCGGGTCCAGGTCGGGCCGCATCTGGCGGTAGTACAGGTCGGCGGCCAGCCCGCTGCCCAGCAGGTGCGTCCGCACCTGCTCTTCGGGAATCGGCTCCGTGGCCGCTTCGCCTGTGGACAGATTGATGGTGAGTAGTCGGCCAGCGTAGACGTTCATGTCCTCCTCCGTGTACAGTGCTACAGGCGCACAGTCACCGGCGTAGGGCAATTTGGCGCTTGCCCTGCGCATGATGCGCGTGCCTTGACAGCCTTACCTGCGTTATTGTAGTATGTGTAGGCAATTCAGACAACTGGGTGAAAGAATGCGCAGACTTCCAATACGAATCTTGCTTGTAATCCTAGTGGCGGCAGCGGTCGGCGGGCGGGTATCCGGCGAAACGCCAACCCCCACCCCGGCCCCCGCGCAGAGGTACACCCCGGGCGTCGTCTGGGCGAAACTGCCCGCCGAGGCGATGTCGTCGGCAGAGCAGGCGCGGGAATGGGCGGGCTACCCGATTGTGGACAAGTTGCAGGCCCTGCCCACTTGGGTGCAACTTGCCGTTCCCGAGGGGCAGGAGGAAGCCATCGCCCGGGCCCTCCGCGAAGCCTATGGCGTGGCGGCCGAGCCGGAGTACTTCGTCCACGCAACGATTACCCCCAACGACGCCCAGTTCGGCACCCAGTGGGGACTGACGAAGATTCGCGCGCCCCTGGCGTGGGACGTGCTGAGCGGCGATGGGGATATCGTCATCGCCGTCTTGGACACAGGCGCGGATTTGGAGCACCTCGACCTGCAGGGCAATCTGTGGCAGAACTTCGGGGAAATCGCCGACAACGACGTGGATGACGACGGCAACGGCTATATAGACGACCGCTGGGGCTGGAACGTGATTAGTAACGACGGCTGCCCCGTGGATGATCATGGCCACGGCACCCACGTGGCAGGCATCGTCGGGGCCGTCGGGAACAACGGCATCGGCGTGACGGGCGTCCTGTGGCGTTGCCGAATCATGCCCGTCAAGGTGCTGGATTCGTCGGGAAAGGGCTCCTATAGGAGCGTGGCCGACGGCCTCTACTACGCCGCCAAGAACGGCGCGCGTGTTGTGAACATGAGTCTCGTCGGTTCGGACTACAGCGGCATGCTGCAGGACGTCATCAACTACGTGGCCGAGCAATACGACGTGCTGCTTGTGGCCGCGGCGGGCAACTGCGCGACCGGCGGATCGTGGTGCGGTTCCGTGAACCCCATCATGTATCCCGCCGCGATGGAGAACGTCATTTCCGTCGTCGCGACCGACTCGGCGGACCAGCGGGCCGGGTTCTCGGAGTACAACGCCTTTGTTGACCTGGCCGCGCCTGGGGTGTCCATCTACAACACGTTGCGCGGCGGCTCCTATGGGTACAAAAGCGGCACGTCCATGGCCTCGCCCCACGTGGCGGGGCTGGCGGGGCTGATTCGCGCCCTGCGGCCCGACTGGAACCACGAGCAGGTGGAAGCCCACATGAAGGCCAGCGCCACCCAGGTCGGGGATTACGCCTACGACGACAGCGGGCGCAACGATTACTACGGCTACGGGCGCATAGACGCGGCGGTCGCGCTGTGGGGGCTTGTGGATCGGCCGCACCTGGCCGCATCGGCGACGGAGTGGATCATCCGCGCCGAGCCCGGGCAGGCGGTTGAGGCATCGCTGACGCTCACCAACACCGGAACCGGCGTGATAGACTGGCACGTGGCAGTGCCAGCGGACCAGGGCTGGCTGAGGGTAGAACCATCCGGCGGGCTCCTCGCGCCGGGCGAGCAGGTCGTGCTGCATCTGACCGGGGCCGACGCCCTGCCCCCGGGCTTGTACCGCGGGCAGTTCCACGTCGTGTCAACATACCCGTTTTGGGATGGCCAAGTGCCGCGTGTGGACGTCTACCTACTCATCCTGCGGCAGACCACGCGGCTAATCTTCCCGTTCGTGTTCCTATAGCGCCTTCTGCGCCTTGGCGAGGCGCTCGCCGTACTGGCGCTTGTAGTATTCCAGGTACTCGCCCGTCTTCAGTTTGCGCCACCACCATTCGTTGTCCACGTACCAGCGGACGGTCTTCTCCAGCGCCTGCTCAAAGGTGTGGCGCGACTGCCATCCCAGCGCCTTGATCTTGTCGCAGTTCAGGGCGTAGCGGCGGTCGTGGCCCGGGCGGTCCGTTACGTGATGGATAAGGCTCTCGGGCTTGCCCAGCAGACGGAGCACGAGCCGCGCCATGTCAATGTTCCGCGTCTCCACGCCCGTGCCCAGGTTGTACACCTCGCCCGGCACGCCCTTGTGCAGTACGACGTCAATCCCCTCGCAGTGATCCCACACGTACTGGTAGTCGCGCATCTGCAACCCATCGCCGTACACGGGAAGCGGCAGGTTGTCAATGGCGTTGGTGATGAACAGGGGCACGGCCTTCTCCGGATACTGGTACGGGCCGATGTTGTTGGAGCCGCGGGTGATAGTCGCCGGCACGCCGAAACTCACGAAGTACGCGTACACCATGTGCTCGCCGCCGGCCTTGCTGGCCGAGTAGGGACTGCGCGGCATCAGCGGGTCGGTCTCCACCGACGCGCCATCCAGCACCTCGCCGTAGACCTCGTCGGTGCTGACCTGGTGGAACCGCTCCAACTTGAACTTGCGGGCGGCTTCCAGCAGGACGTAGGTGCCGAATACGTCGGTCTGGATGAAACTTCCCGGCTCCATCAGCGAGCGGTCTACGTGGGTCTCGGCAGCGAAGTTGACGATGGTGTCAATCTTGAAGTCGCGCACGGTCTGCTCCACCAGCGCCGCATCGCAAATGTCGCCGCGCACGAAGGCGTAGCGGGGATCGCCCTCCAGGTCGCGCAGGTTGTCCAGGTTGCCCGCGTAGGTCAGTTTGTCGTAGACCACCACGTGGTAATCGGGGTGGTTCTCCAGCACGTAGTGCACGAAATTGGAGCCGATGAACCCTGCTCCGCCGGTGATCATCAGACGTTTCACGTGCGCTCTCCTGCGTTAGAATGGGGTCTCTGCTCTAGCCCGCCGGAAGAAGCCGGGCCATGCGCAGCAGTTTGCGCGCGATCTTCTTGGGCGAGGCGTAACGCTTCCAGTAGCGCCGAACGGTGCGCCGGAACTGATTCCACGGCTTGCGCCGCTGGGATTCCGCCAGCGCCCAGCGCAGGAAGTCGTAGTCCATGCCCTTGATCTTGGCCTCGGTGGGTGAACGGCGGTACTGCTCGTGGCTGGTAATGAGCGACAGGTCGTTCTCCACGCAGTAGTCAAACAGGTCGCTGCCCGGGTGGGGCGTGTAGAAAGCCGGGCTGTAGTAGTCGGGATCCATCTCCTTCAGCATGGAGATGGTCTCCATGACCTCTTCCTTCGTCTCGGTGGGGATGCCCAGCATGTAGTTGGCCCAGATGGCGATGCCGTTCTTGCGGCAGATGCGCGCGGCCTCCAGGTTGATGGCGCGGGTCGTCCCCTTGCGCAGGAACTTGAGGACGCGGTCGCTGCCGCTCTCAAACCCGATGAAGTACCCGCGCAGGCCCGCGTCAGCCATGAGGCGCACCATGTCGGGGTGCTTCACGATGATGTCGGCGCGGCTCTGGCAGAAGAAGGGCTGGGTGAACCCTTCGGCCCTGTAGGCGTGGCAGAACTCAATGACCCAGTCGCGATCTTCGGTCAAGCAGTCGTCGTGGAACATGAACGAGGCGAAGTGGTAGCGGTCGCGCAGGGCCTTCAACTCGGCGATGATGTTGGGCACGCTGCGCCGGCGCACCTTGCGGCCGAAGATGCGCCGCTCGGCGGGCTGGCAGAAGTTGCAGTTGTACTTGCACCCGCGCCCCGCGATGATGGTGAGGAACGGCGGCGGCAGTTCTTCCACAAAGGGCACCTCGGGCGAGTCCAGCGTGTACCCGAACTTGCGCCATTCGGCCAGGAACAGTTCGCGGTCGGGGAAGGGCAGCGCGTCCAGGTTCGGCATCTCGCCCACCAGGATGCGGTCGGCGGGGCGGTTGCCCTCCTGGATGGCGCGCAGGAGTTTGGGGAACGTGATCTCGCCCTCGTGGGTTACGATGTAGTCAATCTTGGGGTTCTGGGCCACCTCGTCCAGCGCGAGGGTCGGGTGCGGCCCGCCCACCACGACGATGCTGTCGGGCAGTTCCTGCTTCACGATCTCCACCGACTGCATCACCGGGTCGTAGTCCACGCTCATCATGGTGAAGCCGAGCACGTCGGGGCGGCGCCGACGGATTTCGGCGCGGAAATCGTCCCACCCCTTGAGGGCGCGCAGGTCAATCAGGTCTATGTCAAACCCTTCGGCCTTGGCCGCCGCGCTGATATGGGCAAGGCCATGGCTCACCCATCCGGCTTCCATCCCCTTGCCCAAGCAGTCAAACCCGTATCCGGCGATGCCCGGATAAACCAGAGTTGTCTTTACTGTCATTCGCACCTCTCCGAAGAGCGGTCAGCAATCAGCCGCCGGCGCTGAACGCTGGCGGCCGGCCGCTATTATCTCCCGTTGCCGATAAGCCCCACCTTGCTGTGGTCGCCCAGCATGAGTTTGTAGGCGCGGGGCTTCAGCGGCGAGCGCGTGATCTCCACGTTGCGCCCGATGAGCGAATCCTCAATCCGCTGGTCTACGTCCACGATGCGGCTGTTTTCCAGCACCACCGAGTGCTCTATCTCCGCGTCCTGAATCAGGCAATGATGGTAGATGCTGGTGAACGGGCCGATGTACGAGTTGATAATCTGCGTTTCTTCGCCGATGATGGCAGGCCCGCGGATGATGCTGTTGACGACGCGCGCGCCCCGCTCCACGACGACCTTGTTGTACACCTCGGAGTTGGCGTCTACCTCGCCCAGGATGCGCGTCTCAAAGGTGTCCAGCACCAGGCGGTTGGCCTCCAGGATGTCGCTCATCTTGCCGGTGTCAATCCACCACCCGTGAACCATGGACGCCTTGACGTTCAGCCCCTTGTCCACCAGGTACTGGATGGTGTCCGTGATCTCCAACTCGCCGCGTTTGGAAGGCTTGATGGCGTTGACGGCTTCCCACACATTTCGGTCAAACATGTAGATGCCGATGACGGCCAGGTCGCTGACGAATTCCTTGGGCTTTTCCACCAGGCGCACGACGCGGCCATGCGCGTCCAGCACGGCGACGCCCAGGGCCTCGGGGTTGGGCACCTTGTACAGCAGAATCTGCGCGTTGAGCGAATCGTCCTGGAACGCCTGCACGAACGGGACGATGCCGTCGCGGATGAAGTTATCGCCCAGGAACAGCACAAACCGCTCGTCGCCCAGGAAGTCGCGGGAAATCTTGATGCCGTGGGCGATGCCCAGCGGAGCCTCCTGCTGGATGTAGGTAACCTTCGCGCCGAAACGGGAGCCATCGCCGACGGCCTCGCGAATCTGGTCGCCGGTGTCGCCGACGACGATGCCCAGGTCGGTGATGCCCGCCTCCACCAGGTCTTCTATGACGTAGAACAGGACCGGCTTGTTGGCCACCGGCACCAGTTGCTTGGCGCCGGTATAGGTGAGCGGCCGAAGTCGCGTGCCCTTGCCCCCGCTGAGAATCAGCCCTTTCATCGCGCCTCCTAGACTATCGCCGCGCCTTCTTGGCACGACGCGCCGGCGCTACCTCGTCGCGGTCGTCCAGAATCGCGGCAGGGTTTGTTGTAACCAGGCTCCATGCCTCCAGCCCGATGACCTTCTCCAACTCTCGCACCGCATCGGTCAACGACGGCGGGCGGTGGTTGGCCGAGTGCGCGTCCGAGGCCAGCACATGCACCCAGCCCTGCTGCAGAAACGTCATGGCCGCCGACTTCGCCTGCGCCCCGAACCCGCCCAGAACGCTCGTCGTGGTGATTTGCACCAACACGCCTCGCTCCACCAAATGCCCCAGGCGGTCGGGTGCTGCGGCCAGGGACGCATTGCGCTCAGGGTGCGCCAGGATGGGTTTGAAGCCCGCCACCTGGAGTCGGAAGATCACTTCTTCGGTGTATGGCGGTAGGACGAAGAATGGGAGTTCCACCAGGATGTAGCGCGTGCCGCCGATGGGCCATGCCAGCCCTTCCAAGAGCCAACGCAGGATTTCCGGCTCCAGGCTCACTTCTGCCCCCAGGTGCACCTCCACATCGGCCTGATGCCCCGCAAGGTACTGTCGCAAGGTGTCCAGTCGCCGCTCACACTCGGCGAAGTTCAGCCCCGCCAGCGGGATGTGGGGCGTCGCCACCAGTTGCGCGACGCCGTCGGCCCGAGCCACGCGAGCCATGGCCAGCGATTCGTCCAGCGTCTGCGCGCCGTCGTCCACACCCGGCACAATGTGCGTATGCAGGTCAATCAGCCCTGCCGCAGGGGAGTGCGCCATCCGCTACCGCGTGCCCTCGGCGGCGTAGTATCGGGTGAGCAGGCTATCGGCCTGCACGTTGGTCAGCGCCGCGCCGATGATGCGCGCGTTGGCCTTTTCCAGCAGCGCCTTGGCCCGCTCCACGTAGTCCCGTTTGGCCCTGCCTGCCTGAACCACGAGCAGGACGGCATCCACCTTGGAGGCCAGGATGGCGGCATCAGCCACGGCGACAACCGGCGGCGCGTCCACCAGCACCAAATCGGCCCGCTCCGCAAGCCCGGCCAGCAACTCCTGCATGCGGCGCGAGCCCAGCAGTTCCAGCGGGTTGGGTGGAATCGGCCCGCTGGTGAGCACCGACAGGCCGTCCACGCCCACCGAGCGGAGCGGCGGCGACTTCAACGCCTCGGCGCTCATCAGGGCCGTGGTCAATCCCTCGCCGTTGGGCAGGCTAAAGATGGTGTGCAGCGAGGGTCGGCGCAGGTCGCAATCCACGACGATGACCTTGCGCCCCTCCTGGGCCGCCACGACGGCCAGGTTCGCCAGGGTGGACGATTTGCCCTCCTCTGGGCTTGCGCTGGTCAGCATCAGGGTGCGAATCGGCTTGTCCAGCCCGGCGAAATCAATGCTGGTGAGCAGCGTGCGGTACGCCTCGCTGATGGCAGACCGCGGCTGCGCAACCGTGATCAAGTTTTGCAGAGTCTTATCGCTCATCTGCAAGCATCCCTCCGAGAAGCGACCCTACCCGCATTCCGGCGCGGGAACGGCGGCCGCTACAGAATCTGGCTGACAATGGCAAATCCGACGGCTCCCACAATAAGCCCCAACCCGAAGTACAGCAGCGTCTCGGGGCGAATGCGGGGGAGCGCCCACCTGCGCCGCGCGGGATTGGCCTCGCCGCCCGCCGGAATGGAGCCGAGCACCACCAGACCGGTGATGCGCTCCACCTGCTCCGGCGTGCGCAGCAGGTCTGCCTGAACCCACTCCAGGAAGAAGACGATGACGCCCGCCAACAGCAGCCCCACGACAAAGCCCACGATGGCGTTGATCTTGAGTTTCGGGGAGAACAGTTCCGCATACCGCACGTTGTCGTTGATGGTAACCTCAATGCGGTCGCGTTTGTCCTGCTTCTCGTTCCAGGCGGCGCGGTCCTCCGCGAAAATCTCCGCCACTTTTTGCGCGATGGTCATCGCCACCTTCGGGTCGGTGTCCTTGGCATCAATGCGGATGGAGAAGTTGGACGGGTCGGGGCTGACCGTGATCTTGCTCAGCAGGTCGTCGGTGGACATGTCCAACTGGCCGCGCTCAATGGCCCGCTGGGCCGTGTTGTGGCTGCGGATTTGCAGCGTGTAACTGCGGAGCAGGTCTTTGGCCGTGTTGCTGAGTCCCCAGTCGGCGCGCGCCGGTTCTGCGCGCAGGACGATGGTGGCGCGGTATACGGGGGTCTGCACTTTGCCCACCAGGACGGCGACGGCCGCCGTGAACAGGGCCAGAAAGATGAAAATCCAGCCTCGCTTGCGGATGATCTCCAAGTAGTCTCGGAATTCCAATCCTGCCTCCTAACGGATGTCGTCGGTCAATTGTACCACACCTGCCGCGCGCGGGCAAAGCGCCGCGGAAGGGCCACACTCCCTCGCCCTTCGGGAGAGGGCTGGGGTGAGGGCCACGCCCCCTCGCCCTTCGGGAGAGGGCTGGGGTGAGGGCCACGCCCCTCACGTCCGCCCCCGTAGCGCGGGGGTCTACCCCCGCGCGGTCATCCGTGCGGCCAGCGCCGCCGGCGAGGTATCTCCGCCAGCACGTCCAGCCCCATCCGCGCCAACTCCTCCCGAGCGCGCACCGTGTCGTCCAGGTAGTCCCACAGAAACGCGATGGCCACGCCCGCCAGGAGCGCGATTACTAGACGCAGCGGGAGGTCCAACCGTTCCCGCAGGCTGCGCCCCGCCACCCCGAAATGGGGGCCATCAATCAGGTGCACGACGGCGTCCTCCGCCTGAAGGAAGCCGAAGAACGCGGCGCTCTGTTCCTGCAACACCGTGGCGATGGCATCGGCAATGGCGCGAATCTGCTCGGGGTCATGCCACGCCACGCTGACGTTCAAGATGCGGTGCAGTTTACCCGTCTGGGTGGCCGCGCCGATGGCAAGCCCCGACACCTGCACGCCGCGCTTGGCCAATTCGGCGCTGACGGCGTTGCTGAACTCGCTCCGCCGAATCACCTCGGCCAAGTCATCCACGAAGTACTCCGCCGTCAGCCACGTGTAGTAGCGGTCGTAGGTGTAGTATGCGCCCGTCTTCGGCTCCGGCCGGATGCCCACGGTGAACGCCATGGACGCGGTGTACACCGTCGGCGCGGGCCGCGCGGTCAGCAGGGTGATCGCAAGCACCAGCAGCGGCAGGAGCACCCACACCCACCAGCGCCGCCTCAGCACCCTCCAGTAGGCTCTCAATTCCATGTCTCACTCCTTGTCGCGCAGTTCACGCCAGCGCCTGCTCCTGCGCCGCGAGCAGCAGCCCGATGCCCCGCTGGGCCAACTCCAGCAGCCGCAGCAGGTCTGCGTGCGAGAAGGGCCGTCCCTCGGCGGTCCCTTGCACCTCCACATATTGCCCCCGCGCGTTCATCACCACGTTGAAGTCCACATCTGCCGCCAGGTCTTCCTCGTAGCAGAGATCCAGCAACGGTTCGCCCCCCACCATGCCGACGCTGACCGCCGCCACAGGCGCAACGAGCGCCCTCGCATCCACCTCGCCCTCGGCGATGAGCCGCCGCACGGCCATGGCCAGCGCCACGTATGCACCCGTTACGGCAGCCGTGCGGGTGCCGCCGTCGGCCTGGAGCACGTCGCAGTCGGCGATGAAGGTGCGCTCACCCAGCAGCGCCAAGTCCACCGACGCGCGCAGGCTCCGCCCGATGAGGCGGCGAATCTCCTGCGTTCGGGCGGTCAGGCCGGCGGTCTCGCGGGGCGTGCGGGTCAGGGTGGAGCGGGGCAGCAGGGCGTATTCCGCCGTAACCCACCCGCCCTTGCCCAGCCGATGCGCGGGGACCGAGTCCTCCACCGTTACGTTGCACAGCACGTGGGTATCGCCCAAGCGGATGAGGGCAGACCCCTCGGCGTACTTCGTGAAGCCGGTAATGATTTCAATCGGCCGCAGTTCGTCGGCGCGGCGACCGTCTTTCCGAGGCATCTCACTCTCCCAGCACATAGCGCAGGATGATTCGGTGAACGATTTGCTCCACCGGCGCACGGTCGTCGGTGAACACGGCCCGCGCCTCCGTTACTTCCCACATCATGGGCAGTACCCGCGACGCAACGGTCTGGAGACGGGCGTCGGTCAGGTGGGCCGCGTTGGCCTGGAAGTTGTCCAACGTCGTCGGTTGCCGCGTGCCCACCACCAGGCACGACGCCAGGCTACCGTCCCTATCGGGCGTGTCCAGCACATACACGCTGGGGAACACCGTGCGCATCGTCTGGGCGATGGCATCCACCAGCGAATAGTCCCCCGGCGCGCGTCCCACGTTGATGGCCGCTACGCCGTCGTCCGCCAGATGGTCGCGCACCTCCTGGAAGAACTCGCGCGTCGTGAGGTGAAACGGGATGTAGGGCGGACGGTAGGCGTCCACGGCGATGACCGAGTAGGCGCGGGGGCTGTTGCGCAGGAAGTAGCGCCCGTCCTGGACGATGACGTGGAGATTCGGCTCGTCCATGGCGAAGAATGCGCGGCCCACCCGCACGATTTCGGGATCAATCTCCACGCCATCCATGGGCAGATTGCCGTACACCAGCGCGTACTGCTTGGAGACCGTCCCCGCCGCCAGGCCGATGAGGCACAGGCTGGACACCCGCGACGGCGCGAACGGCGGCGCGTTGAACAGCGGCGCCACCAAGAAGTAGTCCCACACCTCGCCGGTCAGTTCCTCGTGCGGGTTGTACACCGAATGCACCCCCTGCCCCTCGTTGAGGCGCAGGTAGATGTCGTCGCCCCAGCGCACCACCTGAATGTAGTTGTAGGCCGACTCGGTCTCGTACAGAAGGCCCTCGGAGGCCTTCACCACGCCCGGCGGGAACACCACCGCGGCCACCAGCAGGACAAGCCCGCCGACCGCATACGCCCACGCGCGGCGGGAACGGGCCATCGCCAGCCCGGCGACGGAAACGCCCAGCAGGACGAGCGCGAACAGCCAGAACGTCCGCCGCGTGCCGATGGCGGGAATGAACAGCAGGACCGGCGCGAACGTGCCCACGATGCTCCCCAGGGTGGATACGGCGTACATGCGTCCGGCGGCGTGGCCCGTGGTGCCGACATCTCGCACGGCGAGGCGCACGGCAAACGGCGACACGAACCCCAGGAGGATGATGGGCGCGGCGAACAGGAGAAGAACGCCCAGCAGCGACCCCGCCAGCAGTCCCACGTCGTAGGCGGCGAACCCGCGCACGGACAGCGATAGCACCGGTCGCGCCGCAAAGGGAACGAGGCCGATGAGCAGGGCCGCGGCGCCGGTGATGGTGTACAGCGTCGCCGGGCGCGGCGAACGGTCGGCCACGCGACCCCCCAGGTAGTACCCCACCGACAGGTACACCAGGATGAGGCCGATGAGGTTCGCCCACACGATGAGCGAATTCCCGAAGTAGGGGTCCAACAGCCGCGCAGCGGACATCTCCACCGCCATGGTGGTCATGCCGGCGACGAACACGGCCAACGTAAGGAACGCTCGCTGTCCCTTGGGCATCTCTCCCGCCGAGCCGATGGTTTGCGCGAACGCATGACACGCGCATACGGGCCTTGCCAGGCTATCGGGATTATACCCGCGCGGGCGGGGTTTGGCAAAGGGTTGGACCCAGGGAGTCGGTTTCATCTTGTGTTGGTGAACCGTAGGCGCACTCTCCTCGTGTGTC
>JBBIHX010000027.1:0-27129 GCA_037446815.1 Caldilineae bacterium | reverse complement strand
GGGCGACTGGCCGGTTGCCCGCACACTGTGCGCGCAGGCGTGAGATTCCTCGCGGCTTCGCCGCCGGCAGAGTTTCTTGTAACCGCGAATAACGCGAATGGACGCGAATGGGGAAACGTGCGACGCACCTCCGAGGTGCGTCGCACGTTGGCCCCCCGACTGTCATGCTGAGCCGAAGGCGATACGCCCTCGCCCTTCGGGAGAGGGCTGGGGTGAGGGGAGGGGCGAGATTCTTCGGCGCTTCGCGCCTCAGAATGACACTCCCTTAATCCACGGATAGCACAGGTTGCGCGAATCGGGGCGCGAGGTTCTTCGCCCTTGGCCGCTCGGAATGACAGCAGGCGACAGGACGCCTCGGAACCGCGTCTTTTTGGCCCCAGCATCTTGACAACGTGGGAAATTCTGTGTATACTGTTATCAGAGTGTAAAAACGATTTTCGTGGTGCGAAAATCCTTCTGCCGCAGTGCGGCGGACCGTTGCCAACGGAGGTTGCCCATGCCCATCTACACGTTCACCCCTGCGGACATTGACCCCCTCCTGGAGGGCCTGGCCATTCTCGGCACGGGCGGCGGAGGATCCCCTGAATGGGGCAAGGCCATCATGCAGAACGACTTCGCCCATGGCCGCCAGCCCCATATCATTCCCCTGGACGAAATCGCCGACGATGCAACGGTCGTCTCCGGCGGCATCATGGGTTCGGTCAAGCGGCTGGAGGAGTTCGGCACCGAGGCCATCATGGCGCATTGGGAGGAGCAGTTTGAACTGGAGGCCGTAACTCGCGTGATGGAAGGCATCCTCGGCAGGAAGATTGACCACATGGTGCCGTTTGAGGTAGGCGGGCTGAACACGCCGGTCGTGCTTTCACTAGGGGCGCGGCTGGGCATCCCCATCATTGACGGCGACGCGCTGGGCCGGTCCGCGCCGGAGACCCAGATGACCAGCTTCATCGGGCATGGGGTGTCCCTCACGCCCATGCCCCTCATTGACTACAACGGCAACGTGGTCATCGTCCAGAGCGCCGTGGACCCGACGTACCCCGACCAATTGGGGCGATGGGTCGTTACAAACGGCGGGGGGTTGGGGGCGAACAATCACTACCCCATGACGGGGCGCCAGGCCAAGGGCGCGGTCGTCCCAGGCACCATCAGCAAGGCCCTGCACCTGGGACGTGTCGTCCAGGCGGCGCGCCAGCGGGGTGCCGATCCGATTGCGGCTGTGGCGACGGAGATCGGAGGGGTGCTCCTCTTTGTGGGGGAGATCACCCGCCTGGACGAGGAAGAGAAACTCGGGTTCTACTTCACCACGGCCACAGTCCAGGGCAAGAATGCGAGCGATGGCCGTACCGCGCGGCTCGTCATCAAGAACGAGACGATGCTCCTGGAGATTGATGGCAAGGTGCGGGTGATGTTCCCCGACCTGGTGCTGCTGCTGGACCCCGCCACCGGGCGCGGTTTGATGAGCGTGGAACTGAAGGCGGGGACGTCGGTGGCGCTGGTGGGCGTGCCATGCCATCCGCGGCTTCGCGAAGCGGTGCGCAGCGAGGTTGGGGCCAAGGCGTTCAGCCCCGCACGGTATGGCCGCCCAGACCTGGCCTATCGCCCTATGGAGGAGTTGGCGCGATGAACAGTCGTGAGCGCGTTCTGACCGCCCTTGCGCACAGGGAACCCGACCGTGTCCCTGTGGATTTCGGCAGCACGTGGATTACGACCATCACGATCCCGAAGTATGAGGAATTGAAGCGCCATTTTGGCATTGATAGCCCCACCGTGGTGATGGAACGCTCGCAGCAGGTGTGCATGGTGGACGAGCGCATCCTGGATGCGTTTCACGTGGACACCGTGGGCGTCTTCTACGGCCCGCCGGAACTGGAGCGAAACCAGTTCGTGGAACTGGGCGAGAATGTGTACCGCGATTCGTGGGGCATTACCTGGCACAAGCCGCCGACATCCCACTACTTTGACATGCTGAAGCCACCCCTTGGCGGCGAGATCACGATTCACGACGTGCTGAATCACCCCTGGCCCGACCCCCATGACCCGGGCTACACGCGCGGATTGCGCGAGCGCGTCCGGAAGCAGCGCGAATCCACCGACCGTGCCCTCGTGCTCAACCTCTCCATCTGGGTGCTGCAGTGCAGCCAGTTCGTGCGCGGGTTTGAGGACTGGTTCGTGGACCTCATCGCCCAGCCGCGCCTGATGGAGGCGATCTTTGACGCCATCACCGAGTCGCTCCTCGGCGTGGTGGAGGATGTGCTGGACGAGGTGGGCGACTTGGTGGACGTGGTGTCGGTGTCGGATGACATGGGGCACCAAGACCGGACGTGCGTCCGCCCCGAATTGTACCGCAAACTCATCAAGCCGCGCCACGCACGCCTGATGGAGGCCATCAAGTCGCGCACGCAGGCGCCGGTCATGTGGCATACGTGCGGCTCGGTGTACGACCTGCTGGATGACCTGATTGAGATGGGCGTGGATGCCCTGAACCCCGTGCAGACCGATGCGGCGAAGATGGAGCCGGAGCGGCTCAAGCGAGACTACGGCGACCGGCTCACGTTCTGGGGCGGGATTGACGCCATCCGCGTGTTGCCCTTCGGCACGCCGCGGGACGTGGAAGAGGAAGTCAAACGCAAGATTCGCGTGTTCGCGCCGGGCGGCGGATACATCCTGAACTCGGTGCACAATATCCAGCCCAACGTGCCGCTGGAGAACCTCTTTGCCATGTTTGAGGCGGCGCAGAAATACGGGCGCTATCCTATCGGAGACGAATGAGGCCGATGCAGACGGAATCCACAGATAACGAAAGGTACCATGTTCGCGCGGTGCTGCGGGCACTGGACGTGCTGGAGGCATTCTCGGCAGAGAACCCAGCGCTTTCGCTGATGGAGGTTAGCGAGCGGGTGGGATTGAATCCCAGCACGACGTTTCGCCTCCTGGCGACTTTGCAGAGCCGAGGGTACGTGGAGCACGACGAGGCCACCGGGCGCTATCGCGTCGGGGTGGCTGTTCTGCGCCCCACCAGCACATTCCTGGCGCACCTCAACGTGCGCGAGCGCGTGTATCCCTTCCTCGTGGACTTGCGGGATGCGACCCGAGAGACGGTGCACCTGACCGTGCTGGACCCCCGCACGATGGAAGTCATCTATCTGGAGAAACTGGAGGGACTTCAGCCCATCGGGCTGATGAGTTCGCGCGTCGGGGGGCGGTCGCCTGCGTATTGCACTGCGGTGGGCAAGGCGCTCTTGGCGTATCAGGACCCTGCGGTTGTGCGCGCGTTCTTCTCCAGGAGCGGCCTGAAGCGCTTCACGGCGAATACCATCACAACGGTGGATGCCCTGATGGGCGAGTTGGAGAGCGTCCGTGAGCGCGGGTACGCGCTGGACAACGCCGAGCACGAGGATGATGTGATGTGCGTTGCCATCCCGCTGTGGAACCACCTGCAAATGGCGGTGGCAGCCATCAGCGTTTCGGGGCCGGTGGACCGGATGACCCGCGCGATTCGGGATGACGGGCTGGTGGAGCGCGTCCTGGCGGTGGGCAAGATGGCCAGCCGCCAGCTGGGCGCCGCGCCTGCGAGCGAGTCGGCACGGCGGGCTGGGGTGCTACACCCCGCATAGGGAATAACAATCCGCGGAGGCATGACGAGATGGATGTCGTTACGTTCGGCGAGACGATGATTCGCCTGGCGGCTCCAGGATTCCAGCGTTTGGAGCAAGTAACGTCGCTGGCGGTAACGGTGGGCGGCGCGGAACTGAACGTGGCTACAGGGGTCGCCCGCCTGGGTTTGAAGGCGGCGTGGGTGAGCCGACTTCCCGACAACCCGCTGGGGCGCATGGCCCGGAACAAGGCCAACGAGTTCGGCGTGGACACGTCGCATATTGTGTGGACTTCGGAAGACCGCATGGGGCTGTATTTCGTGGAGTACGGCGCGGCTCCTCGGGCCAGTTCGGTGCTGTACGACCGCGAGGGCTCGGCCATAAGCCGCATTCGGCCTGGCGAAGTCAAGTGGGATGACGTGCTGCGAGGGGCGCGCCTGTTCCACACGACGGGCATCACGCCGGCCCTCAGCGATTCGGCGGCGGCCGTCGTCGCCGAGGCCATGGAAGCCGCCAAGCGCAACGGGTGCCTAGTCAGTTATGACCTCAACTACCGCGCCAAACTGTGGAGCGCCGAGAAGGCTCGTCAGGTGCAGGAGCCGCTTATGGCGATGGTGGATATTCTCAGCACGACTGAAGAGGATACCGAGAAAGTGTTCGGGGTGAAGGCCGATTCCTACGTGGACGTGGCCCGCCAACTGATTGACCGCTTTGGGTTCAAGGTTGTTACCATCACGCTGCGGGAGACGCCCTCGGTCTGGCGCAACACGTGGACGGCCATCGCGGTGGATCGGGAAGGCAACGTGTACGACGACCGCGTGTACGAGATTGAGATTGTGGACCGCGTCGGCGGCGGCGACGCGTACACGGCCGGATTCTTGTACGGGTACCTGACGCAGGGAGTGGCTGCCGGCGTGCGGTACGGCAATGCCTTCTCCGTGCTCAAGCAGACATCGTGGGGCGATTTCAACTGGGCGACCCGCGCTGAAGTGGAGACGCTGCTCAAAGGGTCGGGGTTGCGCATCGCCCGTTAGGAGGGAAGCATGTTCAAGCAGGACGTAGTTGCCCGCATCCTCCGCACCGGCGTCATCGCCATCGTGCGGCTGGACAGCGCCGAGTCGCTTCAGAAGGTGGCCGATGCCATTCAGGAGGGCGGGATTGACATCATTGAGTTCACCATGACCACGCCGGGCGCGCTGGGCATTTTGGAGTCGGCGACGGCGAAGTTCGGCGACCGTGTCGTTCTTGGCGCGGGCACGGTGCTGGACCCCGAGTCGGCGCGGGCGGCGGTGCTGGCTGGCGCGCGGTTCATTGTGTCGCCCAACCTGAACCCCAAGACGATAGAGCTATGCCACCGGTATGGAGCGGTGGCGGTGCCCGGAGTGCTGACGCCCACGGAGATCGTCGCGGCGATGGAGGCCGGGGCTGACCTTATCAAGGTCTTCCCGGCGTCGCTGGGCGGGCCTGACTACATCAAGGCGGTGCGCGCGCCCTTGCCCCAGGCTCCTCTGGTTCCGACCGGCGGCGTGGAGGCGGAGAACGCGGGCGACTACATCCGGGCGGGAGCGGTGGCTGTGGCCGTTGGCGGCAGCCTGGTCAACAAGAAGTGGGTAGCCGCGGGCGATTTCGCCAAGATGACCGACGCGGCCCGCCGTTTGGCGGAGACCGTCCGCGCCGCGCGGGCAGGAGCAACGGGATGAAGCCGCTGTCGGTGCTGGGCATCTGCGGCAGTCCGC
This sequence comes from Caldilineae bacterium, assembly GCA_037446815.1. Taxonomy (GTDB): domain Bacteria; phylum Chloroflexota; class Anaerolineae; order DTLA01; family DTLA01; genus DTLA01. Next base: position 21,800 of record JBBIHX010000027.1, on the reverse strand, counting down.
GCCCGACCGGCAACAGCCGGTACCTGCTGGACATCGCCCTGGAGGAAGCCCAAAAGGCCCTGGGCGACCGAATGCAGGCGGAGGTGGTGAGCCTGGCCAGGCTGAAGATTGGCCCGTGCATGTCCTGTTACACGTGCGGCAAGCGGAACGGCGAATGTTTTATCCAAGACGATTTCGCGATGCTCCGCGACAAGTGGGCGGCCGCCGACGCGATCATCTATTCCATACCCGTGTACCATCTGGGGATTCCCGGGCAACTCAAGTGCTTCATTGACCGGCTGGGCAATAGCCTGTGGAGTTACTACGGTGGGGTGGTGGCGAAGAGCCTGCGGGTCATCGGCATCATCGTCCAGGGTGCGCACATCTTCGCGGGCCAGGAGCAGGCGGCAACGCAGTTGATTCATCACGCTTTGGTCATGGGCGGGATTCCGGTAACCGGCGACCCGTGGGAGTCGTACATCGCGGCGGCAGGCTGGACGCGGTGCGGCGACCGCAAGAATTCGCTGCGTAGGCTCGTGGAACAGGGCGATGAAGACGCGCGGATTACGGTGCGGGCAGCCCGAAGCCTGGGCAAGCGGGTGGCCCAGATGGCGCTCCTCGTGCGGGCTGGCGGGCAGTCCCTGTACCGCGAACTGGCCGCGGATGGCGGCTACAGCATCTTCCTGGAGCGGCTGGAGAAACCGTCGGACGATGCGGGAGAGGCACAAGGAAAGGAGTAGGCGGTATGGTTGAGGCGCACATTGTGAACATTCAGATCAATGCGGCGAAGTGCACCGCGTGCAAGGCGTGCGAACTGGCCTGTTCGTTCACGAAGGAGGGCGTTTTCGCCCCAAGCCTTTCACGCATTCGGGTCATGCAACTGCACGATCTGGGCATGAATGTGCCGGTGGTGTGTGTGAACTGCCTGGACGCGCCGTGCATTGCCGCGTGCCCCACCGGAGCCGTGCGCAGGGATGCATCGGTGCCGGTGGTGCGGATTGACGAGGACGAGTGCATCGGGTGCGGCGATTGCGTCCGCGCCTGCCCGTTCGGCGCGGCGGACATGAACGAGGAGCGGGGCGTGGCCATGATGTGCGACCTGTGCGATGGCAAGCCAGTCTGCGTAGATCACTGCATCTACGGCGCGCTGTCGTTTGCCCAGCCGATGCCTACGGCGCAGGTGAAACGGCTGGCCCACGCGCATACGGTGGTGGCACAGTACCGAAGCCGATAGGAGGGGGAACATGCTTCGCGATATTGCCAAGCAGCGAGTGTTGCACGTGAACCTGTCCACCCGCGAGACGTGGGTTGAAGATGTCCCGCTGGAGGATTTGCGGAAGTACCTGGGCGGGCGCGGGCTGGCGGCGAAGTGGCTCTACGAACAGGTGCCTGCGGGGGCCGACCCGCTGGGGCCGGACAACGTGCTGATTTTCAGCACGGGGACGCTGACGGGAACCAGCGCGCCGTCCTCGGGACGCTCGTCCATCACGACGAAAAGCCCGGCCACGGGGCTGTACCTCAAGGTGAGCGTCGGCGGCCATCTGGGAGCGGCCATCAAGTACGCCGGCTACGACTACGTGATGATTCACGGCGTGTCGCCGAACCCCGTGTATCTGTGGATTGACGATGAGAAGGTGGAACTGCGCCCCGCCGAGCACCTATGGGGCAAGGGCACGCGCGAGGTGGATGACCTCATCAAGGAAGAAGTCGGCGACCCGACCATCCACACCGGCATCATCGGCCCGGCCGCCGAGAACAAGGTGAAGTTCGCCTGCTTCATGGTCTCGCGATACAACTCGGCTTCGCGCGGCGGCATCGGCGCCGTCTTCGGCAGCAAGAAACTCAAGGCCATCGCCGCCAGGGGTACGGGCGGGCTTCGGCCTGCCAAGGGCAAGGAGTTCTTCGCGTTGGCGCGGAAGGTACGCGGGGCCCTGGCGGCGGATGCGGGTTCGCACAGCCTGTACAACTGGGGCACCGCGGGGTCTATCCCCGGCCTGAACGAGATGGGGATGCTGGCGGCGTACAACTTCAGCCGCGTTACCATTGAGCACGGCGAGCGGCTCAGCGGTCAGTACCTGGAGGATCAGGGGTACTTGATCGGGCGCGAGTCGTGCTTCTCTTGCTCCACGGCGTGCCATCGGTTCGTGCGGAGCGAGTCTGCGAGGTGGGGCGGCGTGTTTGATTCCGGCCCGGAACTGGAGACGGTGATGAGCCTGGGCGCCGAGTGCGGCATCACCGACATTGAGGCCGTGCTCAAGGCCAATCAACTGTGCAACGATTTGGGCATGGATACCATCTCCACGGGGCATGTCATCTCGTGGGCCATGGAGACCTACGAGCGGGGCCTCATCTCGCCGGAGCAGGCGGACGGGCTTGACCTGCGCTTTGGGAACGCCGAGGCGCAACTGGCCCTGATTCAACGCATCGCCCACCGCGAGGGGCTTCTGGGCGACCTGCTGGCGGAAGGGACGCGGGCGGCGGCGGAGGAAATCGGCGGCGATTCGTGGAAGTGGGCCATCCAGGCCAAGGGGCTGGAGCAGTCGGCGGTGGATACCCGCGCCGCCAAGAGTTACGCGCTGGCGTTCGCCGTGAACCCGCGCGGCCCCGATCACCTGATGACGGAGACCTACGCGGAATTCGGGTTCACGCAAGAGGCGCGGGATGTGATCCGCAAGGTTACCGGCGACGAGAAGTACGCCGACCCGCGCCTGACGGAGAAGCGCGCCGAGATCGTCCTGTGGCACGAGCAGTGTTACGGCGCGAGCGAGGCCCTGGGCTTCTGCGTGTTCACGTCCACCGCCGCCTTCGCCGTGAATCCGGAGAACATGGCGCAGATGTTCAGCCTGGCCGTGGGCGTGCCGTACTCCGAAGACGAGTTGATGCTGGCGGCACGCCGCATGGTTACGATTGAGAAGTGCTTCAACGTGCGTGAGGGTGCGCGCCGCAAGGACGATCGCCTGCCGTGGCGGATGATGAACGAGCCGGTGCCAAGCGGCCCCAACAAGGGGATGATCACCGATGCGGCCATGCTGGAGAACCTGCTGGACCAGTACTACACGGCGCACGGGTGGGACTTGGAGACCAGCATCCCGCGGCAAAGCACGCTGAAGTACCTGGGCTTGGATTCGGTGTGCGTGGGCATCCCCGTGATTCCTTGACATAACGGGGAGCGAGCAGATGACAGGGCGGCCATGGAGATACGGTTGAGGCTCTTCGGGCTGCGGCAGTCCAACAGCAGCCGGGTGGAAGAGGAGCGCATCACATGCGCGACAGGGACGACGCTGGGGCGGTTGTGGGCCGACCTGCAACGGCAGGCGGACGCGGGCGCTCCCCTCGCCAGCCTGCAACAGGACATGGTACTGGCGCTGGTGAACGGCGCTCCTGTCCAGCGGTTGGAGCAGGGGTGGGACACGCCCCTGGCCGATGGGGATACGGTAACCTTCATGGTGAAGGCATTCGGGGGGTGAACGTAATGGCAGACAAGTACCCTCTGGGTAGTGTGGAAGAAAGGGGGTGAGGCAGAAGAACAGCATTTGAGGAATCTGGTCCTAGGCGTTTCCCGATTTTCAGTCAGGAGCAAGGAGGAGGTTCCATGCGTACCGATCGTTTGTTCAAGATTCTGGTGTTGATTGTCGTGGTGGGTGTTGCGGTTGCGGGGCTGGCGGCCTGCGCCAAGAAGGCCACGCCCACCGCGCCGCCGCCGTATCAGGCCAAGCCCACGGCGACGCCTGAGCCGACGACGCCACCGCCGCCCACGCCGACGCCGGTTCCGACCAAGCCCGTGATCGTCCTGGCGCTGGACAGCGACATTGACCACATTGAACTGATGGAGTTCCGAAGCGACGCGGGCTACTACGCGACGGCCAACCTGTACGAGCCGATGCTCCAGCAGAAACTGGTGCCCGACGCCGATGGCACGGTGCTGGAGGGGCAACTGGAGTACGTGCCGGGCCTGGCCGAGTCCTTTGCCGTGGCTCCCGATGGCAAGTCCATCACGCTGAAGATTCGCCAGGGCGCCAAGTTCGCGGACGGCACCGAGATCACCGCCGAGTCGTTCAAGCACACCTTTGACCGCGCGCTGACGTCTCCGCGCAGTTACATCCCGCTGCTGACCCAGTTCATGGGCTTCTCCAAGGCAGAGGATGTGGTTGTCGTGGACAAGTACACGCTGCGCATCAATCTGCAGCAGCAGGGCGCGCTGCTCATCCCGCAGTTGGCGTTCCAAGTGTTCGGCGCGATGGATCCGGCGACGACCAAGGCCCACGCCACAGCCGAGGATCCCTGGGCCCATGACTGGTACCGCAAGAACGCCAATCCCAGCGGCCCGTACATCCTCACCAAGTGGGAGCCTGGCGTGGAGTACGTCTTTGAGCCGAACCCCAACTACTGGCAAGGCCCCGACTTCTTCCAGAACTCCAAGGTCATCGCCAAAGTGGTGCCCTCGCCCGAAGACCGCGAATTGCTGCTGAAGAAGGGCGACATTGACCTGGCGCTGGGCCTGCCGTTCAAGGATGTAGACGCGCTCAAGGCGGACCCGAACGTGAAGGTCAAGGCCATCCACTACACCCGCCTGTTCTACCTGGGCATGAACAACAAGATTCCGCCGTTTGACAATGTCAAGGTGCGGCAGGCGATTTCCTACGGCATCCCATACCAGACGATTCTGGACAAGGTGCTGTACGGCTACGGCCAGCGGGCATACTCGCCCATTCCCAAGGGGATGCCGCTGCACAACCCGTCGTTCTGGAACTACGAGACCGATACGGCGAAGACCGCCCAGTTGCTGAAGGAGGCGGGCGTCTCCAACCTGAAGTTGGAACTGTCCGTGCGCCAGTCCATCCCGTGGGATGTGGACGCGGCGGTGTGGATCCAGGCGAGTCTGGCCGAGGCGGGCGTGGAAGTTACGGTGAACCGTTTGACGGACGCCGACTTCTTTGACAAACTGTACCAGCATCAACTGCCGTTCTTCATCCACGACTGGTACTCGTGGGGCAACGACCCCGCTTACCAGTTGACGTTCCTGCTGAAGTGCGGCGCGTTCACGAACTTCGCGGACTACTGCAACCCGCGCGTGGACGAACTGATCGCCCAGGCGACGTGGACGGTGGACCAGGAGGCGCGCAAGAAGATGTTGGATGAGGCGCAGCAGATCATCGTGAGCGAGGCCCCGTGGGCGTACCTGCATCAGCCCGACTGGATCGTGGCGATGAACAAGAACTTCTACGGGTTCGCGAAACTGGATGACCTGTGCCTGCGTTTCGCGTACATGGGCAAGAAGTAGCGCCCGTTACCGTGCCGGGGATTCTGTAAAGGCGTCGGCCTCCGGATGCGATGCGTCTGGGGGCCGACGCAAAGCCTACACGAGGGGAGCGGAAGAGGACTTGGGATCGTTGAGACGTTACGTGCTGCGCAGGCTCGCGCTGGCGTTTGTTACCCTGTGCGGCGTTGTGATTGTGGTGTTCATCATCACGCGCATTCTGCCGGGGAACCCCGCGGCGGTTCGCGTGGGGCCATACGCCAAGCCGGAGTTGCTGGCGCAGATTGAGAAGGAAATGGGGCTAGACAAGCCCCTGCCGGTGCAGTTCGTGGACTACGTGGCGAAACTGGCGCGCGGCGACATGGGGAAGAGTTGGCGCACCGGCCAGCCGGTTCAGAAAGACCTATGGCAGCGCCTGCCCGCGACGCTGGAACTGGCCCTGGCGGCGACGTTGATCGCCATCTTCGCGGGCGTCATCTTGGGCATCCTGGCCGCATTGTTTCACAACTCGTGGTTTGACCATGTGGTGCGCATTTTCACCATCTTCGGCGCTTCCACTGCGTTGTTCTGGCTCGCGCTTGTGTTCATCTTCGTGTTCTACTATCGGCTGGGCTGGGCTGCTTCGCCGCTGGGGCGCCTCACCGTGGGGATAGAGGCGCCTGCCCGCATCACGGGCATGTTTATCGTGGACAGCGCCCTCACGGGCAACACCGTCGCGCTGAAGGACTCGCTGCATCATCTGGCGTTGCCGGCGTTCACCCTGGCGTTCGTGGTGAGCGCGCCGATTACCAAGATCGTGCGCGCGGGGATGCTGGACCAACTGAACGCCGACTACATCCGCACGGCCAAGACCATCGGCGTGCCCATGCGTGAAATCCTGTGGCGCGATGCGCTCCGCAACGCCATGATCCCCATCTTGACGACCATCGGCATCGTGTTTGGCTACCTGATGGCGGGGAACGTGCTGGTGGAGATGATCTTCGCCTGGCCGGGCATCGGTTCCTATGCGTGGATGGCCCTGCTCAACAAGGACTTTGAGGCGATACAGGGGTTTGTCCTCTTGATTGCGGCCATGTACGTGTTCCTGAACCTGGCCATTGACCTCTTGTACAGCGTGATAGACCCCAGGATTCGTTTGGGGTAGCCTATATCGGGAGCGGAAGGTTGGTAAGCGAAGCCGTTGTGAAACCCAAAGGCGAACGGGGGGGCGTGCGCGACAGCCGCGCATGGCGCACGTGGTACGTCCTCCGCTCGCATCCGTCCATGATCGCGGGGCTTGTGGTGCTGGCCATCGTCCTGTTCGTAACCATCGCGGGGCCGTCGCTGGTGCCGTACAAGCCGCTGAAGACCGATCCGGAGAACCGCCTGTTGCCGCCATCGGCGATGCACCCCATGGGCACCGACGCGTTCGGGCGGGACATCTTGTCGCGCGTGGTCCACGGCGCACGGCTGGACCTGTTCATCGCCTTTTCCGTCGTGGCCATTGCCCTGGGGATAGGTGTATTGGTCGGCATGTTCAGCGGCTACTACGGCGGCAAGGCGGATGACATCATCATGCGCATTACCGACGTGATCCTGGCGTTTCCGTCGTTCATCCTCGCGCTGGCTATCACGGCCATCCTGGGCAACAGCATCCCGAACGTGATCATCGCCATCGCGGTGGCGTATATCCCGTACTTCGTGCGTCTGACGCGCGGCGAGGTGCTGAGCGCCAAGGAGCGCGACTACGCCGAGGCGGCCCGCTGCGTGGGCAACTCCAACTGGCGCATCATCTACTTGCACCTGTTGCCCAATTGCCTTACGCCGGCGCTCGTGCAGGCGACGCTGTGCCTAGGCTGGGCCATCCTGGACGCGTCGGGGCTGGCGTTCCTGGGGTTGGGCATTCGCCCGCCGACGCCGGAGTGGGGCGTCCTGGTGAGCGAGGGGTCCAGGGACATCATCTCCGGCCAGTGGTGGACATCGTTCTTCCCGGGCGCGGTGATCGTGCTCACGGCGTTTGCGTTCAACCTCATCGGCGATAGCCTGCGAGATGTAACATCCCCGACGGAGGCGGTGCAATGACGCAGGATACGCCGCTTCTGGATATTCGCTCGCTGAGCGTCAGTTTCCCGCGCTACGATCAGCGCGTGCGCGTGCTGGACAGGGTCTCGTTCAGCGTTGGGCGGGGGGCCTTCGTGGGACTTGTGGGAGAGAGCGGCTCGGGCAAGACCTTGAGTTCGCTCACGACGATGGGGTTCCTGCCGCCCTCGGCGCGGGTGGACGGCGGCGAGATTTGGCTGAATGGGCAGAATCTGTTGGCGCTGTCGCCGGAGGAGATGAGCAAGGTCCGGGGGCGGAAGGTCGCCATGATTTTCCAGAGCACGCGCAGCGCGCTCAACCCCATGATGCGGGCAGGAGACCAGGTCGCGCGCGCCATACGGATTCAGAAGGGAGTGGGGCGCAAGGAGGCCTACGCGGAGGCGGTGCAACTCCTCAGGCAGGTGGGCATCGCCGACGCGGAGAAGCGTGCCCGCGCGTACCCGCACCAGTTGAGCGGCGGCATGTGCCAGCGCGTGCTGGTGGCCATGATGCTGGCCTGCCGTCCGTCGCTGCTCATCGCCGACGAGCCGACCACAGGGCTTGACGTAACGATTCAAGCCCAGATTTTTGAGATGATTCGGGAGGTTCAGCGGGAGACGGGCGCGTCTATCCTGCTGATTACCCACGATCTCGGCGTGGTGGCCGAGACGTGCCAGCGCGTTGTCGTCATGTACGCGGGCCAGATTATGGAGAGCGCGTCGGTGGCGTCGCTGTTCGCAAGGCCGCTGCATCCGTACACGCGCATGCTGATGGGGTCGGTGCTTCGGGTGGACCGCCGCGTGGAGCCGCCGGGCGCGGCCAGCGTGATGAAAGAAGAGGTTACCTACGGCATCGTCGGGTGCCGATTCGCGCCGCGTTGCCCCGTGGCGTTGCCGGTGTGCTGGGAGCAGAAGCCGCAAGCCGAAGTCGTTGAGAACGACCATCAAGTAGCCTGTCATAATTGGCGAGGGGTCCATGGAACCGGTCATTAGGGTTGACAATCTGCGCAAGGCGTTCCGCGAGGGGGGCGCTGTAATCTGGGCCGTGAACGGCGTGAGCCTGGACGTGCACCCAGGGGAGGCGGTCGGCCTTGTCGGCGAGAGCGGGTGCGGCAAGACGACAACCGCTCGCTGCGTCCTGCGCCTGCTGGAGCCGACGGAGGGGCGGGTGCTGTTCCAGGGCGCAGACATCACTCGGTGGAGCGCGCGGCGATTGCGCCGCCAACGTCGGCACTTCCAGATGGTGTTCCAAGACCCCAACACGTCGCTGAACCCACGCTTTACGGTGCGGCGGACGCTGGCCGAGCCGCTCCACTTGCACGGCCTGGCGCGAAGCAGGCGCGAGATGGAGGAACTGCTGCGTGAGGCCATGCTGCGCGTCAATTTGGAGCCGCGCCTGCTGGAGCGGTACCCGCATCAGTTGAGCGGCGGGCAGAAGCAGCGCGTGGGCATCGCGCGCGCCATTATCACCAACCCGCGCTTTGTGGCGCTGGATGAGCCGACATCGTCGCTGGACATGTCCATCCGCATCCAGATTCTCGGGCTGCTCCAGCGGCTGCAACGAGAGATGAACATGGCCTATCTGTTCATCTCGCATGACTTGAGTGCCGTGCGCTTCCTGTGCGAACGCGTCTTCGTCATGTACCTGGGGCGTGTGGTGGAGGCAGGGCCCGCGGACGAGATCTTTGACCATCCTGCGCACCCGTACACGAAGGCGCTGCTTTCGGCGATTCCGATTCCCGACCCGCTGCTGAAGCGGCAACGCATCATTCTGGACGGGGAGCCGCCGAGCCTGTTCAACCTGCCGCCTGGGTGCGGATTCTACGACCGATGCTGGGCGCGGAAGGCTTCGTGCCGGGAGGGGCAGCCGCCGCTGCGGGACTTGGGCAACGGCCATGTCGTTGCGTGTTTTGAATAGGAGGGAGGGAGATGGACACGATCTCTTTGGAAAACAAACACGTGCTGATCACCGGAGGGTCGCGGCATTTGGGCGAGGCCGTGGCTCGGCGATTCGCGGCCCTGGGGGCGAATCTGACCATCAACCACTTTCAGGATGCGGAGAAGGCCGAGCAATTGCGTCGCGACTTGCAAGGCCAAGGCCGCCGCGTGATTGTGGTGGAAGCCGATGTGAGCCAGAGCGCGCAAGTTCGCACCCTCGTGGCTGAAGCGGTGCAGGCGTTTGGCCCCGTGGACGTGCTGATTCACTGCGCCGGCCCGTTTGCCATGACGCCGTTCACCCAGATGGAGGAGAGGGAGTGGGACACGATTCTGGGGGTGAACGTGAAGGCGGCCTACCTGCTTGCGAAAGAGGTGGCGCCGACGATGAAGCAACGGGGCTGGGGGCGCATTATCCTGATGGCGGCGGGGTCGGCCTTCATCCGCACGCACAGCATCTACACGCTGGCCAAGTCGTCGGTCATCACGCTGACGGAGGAACTGGCCGTAGAACTGGGGCCGGAGATCACGGTCAACGCCATCGCGCCCGGCCAAATCTACGAGAGCGCCGCGATGATGGATGCCTTTGAGCCCGGCTTCTCGGCCCGAGCGACGCAGGCCGCGCCGCTTAAGCGCTTGGTAACGCGGCCGGAGGTGGCCGAGATGATGGCGCTCATCTGCACGTCGCCCGCGATGCAGACCGTAACCGGGCATACGTTTGTCATGGACGGCGGCTGGCGCTTGACCGCCTAGGCGGAGAGGAGGTCGCGATGGCAGACGAGGAAAGGCCCCGCGAGACGGTTGACTGGGAAGCGTTCCGCCAGTCCCTGGGGTACACGCCCGAGGAATTGGAAGCGTTCCGCTCGCAACCCAACAATGTCTATGTGGTGGAAAACGCGCAGCGCCTGGACCGCTGGGTCATCGTGGCGGAGGTGGTGGAGTCGCACGGGTGCGCGGCGGGGCATAGGGTGGGCGACAAACTGTACTTCTCGCCCCACGGCGTGTTGGAGGCGGATCGGGGGCCTTCGCGCATCTGCGTGCAGGCGATTCCCGCGTTGGCGTCGGCGGTGGCGGTGTTCCAGGAGCGCATCATCGCGGGGTTATCGCCCGACCCGTATCTGTTTCGGCACGTGGGGTGCGTGGATGTGGGCGTGGCCTGCGGGGGCTGGGGACACATCGCCTTCCGGCTGTACGCGCTTCCCCGCTGAGGCAGATGACGGCTACAGGAGCGCGTGGCCCGGGGCGGCTTCCAGCATCGCGCACAGGTTCTCCGGAGGGGTGTCGGCCTGGATGTTGTTGGTGGCGCTGAGCACGTAGCCGTCGGGGCCGAGGGTATGAATCATGCGAATCACGGTTTCGCGCAACTCGGCGGGCTTCGCGCGTGGCAATACATGGGCGACGTCTATGCCGCCCCAGAAGCAGAGGTCGCGCCCGAATTCGCGCTTGAGGCGGGCCGGGTCCATTCCCGCCGCCGAGACTTGCACGGGGTTGAGCACGTCCACGCCGATGTCTATGAGGTCGCCGATGAGCGGGTAGATGGCTCCGCACGTGTGGTACACGACCTTGGCGTTGGTCTTGGCGTGAATCATGTCCAGGTAGCGCCGCTGTCTGGGCTTGATGAGGCTGCGGTACAGCGCGGGCGAGAGCATGGGGCGGTCGTGGGTGCCCAGGTCGTCGGCGAACATGACCACGTCGGCGAGGTCGCCAGCCGCGTCCAGCATCCGTTCGGTTACAGCGTACTGGACATCCAGCACGGCGTCCAGAAGGGCCTCGGCCAGGCGACGGTGGCGCAGCATGTCCACGAACAGATTCTCCATGCCTCGCAGGAAAGTCGCCTGGTGCAACATGCCCACAGGTAGACATAATACCACGGCGTAGTGGGCGTCGTGTCCTCTCTGTGCCTCTTCTCGCAACCCCTCCACGTAGCCTGGGTCGTCGGGGTTGGGCCACGGGTAATGGATAATGGTCTCCAGGGAGCACTCGGCAGCGAGAGGCTCGTGGCTGACGTAGTAGTGTCCCCCGTCCGGCGGGCGACTGCGGACGACGCCCCATTCGTCGCGGTACGAGCCGTCGGGGTACACTTCCTCGGGCGGGGTGCGCGGCCCTCGGGGGAGCACCGGCCAGGTGTCAATGCCAAACCGCTGCCGAATCTTATCCTCCACCCACGCGATCTGGGAGCGGCGGCTGGCGATGACCGTGGGCGTGTCCAGGCCTAGGTGGGCCTTCCATGCGGCGTAGGCCTCCACGTTGACGCCGGTGGCGTAACTCCCGCCGACATCCACGGGGATGCGGTCGGGCGTGGCATGATTCAGGGCCGTGCGAATGCGTTCGCGTGGGGTGAGCACAGGCATGGGTTTCCTCCCTCGTGGGGCTGCTCCAGTGTATCCGATGTTCCTGGGGCGGTCAAGTCGAGTGGTATCCGCGGATAGCACAGATTGCGCGAATAGGGGTGCGAGATTCCTCGCGGCTTCGCCGCCGGCAGAGTTTCTTGTAACCGCGAATAACGCGAATGGACGCGAATGGGGAAACGTGCGACGCACCTCCGAGGTGCGTCGCACGTTGGCCCCCCGACTGTCATGCTGAGCCGAAGGCGATACGCCCTCGCCCTTCGGGAGAGGGCTGGGGTGAGGGGAGGGGCGAGATTCTTCGGCGCTTCGCGCCTCAGAATGACACTCCCTTAATCCACGGATAGCACGGATTGCGCGAATGGGACCCGAGATTCCTCGCGGCTTCGCCGCTCGGAATGACATTCCCGTTGCCGACTTGGCGCCCTTGACGCCCTGGCCCAAACTCGTAGAATAGGCCCAGGCGTTTGTACTTCGCGGCACAACAGGAGGGAACGAAGGTCATGTCGGACGAACAGGAGGGCCCGCAGGCGGTCGCGGCGGAAGAGGCCGCTCCCGCGCTTGCAGGGCGAAAGAAGCGGCGTCGGGGCCGCGTGCACGTGTTTGACAACTGGTGCAAGGGATGCGGCATCTGCATCGCGTTCTGCCCGCAGCACGTGTACGACATGGACGAGGATGGCAGGCCGGTGGTGGCCCGCGAGGAGCAGTGCACCGCGTGCCACTGGTGCGACGTGCACTGCCCCGACTTGGCTATCGTTGTAACCGAAGTGGAGGAGGACACGGATGGCGGCACGGCTGATGCAGGGCAATGAAGCGTGCGTGGAGGGCGCATTGGCAGCGGGGTGCCGCTTTTTCGCCGGTTATCCCATCACGCCCTCATCGGAGATTGCGGAACATCTGTCTCGCCGCCTGCCCGAGGTTGGCGGGTACTTCATACAGATGGAGGACGAGATCGCCAGCATCGCGGCGGTTATCGGCGCCTCGGTGGGGGGCGTCAAGGCGATGACGGCCACCAGCGGCCCGGGGTTCTCGCTGATGCAGGAGAACATCGGCTACGCGGCTATGGCCGAGATTCCCTGCGTCATCGTGAATGTCCAGCGGACGGGCCCGAGCACGGGCCTGCCCACCAAGCCCGCGCAGGGCGACGTGATGCAGGCGCGCTGGGGCACCCACGGCGATCACCCCATCATTGTGCTGTCGCCGTCGTCGGTGCTGGAAACGTTCTTGCTAACCGTGCGGGCGTTCAACCTGTCGGAGAAGTATCGCTCGCCGGTGGTTCTTCTGATGGACGAGGTGGTGGGCCACATGCGGGAGCGGGTGGAACTGCCCCCGCCGGAGGCGCTGGAGATCACGAATCGGATGCCGGCGCATGTGCCGCCGGAGTGGTACTTCCCGTTTGAGGATCCCAGCACCGACGTCCCGCCGCTGGCCCCCTTCGGCGAGGGGTATCGCTACCACATCACCGGCCTGTTCCACGACCGCGCCGGCTTCCCCACCGAGCGCGTGGACGAGATTGATGCCTGGATTGCGCGGGCCTTCGGTCGCATTGAGCAGCACCGCCACGACATCATCTCCTACGAGGAGGATTGTCCGCCCGGGGCGCGGGTGTTGGTGGTGGCCTACGGAGCGACAGCACGCGCGGCGCGCCATGCGGTGAAACTCGCGCGGGCCAAGCGGTACCGGGTGGGCTTCCTGAAACTGGAAACCATCTGGCCGTTCCCGGAGGAGGCCACAGAGCGCCTGGCCCGCACGTGCAAGCGCGTCATCGTGCCCGAGATGAACCTGGGGCAGTTGGCGCTGGAGGTGGAGCGCGTCGTGGGGCGGCAGAAGGTGCGGCGCTTGAACCTGGCCAACGGGGAGATGATCACGCCGCAGCAGATTCTGGCGGCGATTGAGGAGAAGTAGCCGTGAGACGCTTTGAAGAGAATCGGATGTACCGCTATCTGCGGCGACACAAGAAGTTTCCCAACGTATGGTGCCCCGGGTGTGGCATCGGCATCGTCATGGGGGCGCTGATTCGCGCCATTGACCGCCTGGGTTGGGAGAAGGACGATATCGCCATGGTGTCGGGCATCGGGTGCAGCGGGCGTATGCCGGTGTACATGGACTTCAACACGATGCACACGACCCACGGGCGGGCGCTGGCCTTCGCGACGGGCCTCAAGATGGTCAAGCCGAAGATGCACGTCATCGCGATCATGGGCGACGGCGACGCCCTGGCCATCGGCGGCAACCACTTTATCCACGCCGCGCGGCGCAACATCGGCATCACGTCCATCATCATCAACAACTCCATCTACGGCATGACGGGCGGGCAGTACTCGCCGACGACGCCGACCGGAAGCCTGGCGACAACCGCGCCCTACGGCAACATTGACCAGCCGTTTCCGATTTGCGAACTGGCCATCGCGGCTGGGGCAACCTTCGTGGCGCGGGGCACGGTCTACCACGCCGTGGAACTGGACCGCCTGATTGAGAAGGCGCTCTTGCACGAGGGGTTCTCGGTGGTGGAGGCGGTCAGTTACTGCCACACGACCTACGGGCGCATCAACAAACTGGGCACGGCGGTGGACATGCTCCGCTGGCAGAAGGAAAACAGCGTAACGCGAGAGGCCGCGGCGAAGATGACCCCGGAGCAGTTGCAGGGCAAGATCGTGCGGGGCATCTTCCACGAGCGCGACTTCCCGGAGTACACGGCCGCTTACGCGAAAATCGTGGAGCGGGCGATGGCGCGGTCTACCAAAGGGTAGCGCACAGCGCGCAGGAGGCATTATGGGAGCAACGGATCGGTACGAGATACGACTGGCTGGCGAAGGAGGGCAGGGGCTCATCCTGGCCGGGCTTATCCTGGCGGAGGCCGCGGCGGTGTACGATGGGAAGAACGCCGTGCAGACCCAGTCCTACGGCCCCGAAGCGCGGGGCGGGGCCAGCAAAGCCGAGGTGGTCATCAGCAACGGCGTGATTGACTACCCCAAGGTCATCGCGGCGGACCTGCTCCTCTGCATGAGCCAGGAAGCGTGCAACAAGTACGTGTACGGGATGAAGCGGAACGGCATCCTCATCGTGGACTCGGTGCATGTGGATCGGGTGCCCACCAGCCGCGCCTACATGATTCCGATTACCAAGATCGCCGAGGAGACGACCGGCCGCCGCATCACGGCGAACATCGTGGCGCTGGGCATCATCGTGGGGCTGACGGGCGTCGTATCGCGCAAGGCGATAGAGGCGGCCGTGCGGGCCAGAGCGCCCAAAGGCACGGAGGCGATCAACCTGAAGGCGCTGCAGGCGGGGCTTGACGAGGCAGACCGAATCCTCGCGAAGGGCGAGGCGGGGCAGCCCGCGCCCGAGCGGGCGGTCTGATTTCTGGCGCGGAGGCTGGGGCAATGGCGCGCGCGCCCGACCTGAGCGCCTACGCTGGGTACTGGGTTGCCCTTGTGCGGGGCCGGGTGGCCGGCGTGGGCCGCACCGAGGAAGAGGCGTACCGGTCGGCCAAGTCGGCGCGCCGCCGCGAGGAGCCGGAGGTGGTGTACGTGCCGCCCAGGGGAGACGAGCCCCCGCGGGCAAGCGATGAGGCCGCGCATGGGCTCGGGCGCGTGCGAGAGGGCAACGCTCCCGCGTTTGGCACGGCGTCGCAGGCGGCCATCGCCCGCGTGGCGCAACTGCTGGGGCAGTGGGAACCCTCGGCGTTCTTGGTGGGCGGCAGCGTGCGCGACTTCCTGCTGGGGTGGGCCGTCCATGACATAGACCTTATCGTGCCCCGCGACGCGCTGACCCTGGGGCGGCGGCTGGCCGATACGCTGGGCGGCGCGTTCTACCCGCTGGATGAGGAGCGGGATGTGGCGCGGGTCTTGTTCTCGTGGGAGGGGGAGTCGTACTCGGCGGACGTGGCGGCGTTCCGCGGGCACGACCTGGAGGCCGACCTGCGCGGGCGGGACTTCACCGTCAACGCGATGGCCATGCCCCTGAGCGACATGAGGCGCGAGGCCATCGTTGACCCGACAGGCGGCCTGGGCGATTTGGCGGCGGGCGTCCTGCGGCCTGTGTCCGAAGCGGCGTTTGTGCAGGATCCGGCGCGGCTCTTGCGGGCCGTGCGGTTCGCGCACCAACTCAACCTGGGGTTCGCTCCGGGCTTGGAGCAGGCGCTGGCGGCGCAGGCTGCGCTCCTGGGCACGGTGGCGCCCGAGCGAATTCGGGATGAGGTGAACCGCATGGCGGCGCTGCCCGCCTTCGGGAAGTGCCTGCGCGATATGGACCGCCTGGGCCTGTTGGACGCAGTGCTGCCCGAACTGGCACCCTTGCGCGGATTGCAGCAGCCGCTGCCGCATCGCTGGGGTGCGCTGGAGCACAGCATTCGCACCGTGGAGGCGGTGGAGGCGCTGGCCGATGCCTTGTTGCGCGGCGCGGCGGATGGGGCCTGGGCCGAATTCGCGGCGAGCCTGGGCGCGGTGCGCTCGCAGGTGGCGGCGTATCTGATGGAAAGCGAGGCGCCGGCAGAATCGCGGCTTGTGCTGCTGAAACTTGCGGCGGCGCTGCACGACATCGGCAAGCCCGCGACCCGCACCGAGGAGAAGGGCCGGGTGCGCTTCTTCGGCCACCCCGAGGTGGGCGCGGAGATGGCCGCCAGCGCGCTGGTGCGGCTTCGCTACAGCGCGGCGGCCGTCTCCCTCGTGTCGGGCGTCATCCGCGAGCACATGTGGCTCCTGTCGCTGGTGCGGACGCGGCACGTTACCAACCGCGCGTTGTACCGATTCCACCGCGCGCTGGGGGATGGCGCAGTGGCGACGGCGTTGCTGTTCCTGGCCGACATGTTCGCCACGCAGCCGGTGGAAGATGACCCGAACTGGCCCGCGGCGCAGGCCATCGTGCGGCGGGTGATACAAGCCTGCCTTGCCGAGCCGCACATCGTGTCGCCCCAGCCGGTCGTGAACGGGCGCGACCTGATGGCGTCGCTGGAACTGAGCGAAGGGCCGACCATCGGCGCGCTGCTGGAGGCGATTCGCGAGGCGCAGGCGGAAGGGAAGGTTGCGACCCGCGAGCAGGCGCTGGCCTTTGCGGAGAAGGTGCTCAAGAAGCAGCAGGGGGCGCGGAAAGATGGCGGGCGTTGAACTGGGCCTGGAACTGCGCGTGGCTGCGGCGAAGGTGGGCAAGTACGCCACGCGGGAAAGCGGCGATACGCTGGAGATGATAGAGCGCCCTCGGGGCGGGCTGTCCTTCGTCCTCGTGGATGGTCAGAGCAGCGGGCGCGGAGCCAAGGCCATCAGCAACATGGTGGCGCGCAAGGTGGTGTCGCTGCTGGGCGAAGGCGTCCGCGATGGGGCCGCCGCGCGCGCCGCCCACGATTACCTGTTCACGCAGTATCGGGGCAAGGTCCGCGCCGACCTCACAATCTTGTCGCTAGACCTAACTACGCGGACAGTTGTCCTGTCGCGCAATACGCAGTGCCCCGCCATCCTTCGGCGCGAGGGAGAGTGGAGCCAGATAGACGAGTCGGCGCAACCGATTGGCCTGTATGCAGCCACCAAGCCGACCATCCTGGAGTTCCCCTTTCAAGCCGGGACCTGGGCCATTGTCTCCACCGACGGGCTGTGGGCCGCCGGAAGGGGCAAGGGGCCGTGGGCTGTGCTGGACTGCGCGCGCGAGGTGGCCGAGCAGACCGGCAACCCGCAGGCGGTGGCCGATGCCCTCCTGCGGCAGGCCGTGGAGCGGGACTCCGGCAGGCCCGCCGACGACATCAGCGTGCTGGTGCTGGGCATCTTGCCGCGCGAAGGACAGGAAGACGTGCGGCGGCTTGCGGTGCGCGTGCCCATCTAGGAGCGGGCCGGTGGTATGAGAATCGGCGTTGTCGGCGTGTGTGGCTCCGGGAAGTCATCCCTGGTGTGGAGGTTGAGGCGCGCCGGGTATGACGCGGCGGAAATCGCCCAGGAGCATTCTTACGTGCCCGACATGTGGCAGCGGATACACCCCCCGGACGTGCTCATCTTCCTGGACGCGCGCTATGAGACGGTAGCGCAGCGGCGGCCCAACTCGCTCTTGACCCCGCGGCTGTATGAGGAGATGCGCCAGCGCGTGCAACACGCCCGCGAGCACGCCGACCTGATTATCGCCACCGATGAGCGGGACGAGGACGGGGTATTCCGGGAGGCCGCAACTTATTTGACACGCCTATTGCCGTAGACTATAATGGGCCGCACCATGCAACGGCTTCAACCATCAGGGCTCCTGGGAGCCACGCGCCAAGGAGCCCTGGTTTGTGTTGAAGAACTTGGGCCGGAGATGCTATACCGGCTGAGGAGGAGAAGCACTTCATGAGGGATCGGAACTTCAATTTGCTGATTCTCATCATCCTCATCGCGGCTTTGGCCATTTGGATAGACTGGCCTGGCCACAACACGCTGAAGTTGCCGCTCATCAAGGGGACGCGCGACATCTCCGTGCGCTTGGGCCTGGACTTGCAGGGCGGCACGCAGGTCCTGCTGGAAGCGGATGTGCCGGAGACGACGCAGGTGAGCGCCGAGTCCATGGAGGCCGCGCGCACCATCGTGGAGAACCGCGTGAACGGCCTGGGCGTTACCGAGCCGCTGGTTCAGTTGCAGGGCGAGCGCCGCATCATCGTGGAACTCCCCGGCATCAAAGACCCCGACCAGGCCATCGCGACCTTCCGGCAGACCGGCTTGCTGGAATTCGTTGATTCCGAGACGTTCATTGAGCCTGGCACGGTGGTGAAGACGACGTTCGGCACATCGTCCACCGAGCCGATTACCCCAACCGTTACGCCGACGGCCGAGGCCACGGCCACCGCAACCGTAGCGCCCACAGAGACCGTTACCGAGACGGGCGCCGTAACGCCGACCGCTTCTCCTACTCCCACGCCGGAGGTTGTTTACAAGACGGTCATGACCGGCAAGGACCTCAAGAGCGCGGATGTGGGGTTTGACAACACGGGCAAGCCGCTCATCCAGTTTGAGTTGCAGCCCGAAAGCGCGAAGCTGTTCGCCGACCACACGGCAGCCAACGTGGGGCGGTATCTCGCCATCGTGCTGGACAAGGTGGTCATCTCGTGCCCGGTCATCAAGTCGGCGATTCCCGATGGCCGCGGGGTGATTGAGGGGAGTTTCACCCTGGACGAGGCGCGCAGCCTGGCCATTCAGTTGAAGTACGGCGCGCTGCCGGTTCCGCTCAAGGTGGTGGACAACCGCACGGTGGGCGCGTCGCTGGGGTCCGACTCGGTGAGGCGTAGCACGACGGCGGGCATCATCGGCGTCATCGTCGTTCTCCTGTTCATGATCACCTACTACCGACTGCCCGGGCTTATGGCGGCGCTCGCCCTGGTGCTGTACGCCTTGCTGAACTTCATGCTGTACAAACTCATCCCGGTAACGTTGACCCTGCCCGGCATCGCAGGTTTCCTGTTGTCCACCGGCATGGCTGTGGACGCCAATATCCTGGTCTTTGAGCGCATGAAGGAGGAGATTCGCGCGGGGCGGAGTCTGAGCAGCGCGCTGATGGCGGGGTTTGACCGCGCGTGGACATCCATCCGCGACTCCAACATCTCCACGCTCATCACCTGCGCGATTCTTTTCATCTTCGGCTCCAACTTCGGCGCGTCCATCGTGAAGGGGTTCGCCATCACCCTGGGGCTTGGCGTGATGATCAACATCTTCACGGCCATCACGGTAACGCGTACGTTCCTGCGCGCGCTGTTTGACGCCGTTGGCGAGAAGATAGAAGGCAAGCACTGGCTGCTGGGCGTCTAGGACTGGACTTGAGGAGGCGTCATGTTCAACTTTGTAGAGAAACGACGTTGGTACTTTCTCATTACGTTGCTCATCGTGATTCCGGGGATTGTGTCCCTGGCGATAAACGGCCTGAAGCCCAGCATTGACTTCACCGGCGGGGCGGCGCTGGAATTGCGGTTTGAGAAGCCTGTGTTTCCCACGGAGGTGCGGGATGTGTTTGTGGACGCGGGTTACTCCGACACATCGGCGACCAACGTGGGGGGTGACCGAACGGTTCTGGTGCGGATGAAGCAGGTGGACGAGGAGACCAAGGCGGAACTACTGAAGAAGGTGGAGGAGCGATTCGGCCCCGTGACGGAACTCTACTTCCGCTCGGTTGGCCCGTCGGTGGGCAAGGAGGTAACGCAATCGGCGTTCACGGCCATCGGGTTCACGGCGCTGGCCATCGTGGCGTTTATCCTGCTGGCGTTCCGCAAGGTGCCCCATGCGTTTCGGTACGGCGTCTGCGCGGTCATCGCCATCGCGCAGAACATCTTGGTCGTTACCGGCATGTTCTCCATCCTGGGCGTGGTGCTGGGTTGGGAGGTGGATGCCCTGTTCCTGACCGCGCTGCTGACCGTCATCGGGTTCAGCGTGCAGGACATCATCGTGGTGTTTGACCGCATCCGCGAGAATATCCCGCGGCGGCGCGGCGAGGACTACGAGACCATCGTCAACCGCAGCGTGCTGGAGACGCTCCACCGCTCGCTGGCGACGCAGTTGAACGCCATGTTCGTCCTGCTGGCGCTGTTGCTGTTCGGCGGCGCAACCATCAAGCAGTTTATCCTCGTGATGCTGGTTGGGATGCTGAGCGAAACCTACGCGTCGCTGTTCACGGCGGTGCCGCTTCTGGTGGTCTGGGAGAAGGGCGAGATCGGCGGGTTCTTCCGTCGGCTGTTTGGACGCCGCCCTGCTGCTGCCTAAACCCAACTCTGTCGCGAATTGTCGGCGGGGCGGGGGGTTACCCTTGCCCCGCCTTGCTTTTTTGGGAGGGGAGGCGATGGGCCTGATTCTGGTGCGCTACGGGGAAATCGGGTTGAAGGGGCGAAACCGCAATCTGTTTGTCCGCCGCCTGCGACTTAACATAAAGGATTGCCTGAAGCGCAACGGCCTGGCGGGCGAGGTGTCGGTGCACGGGCAGCGGCTGTATGTGGACACGGCCGATGTGGAGTCGGCGCTGCCGCATTTACAGCGCGTGTTCGGCATCGTGTCGCTCAGTCCCGTGTCCCGCACGCCGCTGGATATGGACGCCATCACCGCCGAGGCGGTGTCCATCGCGCGGCGCGTCGGCCTCGGCCCTGACCGCACCTTCCGCATGGATGCCCGCCGCGCGTTCAAGGGCTTCCCCCTGACCTCGCCGCAGATCAACGCGCAGGTGGGCGAGGCCGTGCGCGTGGCGACGGGGGCCCGTGTAGACCTGTCGGATAGCGCGGATGTAACCATCGGCGTTGAGATTCGCCGTGAAGAGGCGCTCATCTTCGCGGCGGCGTATGCTGGGCCAGGGGGGCTGCCGCTGAACTCTCAGGGACGGGTCGTGGCGCTCATCTCCGGCGGGATTGATTCGCCCGTGGCGGCGTACCTGATGATGAAGCGGGGGTGCGGAGTGGCGCCGCTGCACTTCACGCAGAGCGACGTGGAGACCGCCAAGGCGCTGGCGAACTGCGAGGTGCTGGATGGGTATGCCTACGGCTGGCGCATCAAGCCGCTGGTGCTGAGCCATCATGAGATGATGGAGCCTATCGTGGAGCGCCTGCGCGACCTGCGCGCGGAGCGGTGGACGTGCCTGTTCTGCAAGCACGCGATGCTGCGCAAGGCAGCGCAACTGGCCGACGAAATCGGGGCCAACGCCATCGTTACGGGCGAGAACGTGGGGCAGGTGGCTAGCCAGACGCTTCCGAGTTTGGAGATGATTTCGCTGGGCATCGGCAAGCCCATTCTGCGCCCGCTCATCGGGTACGACAAGGTGGACATCATGGCCCTGGCGCGCCGCATCGGTACGTTTGAGGTCTCCACCCGCGAGTCGCAGGGGTGCCCGTTCCTGCCGCCGTCGGTGGTTACGCGGCCCGCCATGGAGCGCTGGCTGGAGTTGCGGGAGCAGTTGCTGGACGTGCTGCCGTAGGGCCGGGGCGAGGTGAGGGCGCGGGGCGCCGGCAAGCCCCGAAGGGGCCGGGGTCATCCACGAGTAACACGAATCGGCACGAATCGGTAGGGCGGAATTCTTCGCCCTCCATCGCTCCGCAATGACGGGAAGCCCACCGAAACCTGGCGATGAGTTGCCTCGTTTTGATTCGGTTCCAAAGTCTGTTGGCATCTACGGTCATTCTGAGCGGCGAAGCCGCGAAGAATCTCGCCCCTCACCCCGTCCCTCTCCCGAAGGGCGAGGGCGTACCGCCTTCGGCTCAGCATGACAGGGCGGGGAGGCGGTGCGCCGCACAGACCAACACAAGATGAA
>JBBIHX010000026.1:0-28105 GCA_037446815.1 Caldilineae bacterium | reverse complement strand
AACTCGCCATTATTGTAGCACACTCTGGCCCCAGCGTCAAGCGGTTTGGAGAGGAGATTCGGTTTCATCGTGTGTTGGTGAACCGCAGGCGCACCCTCTTCGCGTGTCCTTGCGAGCGAAGCATGCATCCTCACCCAACCTCACCCCCTGGTTCCCGCTGGTGGAGAGGGGGAGGCCGAAGGCCGGGGAGAGGGCGCCGCTCCCTCGCTCGCTGGGACAGGGCTGGGGTGAGGGTGTCGCACGTGCCCTCGCAATGGCGTCTATCTACAGCCTTTGGAGCCGAATCACAACACACAACGCGATTTTACTTGACAAAATACCAAACGCATGGTATAATCGGCATGAAACGTTTCACCTAGTCCAGCAGGTTCTCGTATCAAGGCTCGCTGACACCAACGCTTCCCATCCGGAAGGGCGCCATGAGCGAAAAGTTCCCAAGCCGGTATGGCTACTTCTCGGAAAACGGTCGCGAGTACATCATCACCACTCCCTTCACGCCGCGCCCGTGGGCCAACATCATCAGCAACGGCGACTATGGCCTCATGATCTCGCAGACCGGCTCCGGCTACAGTTGGCGGGGAAACGCCGGCCAGAATCGCATCACACGTGCATTCCAAGACCTCGTCAAGGACAACTGGGGCAAGTATTTCTACATCCGCGACCGCGCCAGCGGCGACTTCTGGTCGGCAACGTACAAGCCGGTCATGCACGCCTACGACCACTATCGCGCCATCCACGGCATCGGCTATTCTCGCTTCGTCCAGCAGGTCGGCGACATCCTCAGCGAACTCACGGTCTTCGTCGCCGCGCGAGATCCGGTGGAGGTCTTCTGCCTGACCCTCACAAACGCAGGCCCCTCTGTCCGCGAGTTGGACGTAACCTCATACGTGGAGTGGCTCCTGGGGTTTGCGCCGGATGAACACCGCGAGTTCCACAAACTGTTCATTGAAACCTGGGCCGACACGAAACGCAGCGCGGTGTACGCCCGCAAGTACCTGTGGGGATTCCCCGATGACAAAGGCCGATACAACAACATAGACTGGCCTTACACCGCCTTCATGGCCGTCAGTGCGCCGCTCAAATCCTACGACTGCGACAAGGAATCCTTCCTGGGCATGTATGGCCGAGAGGACGCCCCCAGAGCCATGTTCACCGAGCGCCTGGACGGCAGGAGCGGCCGGTTCGGTGATGCCATCGCGGCCCTGCAGGTGGAGGTAACCCTGGCGCCAGGCGAGGCGAGAACCCTCGTGTTCACACTGGGAGCGGCCGAGAACGGCAAGGAAGACCCCGACGAACTCATCGCCCGCTTCACAGGCGATGAACAGAGCGCGCAGGCGTTCCAAGAAGTCAAGGAGTTCTGGGCGCGCTTCACCGACACGGAGCGCGTGGAAACGCCCGACGAGGCCCTCAACTTCATGACCAACTTCTGGCTCAAGTACCAGGCCATTTCGTGCCGCCTGTGGGGCAAGGCGGCATACTACCAGGTATCCGCCGGGTACGGTTTCCGCGACCAGTTGCAGGACAGCCAGATTTTTCTGACAAGCGAGCCGGAGTACGCCCGCAAGCAACTGCTCCTGCACGCTTCGCAGCAGTTCGTTGAGGGAGACGTACTGCATTGGTGGTTCTCCATTCGCGGAGGCGGCCCCCGCACGAACTGCTCCGATGACCTCCTCTGGCTGCCCTTCATCCTGGATGCGTACCTGAAGGAAACGGCGGACTACGGCATCCTGGACGAATCTGTCCCGTACCTGAACGCGCCAGCGGAGTCGCTGTATCAGCACTGCAAGCGCGCCATAGAGCGCGCATTCTCCCGCTTCTCGCCGCGCGGCATCCCCCTGATGGGCGACCACGACTGGAACGACGGGCTGAACGCAGTCGGGACGCTTCTGAAGGGCGAGAGTTTCTGGGTAGCCGAGTTCCTCTACATGATCCTCGGCAACTTCATCCCCCTCGCGCGCAGGCGAGGCGATGAGCCATTCGCTCGCAAGTGCGAGGATGTCCGCGCCAGCCTCAAGGATGCCCTCAACCGTTACGGCTGGGACGGCGAATGGTACCTCCAAGCCACCACCGATGACGACCTACCGGTCGGTTCCAGAAACAATGACGAGGGCCAGATCTTCCTCATGCCCAACATCTGGGCCGTCATCAGCGGGGCGGCGGACGCTGACAAGGCCCGCTCCGCCATGGGTGCCGTTACGAGGCTCCTGCTCAAAGACTACGGCCCCCTGCTCAACTACCCGGCCTTCACCCGCCCCCGCCCGGACATCGGCTACGTTACTCGCTACGCCCCTGGGCTGCGAGAGAACGGCGGCGTCTACACCCACGCTGCCACGTGGGCTGTGTGGGCCTACGTGGCCGCCGGCCAGCCCGAATTGGCCTATGAGGTCTATCGGCGCATCTGCCCGCCCAACCGCAGCGCGGATATAGACACGTACAAAGCCGAGCCATACGTTACGCCCGGCAACGTGGACGGGCCGCAGTCGGAGTTCTTCGGGCGCGGCGGCTGGACGTGGTACACCGGCTCGGCCCAGTGGCTGCACTGCGTCGCCACGCACTGGATCCTCGGCATTCGCCCCGAGGAAGATGGGCTTCGTGTTGACCCGGCCATTCCGGCGCACTGGCCCGGCTTCAAGGTTACGCGCAGGTTCCGCGGCGCGGTGTACCACATTGAAGTCAAGAATCCGCATCACGTTCATCAGGGTATCCGGTCTATCACGGTAGATGGGCGCCCCTTGGAAGGGCAAGTCATCCCCGTCTTCGGTGATGGACAGACGCATTCCGTGGAGGTGGTGATGGGGTCGTGACGGGCCCTGCCGGATGAAAGGAGGTGGTAACCCGTACAAGAGTCGGACGTTGCGTAACCCATAACTTGCGCCACCCAGTAGATGAATGACAGAGTACGAAAAGGAGGAAAAATGAGAAGCGCAAAGTTCGTCTACCTACTGGTCGCGGTGATTCTCATCACAAGCCTGGTCGGCTGCGGTGCCAAACCCACACCCACCGCACCCCCGCCGTATCAGGCCAAGCCCACGCCAACCCCTGAGCCGACCACTCCGCCCGAGCCTACGCCCGTGCCCACTCCCGCCCCGGTAACGCTGCGCTATGCCAACTGGAACGTTGGCACCGAGGAGGAGAACAACCTCCAGCGCCAACTGGTCAAGGCGTACATGGCGGCCCACCCCAATGTTACCGTTGAGTTCGTGGACATGTCGGGCGAGGGACGTTGGGACGAGAAACTCACCAACTTTGCGGCCAAAGGCCAGTTGCCCGATGTCTTCATGGCCGACGTTACGCCGCTTTATGTCAAGAACGGCTGGCTGGCCGACCTGACCGCATTCGTGCAGAACGACCCGGAGTGGCAGAGCGTGCCGCAAGTGCTGAAGGATGCCGTAACCTATTCCGGCAAAGTCCTGGGGCTGCCTGCGGCGCAGTTCGTCATGGGCTACTTCGTCAACAAAGACCTGTTTGAGGCCGCCAACCTGGACGCGCCGGAGTATGGCGTCTCGGTGGACGATTTCTTCGCCGCAACCACGGCCCTGACGAACATCCAGAAGGGAATCCTGGGCTTGGATGAGATGGAGTTCATCATGGGCTGGTATCCGAGCACCCAGGACAGCAAGTTGAAGTGGTTCAGTTTTGACGGCGTTCACATGAACTACAACTCCGCCGCCTTCAAGGCCGGGGTAGCCAAGACCGGCGAGATGAAGCGGCACACCTGGCAGGGCCTGACGGACGAGGAGAAGAAGAACTTCAAGTCGCAAGGCCCGTGGGAACTGTTCCTCAACCAGGAATCGGGTGTGCGCTGGGATGGCGGCTGGGCTGTCCCGGGCATCGCCCAGAACGCAACCTTCAACTGGGACTTCATCGGCATCCCGGGCGGCAACCAGGCGATGGTCGCCGACATCATCGTGGTCTCCAAGACGGCCCCCAACCTGGAAGCGGCCTATGACTTCGCCAAGTGGATGACCTTCTCGCAGGCGGGCTACGCGAAAGAAGCCGAACTCGCCAAAGCGGCCAAGGGCGTCCCCACCCGCATGCCCGTGTCCGTTACGCCGGACAGCATCAACCTGTACATGTCCTTCGTCGGCGAGAGGCCCGGCCTCCGCAAGGCACTGGAGAACCTGGACAACAGCCTGCTGGAGTCCCTGGCGAAGATCGTCCCCGGCTACGTCAACGCCCGCTGGGAAGGCAAGCCCGGCATTGACATCGGCGAAGACAAGGACGTGAACATGTGGTACATGTTCAACTTCGCCAACGAGGGCCGCTACAAGTACGAGGACTACGCGGCCAAACTGGAAGAGTTCGCCAACAAGATCCTGGACGAGGCTCGCGCCGAGTTGCCCAAGTAGTGCGGAGTACAGAGCGGCAGGGGAGCGTTGCGGGTCAGCAGCGCTCCCCTGCCCGCACCATCGCCCTGTGGCCGCGCGACTAGAGGCTTCTTGCGCACTCTCCTAATGGCGAGAAATCACCGATCACGCCGTCGCTCGCACGCAGACGGCAGACCGCAATTGAGGCTTCGGCCATGTACCGCAAGCCAGACAGGATCCTTGCGCTTATCGCGTCATTGTTGATACTCACAACCCCGGCATCGGCGGGGGTCTCTCCCCACGCCGATCAACCGGGGCCTGTGCCGCCTAGGGGTGCGCCTCGCCTCGTCGTGGAAATCCGCGCGGACACGTTCGGCCTGCCGCTTGCCGACGACGAAACGGCTCGCCTGTACGACAAGGCCAGCATCCTGTTGCAGCGAGGGGACAGCCTTCGCTTCCCGGTCGCGATCCCTGCCGAGGGGGAGTTTGTCATCGCGTTTGACGTGGCCGCCGCGCCCTCCGTGCTGGACGCCCCCGAGGGCCAGTTGCGCATAGATGGCGACTTCCCCGTCAGCGACCTGCGGCGCATCATCTTCCCAATCTACTTCCGCAACAGCGTAAACACCTTCCCCAAGGACCGCTACGGCAACGACGCCCTCATCCGCCAGGTGCGCGATGTCCGTTGGAGCAAGGCCGCGGCGCGCGATGTGCGGTTCAGCCAGCCCTATCCCCTGCGCATCCGCCTATCGGCCGGGGCGCACGAGTTTCAGTTCACCCTGACCGAGGGCGCGCTGTACCTGGGCAGCATCTACCTGGAATCCTTCGCGCCCTATCCCGACTACGCGGAGTATCTCGCATCGCACCCGGGGCCAGACTCGTCAGGCTTCTCGTTTGTGCTGGAGGCCGAGTTTCCCTCGTACAAAAATGACACTTCCGTGCGCCCCACCAGCAGCCGCAGCCTCACGGTAACCCCGTATGACACCTACCGCCTGCTGCTCAATACCCTCGGCGGCGAGAGTTGGATTCGGAGCGGGAGCGCCGTGTATTACGAGTTCACCGTTCCGGAAGATGGGTGGTACGCCATCACCTTGCGCGCCCTCCAGAACACGCGCAGCAACTTCACCGTCTTCCGCCGCATCACCATCAACGGCGAGGTGCCCTTTGAGCAACTCAACGCGGTTCCTTTCCGCTACTCGCCCGACTGGGTGAACGTGCCGTTGGGCGGCCAGCCGCCGTACAAGATCTACCTGCGCAAAGGCGCGAACGTCATCGGCATAGAGGCCACCAACGCCCCGTATCTCCCCGCCGTTGAGACCATCCAGCAAGCCCTCGCCGACATCAACACCCTGGCCCTGGAAATCAAACGGCTGACCGGCAACCAGCGCGACCCGTACAAGGAGTGGGTGATCTCCGACTACATTCCCGATATCCAGGAGCGCCTCAGCACCATCGCCCAGCACCTCAGCGCAGACACCCACACGCTACTGGACATCAATCAGGGCAGGGCCTCGCCGGAAAGCCTGACCTATCAGATGGCCATTGACAACTTGACCTTCCTGTCCGAGAATGCCGACAAGATTCCGGTCTACATGAACCGCTTCTCCGAGGGGCCTGGGTCGGCCGCCCAGTTGCTGGGGTCGCTCCTGCCCCTGCTGCAGAATCAGCCTCTGGCGCTGGACAAAATCTACATCCATTCGCCGTCCGTCGTTCCCGAAACCCCCAGCGCCTCGCCTATCGCTTCCATGGCCGAGGGCATCAAGCGTTTCCTGCACTCCTTCCGGCCTGACCCCTACCAATCCCTCGGCGCCGGCAAGGGGGAACTGGAGGTGTGGGTCAACCGCCCGCGCCAGTACGTGGATTTGCTGCAACTCATGGCCGACGAGTCCTTCACCCCGCAGACCGGCATCCGCGTCAAGTTCTCCATCATGCCCGACGAGGCGAAACTGGTGTTGGCGAAGGCCGCCGGCATACAGCCCGACGTTGCGCTGGGCGTCAGCACCAACGTCCCCTACGAACTCGCCATCCGCAACGCCCTGTACGACCTGCGCTCCTTTGACGACTTTGATTCCTTCATCCGCATTTATTCGCCCGGCGCCCTCTTGAGTTACATCATCAACGATTCGGTGTACGCCATCCCCGAAACGCAGGACTTCTGGGTAACGTACTATCGCAAGGACATCCTGGACTCCCTGGGGCTTCCCGTGCCGCACACTTGGAATGAGGTAATCCAGATTCTCCCGGAGTTGCAGCGGTACGGCATGAACTACAACACCCCCCTGTCCAGCGGCAGCGGCCTGAAAGGCTACCTCCTGACCGCGCCCTACCTCTTCAACTTCGGCGCCAAACTCTACAGCGAGGATGGCTTTGCCACCGCCCTCCAGAGCGAAGAGGCCATCGCGGCGGTCAAGTTCATGGCGGAGTGCTTCACGATTTACGGAATGCCCCTCACCACCGCGAGTTTCTACGAGAGTTTCCGTTACGGCACGATCCCCATCGGCATCTCTAACTTTGAAACCTACATCAAACTGATGACCGCCGCGCCGGAGATTGAGGGACTCTGGGGCATAGACCTGTACCCGGCCACAGTCCTGCCCGATGGGACGCAGAACCGCTACGCCACCGGCTCGGCCCAGGCCAGCATCATGTTCAAGGACGCCGACAAGCCCCAGGAGGCGTGGCAATTCCTGAAGTGGTGGATGTCCACCGAGACGCAAGCGGACTTCCAGGAGCGGCTGCTGTTGAACTACGGCCGCGAGTACCTGTGGAATTCCGCCAATCTGGAGGCGTTCAGCCGCCTGGACATCCCCGAGGAACACAAGGCCGTGATTCTGGAGCAGTGGAAGTGGCTGCAAGAGCCGGTGCGCCTCCCCGGCAGTTACATGCAGGAACGCGAACTGAGCAACGTTTGGAACCGCATCGTGTTTGACGGGGCCAACCCCCGCGTCGCCATTGACCGCGCCGTGATCGTCATCAATCGCGAAATCACGCGCAAGATGGAGGAGTTCGGCTACCTGCGCAACGGCCAACGCGTGCGTCAGTTCAAGATTCCGACGGTGGACACCGTGAAAGCGTGGATGGAGAATGCTCGGTAAGGGATTTCTCAAGAAGCGGGTGAACAATGGCGAAGGCAGCGCCTACGCCTTCCTGTCCATGTACGCGCTGCTGTTCATCATCTTCATCGTCGTGCCCGTCCTGGCAGCAGTCCTGCTATCGTTCACGTTCTTTGATACCATCCAGTTCCCGCGCTTCATCGGGCTTCGCAACTACATCACCCTGCTCACCCAGGACGACACCTTCATGAAGTACGTCCTGCCCAACACCATTGAGTTCGCGGTCATCGTTGGGCCGGGCGGGTACGCGCTGGCGTTTCTGCTGGCGTGGATTTTGGCCCAACTGCCCCGCCTGCCGCGCACGCTCTTCGCCCTCATCCTGTATTCGCCCTCCATGACGGGGGGCGTCGCCATGGCCGTCGTCTGGAAGACGCTGTTCAGCGGCGACCAGACCGGCTACATGAACAGTTTTCTCATGGGGCTTGGGATCATCCAGGAGCCGGTGCAGTGGCTACAGTCCCCCCACTATCTCATGCCCATCATGATTGTGGTTACGCTGTGGAGCAGCATGGGCATTGGGTTCCTGGCCATGCTGGCGGGAATCCTGGACATCAACCCCGAACTGTATGAGGCCGCCGCCCTGGATGGCGTGAAAAGCCGCTGGCAGGAGATTTTCTACATCACCATCCCGTCCATGAAACCGCAGATGCTATTCGGGGCGGTGATGGCCATCGTGGGCACATTCCAGGCCGGCGCCATTGGCGTAACGCTGTCGGGCAGCAATCCCACGCCCCAGTATGCCGGCCAACTCATCGTCAACCACATTGAGGACTACGGGTTCTTGCGCTACGAGATGGGCTACGCCGCTGCTGTGTCGGTTGTCCTGCTGCTGATGGTGCTCTTCTTCACCCGCCTGTCCAACCGACTGTTCGCAAGCAAGGACTGATGAGCAGATGAGCAAGCACTGGTTTCGCCGCTACACGGGCGTGAGCAACCGAGGCATCAACCCGCGAGGGTTTCACGTCAGCCAACTGAAGTTCTACGCCATCCTGTTGCCCCTGGCGGCTTTCATGATGCTGCCCATCGTCTTCATCTTCTCCAACGCCTTCAAGCCGCTGGACGAACTGTTCGCCTATCCGCCGCGATTCTTCGTGGTCAACCCCACCGCCAAGAACTTTACGGACCTGTTCGCCCGCATGTCCACTTCGGGCATTCCGGTCAGCCGGTATCTGTTTAACAGCATCGTCATCGCCCTCGCCACGGTCGCCGCATCCATCTTCGTCTCCAGCACAGCGGCCTACGCCCTCTCCAAGAAGCGTTTCCGGCTCAAACAGACGCTGTTTGCCATCAACACCGTGGCGCTGATGTTCGTGCCCATCGCCGTGAACATCCCGCGCTTCCTGGTGATTGAGAAACTCAACCTGCTGGACACGTTCTGGGTGCACGTGCTTCCCGTCCTGGCCATGCCGGTCGGCGTGTTCCTGCTGAAGCAGTTCATGGACGTCATCCCCAACGAACTCATTGAGGCCGCCCAGATAGACGGCGCGTCGGACTGGGCCATTTATCGGCGCATCATCCTGCCCATGGTTCGCCCCGCCATCGCCACCATCGCCATCCTCACGTTCCAGGCCGTTTGGAACAGCGCCGACTCTTCCACGCTCTACGTTACCACGGAGAGCCTGCGAACGTTCGCGTTTTACCTAAGCACATTGACCGCCACCGCCACGGGCGCCAACGTCGTGGCAGGCCAGGGCATCGCCGCCGCGGCAGCCCTCATCATGTTCCTGCCCAATCTCATCGTCTTCATCGTGCTCCAGAGTCAGGTCATGAGCACCATGTCGCATTCGGGGTTGAAATGAGACGAGTCGCGACCCTGCTAATCTTGCTCCTGGTGATGAGCGCCGCAAGCGCGCCGGTCTACGCGCGTTCGCCTTACACCACCTGGACGATGGGGCCTGGCAGGTGGCTGTACCCGACCCAGGAGGCGTACAGTCCGCTGGACGAGGTTGACCTGCCCTTGTCGCAACCCGAGGACATGTGCCTTGCGCCCGACGGCTTCCTGTACATCGCCGACACGGGCAACGGTCGCATCGTTCGGCTGGACGGCGAGTTCCAGGTCGCCGCCGAATTCGGGAAGGGAATCCTGAAATCGCCCACCGGCTTGTTTGTGGACGAGCAGGGAACCCTGTACATCGCCGACGGCGGAAACAATACCGTCGTCATCCTGGACAGGGACGGCAGCGTGGTCAACCAATTCGGGCGGCCGTCTGAACCGCTCTTCGGAAGGAAGCGGGAGTTCTTGCCGCGCAAGGTGGCCGTGGACGCCCGCAAGAACCTGTACATCGTGAGCGAGGGCTCGGTGGACGGGCTGGTGATGATGAACACCTACGGCAACTTCATCGGCTACTTCGGCGCGAACACGGCCCAGATGTCGCTCAAGATGATCTTGCAGCGCATGTTCCTCACCAAAGAGCAACTGGAGCAGTTCATCAAGAACGAGGCGGCGTCGCCATCCAACGTCGCCATTGATCGGCGGTCGCTGGTGTACACGATTACCGCCGGCACAGCCCGCACCCAGAGCATCCGCAAGTTCGCCATTTCGGGCAAGAACCTGTTCCACGGCGTGTACGGGTCCACGACTTTCCGCGACATTGATGTCAGCGACGATGGCCTCATGGTAACCGTGGACGCCGACGGACGAATCTACGAGTACGACCTGAACGGCACGCTGCTGTTTGTCTTCGGCGCGCAGGACAGGGGCGAGCAGCGCCTGGGCACCTTGCGCAACCCGACGGCCATTGAGCGCGCGGGCGACACGCTCTACGTCCTGGACAAGGACAAGAACGCGATCGTTACGTACCGCGCCACAGACTTCGCCAAGACGGTTCATGAGGGCGTGCGCCTGTACATGGAAGGGTTCTACACGGAGGCGCAGCCCTATTTTGAGCAGGTGCTGACCTACAACGGGCTGTTCATCATGGCCTACCAGGCCATCGCCAACGCCTACTACCAGCAGAGCAACTACCCGCAGGCGCTCGCCTACTACCGCCACGCCGAGGATCGGAACGGATATTCCGAGACGTTCTGGGAATTGCGCAACGTGGTTCTCCAGCGCCATTTGGGCAATGCCCTCCTCGGCGCCCTGGGCCTGTGGGTGGGCTCGGCGGTGTTGACCCGCGCGGAGCGACGCCGCCGCTGGCTAGACCCGCTCCGCCGCTGGGCGCGACAGGCGCGCAAGGTGCGCCTGGTGGACGATTTCGTGTTCATGTTCCGATTCATCAAGCATCCCGCCGACAGTTTCTACTACATCAAGAAGAACCTTCGGGGCAGCCTGCTGTTCGCCCTCCTGCTCTACGCATGGGTGGTGGTCGTCCGAATCCTGGCGCTGTACGTCACAGGCTTCGTCTTCAGCCCCTATCCAAGCCCGTCGTACATCCGCGTGGATACGGAGGTTATCTACACGATTCTGCCGCTCATCCTGTGGAACGTGGCGAACTACCTGGTGTCCACCATCAGCGACGGCGAAGGCCGCTTCCGCGACGTCGTCATCGGCAGCGCGTACAGCCTGTTCCCCTACGCATTGTTTGCGTTGCCCATCGCGCTGCTGTCCAACGTGCTCACGCTGAACGAAATCTTCATCTACCGTTTCTCCACCCAACTCATGTGGGCCTGGACGGGTCTCATGCTGTTCATCATGGTGAAAGAGGTGCACAACTACTCGTTCTCCGAAACCGTGAAGAACATCCTGACCACGCTGTTCACCATGGCCATCATCCTGCTCGCCGGCTACATCTTGTACGTCCTGTTTGGGCAATTGTATGACTTCATCTGGGCGATTGTTCAAGAGGTTGGTTTGCGTGGATAGACGTAAGCGGTTTGCGCTACAACGAGTGCGCTGCAATGTCGCGCGCGGGCTTCTGGGGGCGCTCCTCGCCCTGGCCGCCCTGGTATCGTCGCCGTGGGCTGCCGCCGCGCCTCCCGACCCGCTGGAGATTCCCCCGTCCTACCAGTCGGTAGCGGAGAACGACGCATTCCGACTCTACGTGGACACGGCCACGCTGGCGTTCAAACTGCTGGACAAGCGGAGCGGCTACCTGTGGCATTCCGGCGTGGACGAGACGATTCAGGGCGACCGCCTCAACAAGCCCTGGCAAGCCTTCGCCCAAAGCGGCATCAGCATCCAGTATCTGGATGAGAAGGCGATTAGCAAGCGCATCTCCATCACCAACGCCGCTCATACACTGGAGGTGGCGCGGATACCGCAGGGCATCTCCGCGCGCGTAACGTTCCAGGATGTTGGCATCACCGTCGGGGTCAACCTGCAACTGGAGGCCGACGGGGTGCGGGTGGAAGTGCCGTTTGACGCCATCCGCGAGAGCGACCCGAAGTTCCGACTCGGCGTGCTGTACCTGTACCCGTTCCTCGGCGCGACGCGCGGCGGCAGCGTTCCCGGCTACATGTTCCTCCCCGATGGCACCGGGACTCTCATCCGTTTTGCCGATTCCACCAAGGCCGAGAACATGTTCTACGGGCGCTACTACGGCCCCGACCTCGGCATGATTTCTTCGCTCCCCTACGATCCGCGGGTCAACCGCCCTTACCCCATCTCCTATCCGGTCTTCGGCATGGTACACGGCGAAGGGCAGAATGCCTTCCTCTGCGTGGTTGAGTCGGGCGCCGCCTACGCGGAGGTCCAGGCGCATCCAGCGGGCATCATCACCAACTTCAACTTCGTCCACAACGCATTCATCTACAACGAGAGTTACTTCCAGGCGACCAACCGCGCCGGCGCCGGCGTTACCATGGTGCAGAGATACACCAATGCGTTTGACATCGTCATGCACTACCGCTTCCTGACCGGGCAGGAGGCCGACTACGTGGGCATGGCCCGCAGTTATCGGCAGTACCTGGTGGAGCGGGGCCGCCTCCACAAGACGCCCATGACGAACCCCAACATCGGCATCCGCCTGGAATTCCTGGGCGGCGACAAGGAGCGGGTCCTGCTATGGCATCGCTTCGTCCCCATGACCACCGTCGCCCAGGTGGGCCAGATTCTCGCCGCCGTGGACATCCCCAACCCGCAGGTCATCTACTACGGCTGGCAGCCGCTTGGCGCGTCGCGCATGCCGCCCACATCCCTGAGACTGGAGCGCAGGCTCGGCAGCGCGAGCGACCTCATCGCCCTCGCGGAGCGCATTGCGGCGGCGGGCGGGGCCTTCTCGCTCTACCTGGACCCGCAGGCGGCGCTTTGGGGCGAGCCGGGCTACTCGCCGCGCAACGACCTGGCGATGTCCATCACGAGCCAACGCTTGGAAGGCTACAACCGGTACGCGAACTTCTACCTCACCCTGGATGCCCTCCAGCGCCGCTATACCGCCCTGGCGGAGGATGTTGCCTCGCGCCTGGCCGGGGGCCTGGCGCTGGACGGAATCGGATTCACCCTCTACAGCGACTTCCGGGAGAAGCCTCCATTCAATCGCGAGCAAGCCGCCCGGGCCTATGTTGAGTTGCTGGCAGCATCGCGCCTGCCGCTCGGTTTCTATCGCCCCAACGACTACTTCTGGGGCATCGCCCAGGCGTACTACGATATGCCGCTGGGCGACAATGGCTACGTGTACGCATCCGAGGCGGTGCCGTTCCTGCCCATCGTATTGGCGGGCTACGTGCCCTACTACGGAGAGGCGTTGAACTTCTCCCCCAACCTGCAAGAAGACCTGTTGCGCCATGCCGATTTCGGCGTCTACCCGTCCTATTTCCTGACCCACGAACCCACGGCAAACATGCTCAACACGCCCTCGTATTGGATTTACACGTCATCCTACGCGCAGTGGGGCGAGCAGATTCAGCAATCGTACCGCTGGCTGAACGCCCTGCTAGCGCCGGTGCGGGGGCAAGAGATCATCGCCCGACGGAAGTTGGCCGACGGCGTGTTTGCCACCACCTACGCCAACGGCAAGCAAATCGTCGTCAACTACACGGATCGCCCCTTCACCTATGCCCAACGCAGCATCGGGGCGAAGAGTGCTGCTCTTGTGGAGAATGTGCCATGACGACCCGCGATCTTCCCCGCGCCCGACTCACGCTGCGCCTGCGCGAGGCCCTGCAAGGCTACGGCTTCGTCGCGGTCTGGATTGTCGGCTTTCTGCTGTTCACCATGTGGCCGCTTGCCGAGACGTTCCGCTACAGCGTGAATCAGGTTACCGTCATCGCCACCGGCATCAAGATGGAATTCGTGCAGTGGGCCAACTACACCCGCGCCCTGTTCACCGACCCCAACTTCGTGGAACTGCTCATCGGCTACACGGTGGAAACCCTGGTTTCCGTGCCCATCGTGCTAATCTTCTCCATGATCATCGCCCTATTCCTGAACCAGAATTTCAGGCTCAAGGGACTGTTTCGCACCATCTTCTTCCTGCCGGTCGTCATCACGAGTGGCCCCGTCATACGGGAACTGACGGCGCAAGGAGCCACATCTGCGCCGGGCATCGCCAACTTGCCGGCGGTGGCGGACTTCTTGACCCAACTGCCGCGCGCGCTCCGCGGCCCGGCGGAATATCTCCTCACCTCGTTTATCCTCATCCTGTGGTTCTCGGGGGTGCAGATTCTCATCTACCTGGCGAGCCTGCAGAAAGTGGACAAGAGCCTCTATGAGGCGGCGGCTGTGGACGGCGCGTCGGGCTGGGAGATGTTCTGGAAGATCACCCTCCCCTCCCTTTCAACGGCAACCGTAATCAACGCGGTGTACACCATCATCACGCTCTCGCACTTCTCAGAGAACAAGGTTGTGCGCTACGTCTATGACCAGACTTACGACGTTCACGGCGGCATCGGTTTTGCCAGCGCCATGTCGTTCCTCTACCTCACCGCCATGCTGGTGTTGCTGGGCATCATCTACGTCCTGCTCACGCAGTGGGCCAAGAAGGGGAGGCGCTAATGGCATTCGTGTCTCGCTCCGCTGTGGACTCGGTACGAGGTTTCCTGTTCGGCAGCCGCTCGCGTCGGGGGCTGGTGCCCACTGCGGTTCTCTATGCGCTGCTCATCACCATCGGCTTCGTGTACATGTACCCGCTGCTGTTCATGTTCGCTACCAGCATCAAAAGCCCCTCGGATTTGCTGAACCCGATGGTGCAGTGGGTACCCACGGAGTTGTTCCTGGGCAACTACGAGAAGGCTTTCCGCGTCCTGAACTACCCCCGCACCCTGCTGGCTTCCATTCTGGTCAGCGTCATCCCGTCCGTGCTCCAGACTTTTGTGGCGTCGCTGGTGGGCTACGGCCTGGCGCGCTATCGTTTCCGCGGGAAGAGCCTCGTCCTCCTGCTCATCCTGGCCACCTTCATCATCCCGCCCCAGAACACGGTCATCCCGCAGATGCTCACTTATCGCAATCTGGGGCTGCTCGGCAATCCTCTGGCCCTGATTCTGCCCGCCACGCTCGGACAGGGATACCGCAGCGCCATCTTCATCCTCATTTTCTACCAATTCTTTCTTTCCCTCCCCAAGGTGCTGGAGGAATCGGCGCGGCTGGATGGCGCTTCGGACCTGCGCATCTTCTTCACCATCGCCATGCCTAACGCGCTGCCCGCCTACATCGTCTCGCTCGTCTTCTCCATCGTGTGGTACTGGAACGAGACCTTCCTCACCAGCATCTTCCTGGAGGGCGGCGTTACCACGCTCCCCATGCAACTGTCGCGCTTCGCGCAGGCCTACGAGAACCTGTATCCGCCCGGGATGGTCAACATCTTTGACCGCCTCAACGAAGCGGTGAAAATGAGCGGCACGTTCCTGAATATCTTGCCTCTTCTGGTCATGTACTTTATACTGCAACGCTGGTTTGTTGAATCTGTGGAAAGGACGGGCATCACCGGTGAATAGAATCGCCCTTGCGTGTGTCATCCTGCTGGCATTGGTGGCCGGGTGCGCTCGGCCGGCAACGCCCGCGCCCGCGACTCCCACGCCCACGGGCGCTGCCATCGCGGCTACCCATACGGCGACCGCCCCGCCTGCGTCTCCCACCCCGACGGCGACGGCGCTCCCTCCGACGCCCGCCGAAACCGCCTCGCTAGAAGCCGCAATCGCCTACGAGATGAAGGGCGCGTTTGACTTCTTCTGGGAGCAAGCGAACACGGATGCGTCCAGCCCGGGGTACGGACTGGTGCGCGACCGATACCCGGGTTCCCCGGGCATCTCCAGCATCGCGGCGGTTGGCTTTGCCCTCACGGCCTACCCCATCGGCGTGGAGAAGGGCTACATCTCACGCGACGAGGCGGCGGAGCGGGTTAGCCGAACGCTGGACACCCTGATGAACATGCCGCGCGAACACGGCTTCTTCTACCATTTCGTGGACATGCAGACCGGGCGGCGCGCATGGAGCAGCGAGGTCTCCAGCATTGACACGGCCATCCTGCTGATGGGCGTCCTCACCGCCGGCGAGTATTTCGGCGGGGAGATACAGGCCAAGGCCGATGAAATCTACCGCGCGGTGGACTGGCCCTGGTTTGTGGACGAATCCCGGCAGATGTTCCGCATGGCCTACCGCCCCGAAAAGGGGTTTGAGGGCTACTGGGACTTCTACGCCGAGCAACTGATGCTGTACGTCCTGGCCGCCGGTTCGCCCACCCACCCCACCGACGACCGCCCCTACTACGGCTTCACCCGCCACGTCGCACGATACGGAGCGGGCGAGCCGTTCATCCACTCGTGGTTCGGCTCCCTGTTCACCTACCAGTTCAGCCACGCCTGGATAGATTTTCGCGGCTACCGCGACCGCGAGGGCGTGGACTGGTTTCAGAACTCGGTGCGGGCCGCCAGGGCGCACTACGACTTCGCCGTTGCCGCGCAGGATCGGTGCAAGACCCTCGGTCCCCTCTCCTGGGGGCTGAGCGCCTGCGACGGCCCCAAGGGGTACAATGGCCTGTACGGAGCGCCGCCCTCGGGCTACGATAACAAGGCCCACAAGGTGGACGACACCGTTCCGCCCTATGCCGCCATCGCCTCAATCCTGTTCCTGCCCCAGGAGTCGGCCCAGGCCATGCTGCACTACTACAGCATAGAGCCCCTCAAGGGGCGCTACGGCTTCAAGGATGCCTACAACCTGAGCGAGGACTGGTATGCCAGCGACGTCATCGGCATTGACAAGGGCGTTTCCCTGCTCATGCTGGCAAACTACGAGAACAACTTGGTATATGCCATCACTATGCGGAACGAGCACATACTCAACGGGCTGGCAAGGCTGGGAATCGCGCGCCAACCGTAGCCGAGACCGATTCCGTTCCGGAGAGGACGAGGGATGACCACAATCCGAGATGTAGCCCAACGCGCCGGGGTGAGCGTTACCACCGCTTCCTACGCGCTGAACAACACGGGCACCATCAGCGAGGCCACGCGCAAGCGCGTGCTGGAGGCCGCCGAAGAACTTAATTACCATCCCAACGGGTTCGCCCGCCACCTGAAGAAGCGGAAGACGCAGACCATCGCCGTGTTCATCACCCGCTTCGGCGGCTCGTTCTACGAGGAGATCCTGGAGGGAATCCACAGCGTCATCCTGGAAACGGACTACGAACTGCTCGTCTGCCCGGAAACGCGCTCCCCCCGACGTATGTTATTGTACCGCCAGGCGGATGGAGCCATCCTCTTTGACTCCAGCGTCTCCCACGAGACCGTGCTGAAACTGGCGTCGCGGCGCTTCCCCATCGTTGTGCTGGATCGGCTGCTGGGAAACGACTTCGTGCTCCCGATTCTGCTGGACAACGCGCAGGGAGTCCGAGAGGCATTCCAGCATCTGCACCAGCAGGGCGCCCGCCGCATGGCATTTGTCGCCGGCGCGCCGGATTCCATTGACAACGCCGAACGTATGGAGGTCTTCCTGCGCGCGGCGGAACAGCACAACTTGCGCGTGCCCGTGTACCAGGGGAACTTCACCGAAGCCTCCGGATATGAGGCGGCGAAGGCCATCTTGCGGGACAATCCGCTGCCCGACGCCGTCTTCTGCGCCAACGACCAGATGGCGCTGGGCTTCTTGCGGGCGATGAAAGAGCACGGATTGAGCGCCCCCTCGGACATCGCCGTTGTCGGCTTTGACGATATCCCCCTGGCCCGCTACGTGGAGCCCCCGCTCTCCACCGTGGGCGCGTCCCGATTTGAGTGGGGAGCGACAGCCGTCCGGCAGTTGCTAGAGTTCCTGGAGAGCGGCACACCGTTTCGGCCCCAGCGCATCCCGACGCATTTCATACCACGCCAGTCGTCCGCCCTGCTGAAGGCCAGGGAGCGCGTCGCGCGGGACGGCGCGGCCCACGACGGATAAAGCGGCCTGGCCCGTGGCACGACGGTACGCCCCGAGGCGAGCCGCCAGGGCGACGCGCCGCCCGCTCCGCGCAGGCCAAATGCCGACACCCTAGCCCGGCCCGGGCCGGCAGGGCCACTCCGTCTATTCAGGGCGACAGGCGTGCACAACCTTATGTCAAGGAGCATGTATGGACTCGGAGTCGCTCATTGAGCGCGAACTGCAGGGCTCTCTGGAGTTCTTCCTGCAGTTCACAAACCTGTCCCCCGACAGCCCAGGCTTCGGGCTGACGGCGGACTCTACCAAGAAGCCCGGCGTCGCGTCCATCGCGGCCGTGGGCTTCGCGCTCACGGCATGGGTCATCGCGGCGGAGCGCGGATTCCTGCCCAAAGCCCAGGCGCGCGACATTGTGCGCGGGACGCTCCGCACGCTCTGCGACACCGCCGCCCACCACCGTGGCTTCTTCGCCCATTTCCTCCACATGCAGAGCGGCGCTCGGTTCGGAAAATGCGAGTACTCCACGATTGACACCGCCCTCTGCCTGAACGGCGTCATCACCGCTGCCGCATACTTCGGCGAGGACGGGGAAATCGCCGAGCGCGCCCAGCAGTTGCTGGAGCAGGTGGACTGGGAATTCATCGTCTTTGAGCAGGGCGGCAAGACGCTCTTTCGCATGGCCTACAATCCAGACGAGGGCGGCGACTACGTTCAGGGCACGCCGGGCTTCATCAGCCAGTGGGACATGGCCGCCGAGCAGAAGATGATGTACCTGCAGGCCGCCCCACGGCTAGACCCCGCGGTCGCCGTTAGCCTCTATCGCGGGTTCTCGCGCGACATCGGCTACTACGAGGGCCAGCCCATCATCATCAACCCGGGCGGCACGCTGTTCGCCTATCAGTACACCGAGGCCTGGCTGGATACCGCCCGCTACCTGGACCCCGACGGCGTGGACTGGTTCGCCAACACCCGCTGGGCCGCGCTCGCCAACCGCAGTTTCTGCATAGCGCACGCCCACGAGCACCCGGCGTACCACAGCCGCAGTTGGGGCCTGAGCGCCGGCGACAGCCCGTGGGGCTACGATGTCTCCGGCAGCACGCCTTGCCTGCGCGGCCCACACCACAACGGGACGGTCTGCATCTCCGCCGCCATCGCCTGCCTGCCCTTCTTACCCCAGGAAACGATGGAGATGATGGGCTACCTGTACGAACACCACCCCAAGACCTGGGGGCCATACGGCTTCTTTGACTCGTACAACCTGTCCGTGGATCCGCCGTGGTACAGCACGTCCATCTACGCCATCAACAAGGGGTGCTCCATGATCATGCTTGAGAACCACCGGAGCGGTCTCGTATGGCGCACGTACACCAATAGCGCCCCGATCCAGAAGGCGCTGAGCATTCTCGGGTTTCAAGAACGCGCAGGAGGATACCGATGAGCAGATTCTACGCACAGCATGGGCAGGTCTGGCTAGACGGTAAGCCGACCCTCATTCAGGCAGGCGAGTTCCACTACTTCCGCACGCCAAAGGAGGCGTGGGCGCACCGCCTCGGCCTCCTCAAGGCCGCCGGATTCAACGCCGTGGCGTCCTACATTCCCTGGCTCTGGCACCAGCCCGAGGAGGGCCTTATAGACCTAGACGGCCACAGCCACCCCATGCGCGATCTGGTCGGCTTTCTGGACCTGGCCGCCGACATGGGCCTGTACATCATCGCGCGCCCCGGCCCTTACATCATGGCCGAGACCATCAACGAGGGCATCCCCCCGTGGGTGTTTCGCAAACATCCCGGCGTGGCCTTTGTCAGCCAGGACGGAAAAGCCCAGAACGTGGTCAGTTACCTGCGTCCCGACTTCCTCGCCTGTGTCGTCGGGTGGTACAAAGCCGTCTTCGGAGTTCTGGCCCCGCGCCAAATCACGCGCGGCGGCAAGATCATCCTCGTGCAACTGGACAACGAAATGGGCATGATCCAGTGGGTGCGGAACATCCTGGACATTAACCCGGACACCCTGTCCCGCTTCGCCGCGTACCTGGCGCGCACCTACGGCGACCGCCTGCGCGACCGGTATCCGGCGGAGTCCCTGTCGGACTTTCTCCGAGACGGTCTTGTGAACCCACGCCCGCCCCATGCCGCGCATATCGTAGAGGACTACCGCCGCTTCTATCGGGAATACCTGCGCGAGTACGCGGGCTTTCTGCTCTCGCAGGCGAAGGCATGCGGCCTGGAAGTCCCGCCGGTCATCAACATCCACGGCTTCGCAAACGGTGGCAAGACCTTCCCCATTGGCCTCTCGCAGTTGATTGCGGTAATGGAGATGGACGGCGTCATCAGCGCCACCGACGTGTACCCAGGCCGCATTGACGAGGGCAACTTCCACCAGTTGCTGCTGGTCAACGAGATGACGAAAGCGCTGCAAAACCGCGAGCAGCCGCTGTTCTCCATTGAGTTCCAGGCCGGCGGCAATCAGGATTTCAGCGGAGCGCAAGCGTCCCTGTACGACCTACACACGCGCCTCTGCATCTCCTGCGGGATGCGCGCGGTCAATCACTACCTGTTCTTTGACGGCGAAAACGACCCGATTCTCAGCCCGGTCAAGCGCCACGACTGGGGCCACCCCGTCCGCAAAGACGGCTCCCTGCGCAAGCACTACTTCCGCTACCCGAAACTGTCCAGGGCACTAGACGCCTACGGGCAGGACCTGGTCCTGTCCACACCCCAGACGGTTACCACCATCGGTTTCCTGCTGGACTACTTCATGACCGAAGTGAACAACGACTTCACCCGCGAATCCGCCAACATCATCACCCACCAGCGCGACGCCATCCTGTTTGACATGATTGCCAGGGGGTTGGCGCTGACGCATCGCCCCTTCAACGCAGTGGACCTGGATCGGTGCGACCTGGACGCCGCTCGCATACCGCTGTGCTGGGTGATGATGGACAGGCAATGCAGCGCGGAAACCCAGCGGAAACTGGCAGACTACGTTCGCCAGGGCGGAAGGCTGGTCCTGGTGGGCAGGATGTGCTTGGAGGATTTCCAGCACGAACCCTGCACCATCCTCAAGGACGCTATCGGCATCCGGCAATTGGACGGCGGAACGCCCTTTGCGACCCTGCCCATCAGCGCCTTCGGGCACACCGATGTCCCTGCCTCGTTCGTGGAGACGTACTCGGGCGACTTTGACGAGATCGTGGCCACGCGCGGGGATGGGGCGGTTGTGGGGTTCGTGAAACGGGTGGGCGCGGGCCGTGTCCTCATGTTCGGCGCGGCGGTGCCCGCTTACACGCTGGAGGACCTGGACATCGTCCACCAGATGGCCCTCAGGATGGGCTGCGCGTCCGCGTTCACGCTGAGCGATTGGGCCGATGTGCGCATCAGTCGGGGCGAGAACGGCAGTTTCCTCTTCATCAACAACTACCAAGACGACCCCGTGGAGACGGTTGTCTCCTGGGAGGACAGGCCCTTGTTCGGCGGCAACCGCATCTGCCTGCCCGCCCGCCAGGGAGCCATCCTCCCGCTGGATTGGCGCGTGGATGCGGGCGTCGTGGTTCACTATCTCACAGCAGAGGTAAGGGGGGTTGTGCGCGACCCGACGAGCATCACGCTGGAGACCGCGCAGCAAGAGTTCTTCGCGGAATTGAGCCTGGACGGCTGGCGGTGCGAGGGCGCGGAGGCCGTGCCGCAACCCAAGGGCGCCGGCCGAGTGCGCCTGCACGGCCTGGACGGGCGCATCCGCCTGCGCAGGGAATCGCCGCCGGAGGGCGCATA
This sequence comes from Caldilineae bacterium, assembly GCA_037446815.1. Taxonomy (GTDB): domain Bacteria; phylum Chloroflexota; class Anaerolineae; order DTLA01; family DTLA01; genus DTLA01. Next base: position 6,705 of record JBBIHX010000026.1, on the reverse strand, counting down.
GCCCCGCAGGTCGTCGCACATCAGCAACAACCCAAATCAAGGAGCGCAACATGGCAGACACCGAAGGTTTCGTTGAGCATCTCCTGTCGGAGATGACTCTGGACGAGAAGATTGGACAACTCAATCAGATTCCCGTGGGCGCCGACTTTGACCCCGACATGCTCCGCCAGGGCAAGGTCGGTTCTATCCTCAACGGGTCTTCTGGCGTGCTGGCCGCGCATGGACTGTCCGAAGCCGGCAAGGCCGAGACGGTGAACTTCTTGCAGCGACTGGCGCTGGAAGCGCGGCTGCGGATTCCCCTCATCTTCGGGCGCGACGTGATTCACGGCCACCGCACCGTCTTCCCGATACCTCTCGCCCAGGCCGCCGCGTTTGACCCCGCGCTGGCCGAGGAAGCCGCGTCCGTTGCCGCGCGCGAGGCCAGCGCCGATGGCGTGCACTGGACGTTCGCCCCCGTGGTGGACATCACACGCGACCCGCGGTGGGGGCGCGTGGCCGAGGGGTTCGGCGAAGATCCGACCCTCGGCAGCCGCATGGCCGCGGCCGTTGTCCGCGGGTTCCAGGGGGGCGACCTTTCCCGCCCCGACACGCTCGTCGCGTGCGCCAAGCACTACGCGGGGTATGGCGCAGCCCAGGGCGGGCGCGATTACGAGAGCAGCGAAATCTCCGAACCCACCCTGCGCGATGTCTACCTGCCCCCCTTTGAGAGCGCTGTCCGCGCGGGCGTCGGCACCCTCATGTCGGCGTTCGTTGACCTGAACGGAATCCCCGCGACCGCCAACCGGCGGCTGCTGACCGACATCCTGCGCGGGGAGTGGGGCTTTGATGGCTTTGTCGTGTCCGACTGGGATTCGGTGGCAGAACTGGTGCAGCACGGGGTCGCCGAGGACAGGGCCGACGCCGCCCGAATCGCCCTTCATGCCGGCGTGGACATGGACATGGTCAGCCGCTCGTACCTAGAGACGCTGGCGGCCGGCGTGCGCGATGGCAAGGTTCCGGCGGAGGAGATTGACGAGGCCGTGCGCCGCGTCCTGCGCATCAAGCACCGCGCCGGGCTGTTCGGGCGCCCCTTCGCCGACCCAGAGCGGGCCGCCCACGGCCTCCTCACGGCGGAGGCGCGGCAACTGGCGCGGGTTCTCGCCCGCCAGAGCATGGTCTTGCTGAAGAATGACAACAACCTCCTGCCGCTCCAGGGATTCCGAAGAATCCTGGTTGCGGGCAATTTCGTCAACGCGCGCGGCGAACTGTTCGGTACCTGGACGATGGACGGGCGCGCCGAGGACGTTACGCCGATGGACGAGGCGCTCCGTCAAACGGCCCCCAAGGACGTGGAACTGGTGTTTGAGCCCCACGTTGACCTGGCCCTGCACATCGCGCAGTACTCGGATGCCGTGATCCTGCTCCTCGGCGAGCACCCCGGCCGTTCAGGCGAGAACGCCAACGTCAGCGATCTGAGCCTGCCGCCGGGCCAAGCGGAGTTTGTTGAGGCGATGGCGGCCCTGGGCAAGCCGATTGTGCTCGTTGTCTTCGCCGGGCGGCCGCTGGCCATCACCCGGCAGGTCTCGCAGGCGCAGGCTGTCCTGTACGCCTGGCACCCGGGGATAGAGGGCGGCGCGGCGCTGGGCGACATCCTGTTCGGGCACGCGGCCCCCGGCGGGCGGCTGCCCATCACGTTCCCGCGCGCCACCGGTCAGGTGCCCATCTACTACAATCACAAGAACTCAGGCCGCCCCCTCACCGACACCGGCCCGTTCCGAACCCGATACACCGACCTGCCGACCAGCCCCCTTTTCCCGTTCGGGTATGGGCTGACCTACACCGCCTTCCAGTACGACCGCCTGTCGTTGAGCAGCGATGTTCTCCGCGGGAGGCTGCAGGTGAGCGCCGACATCACCAACGTCGGCCCGCGCGCTGGCCGCGAGGTCGTGCAACTGTACGTGCGCGACCTAGTCGGTTCGCTGACCCGTCCGGTGCGCGAACTGAAGGACTTCCACGCAGTGGAACTAGGCCCAGGCGAGACTCGCACGGTTACATTCACCCTCACCGAGGAGATGCTCGCCTTCACTCGGGCCGATGGGACGCGGGGCGTGGAGCCCGGGCGCTTCTACGTGTGGATCGCTCCCCACAGCCAGGGCGGCCTGCGCGGCGAGTTCGTGATCTAGGGCGGCCGGGCGCACCGCCTGCGTAGGGAAAGGCGGCCTACGCGCCCGCCTTGCGACGCGGCATACCTAGCAACGGGCAGGGGCACCCACATGCCGCCGACCTGCTCCGGTGGCAGGCTTGGGGAGGATATCGGCCTGCGTGCCCGCGATGTCCACGGCGATAGGCAGCCAATTCGCGCCCCCGTCGGCGCTGTAGAACAGCGCGTAGACCAGCGGATCGCCGTCGGCATCCGTCCCCGTCCATCGCACCGTTACCGTGTCCCCGCCCAACCTCTCGCCGCCGTTGGGGTAGACGATGTCGGCCAACGGCGCGCTGGCGCTGACGGCGCGGGATGCCGCCTCGCTGCCCTTGTACAGAATCACCACGCGAGTGGTTCCCGCCACCCAGGGCACGAACTCGCTGATGGACTCCTCAGGCTCGGGGCCTTCGCCAGGCCCGGCATCGTGAACGTGCGGGGTGAAAGGATACTCGGCGAGCGTCGCGCCGCCGCTGCTGCGCAGGACAATCTTCCAGTCGGCGCTTGGAGTCGGCGGCTCGAGCACAACGGTGTCGGAGATGCGGTACAGCGTGTTCAGTTGCGCCGTGCCGAGTTCGACGCTGGCGCTGCCCATCACGGCCAGGTACTCGGCGCCCGCCGCGATCTGCGGCTGGGCCGCGGCGGAAAACGATTCCAGCAGCAGCCTCGTGCGGATGGACTTGTAGGTGTAGTCCGATATCCATTCGTTGGGGCAGTAGGTCATGATGTCGGTCCACGTCGGGCCGTAGACCCGCCGGAACCCCGGATCCCAGCCGTAGTACCGGCTGGTATTGCCCACGGGGCCGCCGATGATTCCGCTGGGATAGGGGTAGCCTGCGCCGCCCTTGGCCCCGCAGAAGTTCGCATGCTGCTGGCCATACGTGTGGGCCAGTTCGTGGGCGCCGTACCAGTCGCCGTAGGACGAATCTGTGTCCCACGTGGCAAAGGCCTGGCCCGACGGAGGGCCTGACGGGCCTGAGGCGATGTAGTCCGGAATGTCCACCGCGCACCCGCGCATGAACCCGCCGGAATCGGCCACCAGCGCATAGTAGCGCCACTGGGCGGGGTTCCCCTCAGCCCAGCGCAGCAGGGTCAGGATCGCGTTCACCGTGTCGCATCCGGCCGCTCCGGGCGTCTTTGACAAGTTCCAGTTCAGCGTGCGTACCTGGTACTGCACGTAGGGGATGGGATAGGCGCGCCGAATCCAATAGGCCATCATCGCCGCTTCCAGGCCTGTGGACTGATGCCACTGCCCGCCCGCTTGGTAGCGCACGCGGTAGATGATGAACTTCGCTGGCGGCGAAGCCGTCAGCACGCGGCTCAGGCTCGTCGTGTTGTTGGCGTAGTTGGTCTCCGGGATCGTATGGTTGCGGTTCATGCTGAAGTTCACCTGAAGCGTTCCCGAAGCCGTCATCGCAGGCGGGACCTCAACCCAGAACGAATCCTCGCGCTTGCCGCGGTCGGGGCTGGCCTTGACGGTGATCACGCCGCCCAGGTTGGCCGCGGCGATCCAGCCGGTGGAAGGCGTGTTGGAATGGCTGAACACGAAATGCCCGGTTACGTTGCCGATGGCCGGCCCGTTGGACTTGACATGGACGCGGACGTAAGTCCGCTTTCCGGCAACCAGCGGCACGGTGTTGTCCAGGTCCTGAATGGACTGCGTGATCTCAATCCCTGTTACGGACAGGTCAGCGATCGGGGTGCGCGTGGGCGTCCTCGTCGGAGTCCGCGTGGGCGTGCGGGTTGGCGTTCGGGTGGGTGTGCGGGTCGGCGTGCGCGTGGGCGCGGTGTAGGTGATCACCAGTTCAGGCCGCTGCGCCGCGTTCTCGCGGCTGGAGAATGTGCGGTTGAAGGGAATCCCTGCCCAGGATTCGCGGATTTCCACGCCGAAGTTCGGGCCTGCCTGCCATGTTTGCACGATTGACGTGATGTTGAAGTTCTTGTATCCCGGCGTCAGGTTCACGTTGTGGCTGAGAACCGGGCTGCCTACCGTCGGCTGGGTGTTCCAGTCCACCGTGGACTCCTCCCACGCCGAGGTGATGGGCATGAAGCGCAGGCTGACGTCCGTGATACCGCTCGCCGCGCTCACGAGGTACATGCGCAGCACCGCCGATTCAATGGTCGCGTTGGTCGGAATCTGGCTCAGGTCAAAGCGTAGGAGGCTGCGGCGCGTGGACAATCGGCCCTGGTAGTCTTGCACCTGAAGCGTCAGAGCCGTGCCGAACTTGGTGTCAGGCTGGAACCAGTCCACGTAGGCGTCGCCCATCGGCGTCAACGTCGCCACGGCTGAAATGGCCACTTCCTGGGGGGCGACGGGCGGGCTGTCAGGGGGTTGGCTTGCAGACACCCATACAGCGGCCACGATGACCAGCAGTCCTGCAACAAGGGGCACAATCCAGCGGGGTCGGTTCATATGATTCTCCTCTCCGGCCTTTCACCAGCGCGGGCCGCAGGCGCTGCCGCGACCTGTGGTGACGGCGCGGCGCACCGCAACCGTCGCGTGCCAACACAAGTCGTAGCAAAACTCGCACCAGCGGATCACCAGAGAGGCGTTGCTGCCTTCAGCCGCTATGGGCATCCATCTGAGTTGCGCGGAATGGCAGCGATGAGAGCCTAGCCGTGCAACGAGGATGGGATCGGCGCCGGGCGCTCCAGAGCACACAGGCAGGTCTCTTTATGGTGATTATTGATAACTATTATACAAATCCCGTGCGGGGTTGTCAAACTCGGACTTCATGGGGTGTATTTGACGCATTAGGCGCGCGGGGACGCCGCCTTGCGCCACCTGCTCACCCGCGCTGGGCTATGCCGCATTCTTGCGATGGAGGTTTTCTCGTGGGATTTCGCGCACTGGGCCGGCGGGCGCTGGCCCTGCTGTCGGCGTGGATTGAGGTAGCACGAACCTGCTCGGAAAGCGCTCGTTATTTGATTGTGCTGACAGATGGCGCGGACAATGCCAGCGTTGTCTTGAAAGGGGACGATCGGGAGCGCGCGCTGCGCATCGCTCAGATGGCGGAGGCTGAAAACATTGGCATTTGCACCGTCGGCGTACAGAGTACGAGCCTAAAAGAGGAACCTCTCCAGTTGGCTGCACACCGGTGTCCTTACAGCCGCAGCGAACGCTCTAGCGAGCTCGTCTCCCTATTTGAGAACATCTTCGGGTACGTCCGACACTTTTACCGTCTGGAGATTCGCACCGAAGCGCTGCCGGCAGGCACCGACTCCATCACCTTGCGCGTCCTAAACACGGCGGAACTGCCGATTGAGTTGAAGTGAGCAAGCCTGGGGTTCGTGTGCTACGGCCCGCCGGCGCATAGCGCATCCAGGAGCGCTACCAGTTCGCTGTGCGTCGCATCGCGAACCCAGCGAAACACTCCAGACGGTCTGCCTCCAACCCCGTCGCAGCGGCAGGATCTGGAAACTCCATGTGCGGCCGTGTCCCTTCCCCAGCCACAGCGGGCAGGTCTTCGCAGCATGGTCGCGCGCGTCTCTTACGAGAAGGCCCGCCGGTAGAACTCCAGTAGCAGTGAATGATACCGGTCGGGGTAGAGGAGGCGTGCGTCGCCGTGGTGCGCGCCGTCCACCAGCCACAGCGTCTTCGGCTCTCCCGCTGCCTGGAACAGCGCCTGGGACTGGCGCCAAGGAATGTGCGCGTCGGCTGTGCCGTGAATCAGCAGGAGCGGGCGGGGCCCTATCTGGCCTACCGCACGAACGGGCTGGATGTCGTCGCCGTTGAACCCACGCATGCGGGTAACGAGTGCTCGGGTGGCCTGGATGAAGAATTCGGGCACCGGACGGCCGTTGGCGGCCCATACCTGTTCAAAACTGGCATATGGGGATTCGGCGACAACGGCGACCACGTCCGGATTGCGCGCGGCGCTCAGCAACACGCCGACTGCCCCCATGGAGAACCCCTGAAGCGCGATTCTGCTCACTCCCCGCACGTCGTGTACATACCGTATGGCCGCATCCACGTCGCGGCTCTCCCGCGCGCCGTAACTGACGCCTGCCATCCAGTCGTTGTCGCTGAGACCGTGGTTGCGATAGGAGAACAGCAGGACATGATATCCTGCTTCGTGCAGAGGCCCCACGAGCCCCAATCCTTCCCTGGGCGATGCGCCGCTTCCGTGCACGTAGATGACCGCCGGGGCGCTCGCGTCGTCCGACGGAAAGAACCACCCGCGCAGAATCAATCCATCGTCCGACGGGAACGTTACCGGCTCGGCCGGCAACCCCAGGGCCCGCACCTCCTCTTCGCACGATGACCTGCCCTTCAAAGCCGGCATGCTCGCCACGTAACTGGCCACCGCCGGCGACGCCGCCAGAACCAGGACGGTCAAGCCTAACCCCAGCATTACAAGCACTCTGCCCTTTCTTCTGCGATGCATGGACTGAGACTCCGTCTGCCCTCTCACAGGGCACAAAGAAAGCAGTCGGCACTTGGTACCGACTGCCTCAGGGATAGTTGATACCGAGAAGCGGACTCATTATAGGTGCACATGCCGCAATGTCAAATCGCGACGCTT
>JBBIHX010000025.1:0-28885 GCA_037446815.1 Caldilineae bacterium | reverse complement strand
GAGGGCTGGGGTGAGGGGCGAGATTCTTCGCGGCTTCGCCGCTCAGAATGACGGTGGATGCCACCACAGTTTGAAACCGAATCTATCTTGCCGCTTTGACGCGGGGGGCGGCATATGGCACAATGGTCTGTGCTGCTGAAGCCATGCTTCAGCAGTCCATGAGGAGGATGCGCGATGAGACGATGGTGGATGGTTGCTTCGCTTTTGGCCTTGGGGATGCTGTTGGGCGCCTGCGCTCCCAAGGCCACGCCTTCGCCCACCCCCGCGCCCACGCCCCCATCGGGCGACTTGGAGGCGGCGGCCCGCTACTTCACGGCCTTGCTCCAAGAGGGCAAATACGCCGAGGCGGCGGCCATGTTTGACCCGCAGATGGCGGCGGCGTTCCCGGTCGCCAAACTCAAAGCCACGTGGGAGGAAGTCATCCGCAACGTGGGCGCGCTCCAGGGCATCAAGGAGGTGCGCATGGCGCAGGAGGCGGGCTATCGCATCGCCTATGTAGCCTGCGACTTCGCGCGCAACCCGCTGGACATGAAAGTTGTCTTTGACGCCCAAGGGCGCATCGCAGGGCTGTGGTTCGTGCCGCCCGGAAGCGGGGGCACTTGAAGAGCGCCGGATTACGCCGATCCCGCCGCTTTCTCGGAGACGGAGGCGCAAATCGCCGACGGCGACTGCCCCCTTCCGGCCACGCTGACGATGCCCAAGGGCTCCGGCCCCTTCCCGGCGATTGTCCTCGTGCATGGCTCGGGGCCTAACGACTGCGACGAGACCATCGGCCCCAACAAGCCGTTCAAGGACTTGGCCTGGGGGCTTGCCACGCGGGGGGTTGCCGTCCTGCGGTACGAGAAGCGCACCAAGCAGTGCCCCGCGCAGATGATTCAGTCCATGGCTACGCTCACGGTCAACGAGGAGGTCGTGAACGACGCGCTGGCAGCCGTGGAGTACCTTCGCGGCGTGCGCGGCATTGACCCGAATCGGATATTCATCCTGGGGCACAGCCTGGGCGGGACCGTGGCCCCGCGCATCGGTGCCCGCGACCCGCGCCTGGCCGGGCTGATTCTCCTGGCCGCCAGCAACCGCAACCTGGCCGACCTGATGCTGGAGCAGAGCGAGTATCTGGCCGCCCTGGACGGCACGGTTGCGGCCGAGGAGGCGCAGGCGCTGGACCAACTCCGCACGCAGGTGGAGCGGGTCAAGGCGCTGGATTTCGGCGAGGGCGAGGTGATTCTGGGCGCGGGCAAGGCGTACTGGGCCGACATCCTGGCCTACGACCCGGTCGCGACCGCGCGGTCGCTGGCGATGCCCATGCTCATCTTGCAGGGCGAGCGGGATTACCAGGTTACCATGGAGAACTTCGCCGCGTGGCAGGCGGGGCTTGGGCAGCGCGGCGACGTGCAGTTCAAGTCCTACCCCAATCTCAACCACCTGTTCATGCCGGGGAGCGGCGCGCCCAATCCGGCCGAATATGACGTGGCTGGCAACGTCGCCCGCGAGGTGGTGGACGACATCGCCGCGTGGGTACAGAGCCGAAACGCCAGCAAATAGCCTCTGCGTGCGGACAGGTTGCCGCTTCGGGATTCGGTTCCATTTTGTGTTGGTGAACCGTAGGCGCACTCGCCTCGTGTGTCATTGCGAGCGAAGCGAAGCAATCCCACGCCCCGGGGATTGCTTCGGGCACTGCGTGCCCTCGCAATGACGGGTACCAACGGACTTTGGAACCGAATCCACTTCGGGTGCGCCGTGAACCCGAACGGCATCTATGCGCGCCACCCGTGCAATCCGTGTCATCCGTGGGTAGACAACGTGCGACGCACCTCGGAGGTGCATCGCACGTTCCCCATTCGCGTGGATTCGTGTTATTCGCGGTTCTGGTGCTGCCCCGCGCATCGCGGATTGACACCCCTCGCCCCCATGGTATGCTGCGTAGCGCATCGGTGCGGTTCTTACAGGTGCGACGCACTTCCGGAAGTGCGTCGCACCTTGCTCACCGACACAGAATAGAACCGCGCACGCCACCCCCCCACCTGATTCGGTTCCATCTTGTGTTGGTCTGCCCCGCGCGCCGCCTCCCCACTCTGTCATGCTGAGCCGAAGGCGAAGCATCTCGGGCAGCGAGATTCTTCGCGGCTTCGCCGCTCAGAATGACGGTAGATGCCAACAGACTTTGGAACCGCGCACGCCACCCCCACCTATTCAGATTGACACACCCCATCGGGCATGGTATACTGCGCCCGAACGTTGTGTTCCTTTTCCTTACCTCCGCGGGAATTTGCGGCAAAGAGGCCAGTCAATATTGCGAAGGAGGGTTGACAAATGAATATGGATCGCGTCGCCAAGATGATGGAGCGGGTGGGCATCCCCGGACGGGACGCCTACGACCTTCCATCTAGCCCCAAGCGCTTCCCCGATGGCGCCCACTACCGCATGGAGATCTCCGGCGTGGAGCGCCCCAACGTTCTGGAAGCGCTTGTTGATGAGATGAACCGGCGCAAAATCCCCATCCACCGTGTCATCTCCGTAGTCATGGGCGCCACGCTCCTGGATCGGGCGGAACTCCGCGATTTCGCCCAAATCGCCGCCGAGAACAAGTTGGAGGTCATTCTCACCCCTGGGCCGCGTGCGGCGTGGGATGTGGGTCGGCAAGTGGTAACGCCCGAGGGCGGCCTCTCCGGCCTCCGCTTCCGCGGCTCCGATCAACTCCGCTACGTCATCACCGACATTCTCACGTGCATTGAGATCGGCTTCCGCGGCTTTCTCGTGATTGATGAGGGCCTCCTCTGGCTCCTGAACGAACTCCGCAAGGCCGGGGAGATTCCGGAGGACGTAACGTTCAAGGTTTCCATCTACGCGGGGCACGCCTCGGCCGCCGGCGGCAAGGTGCTCCAGTCGCTGGGCGCGGGGACGTTCAACCCCGTCGGCGACCTGAGCCTGCCGCAACTGGCCTCCATCCGCCAGGCGGTGGACATCCCGATGGACCTGCACATCTATCTGGCCGAGTCCTTTGGCGGGTACAATCGGTTCTACGACGGGGCCGAGATGGCGCGGGTTTGCGCGCCGTGCTACTTCAAGATAGAGCCTGGGCCGGCCTGCGCCGCCGGGCCTGGGGCGCTGTACAAGCCGTGGACCAGCCCGCAGGCCCTCGCCGACTTCGCCCGCGAGAAGGTGAAGTACGCCGAGATTATCCACACCCTGATTCAGGAGAACCAGCCCGACCTCATCCTCTCCAAGCAGGGCTGCAAGGGCCTGGCCATCCCGAAGCCGTAACCCGGCACAAGTCATCCGCAAGGAGCGCGCGGGATTCCGGCGCTGCCGACCGCATGGGGCGGCGGTGCTGGCCCGCGCGTCCCGCGAACCCTACTACGGAGGTTGTTGAATGCCTGCAAAACTGCCGTGGCTGCGGGGCGTCTTCCCCGCGCTGGTAACGCCATTTACCAAAGACGAAGAGGTGGACGAATCGGCGCTGCGCGCGTTGGTGCGCCACCTCCTGCCCCATGTGGACGGGTTTGTCCCCTGCGGCACCACGGGCGAGTTCCCGTACATGACGCCCGACGAGCAGAAGCGCGTCATCTCCATCGTCGTGGACGAAGTCGCGGGCCGCAAGCCGGTCATCGCCGGAACGGGCGCCGCCGGCACCAAGGAGACGATTCTCCTGGCCCGCAACGCGAAAGATGCCGGAGCCAACGCCTGCCTTGTCGTTACGCCCTTCTTCCTCCACCCGTCCGACAAGGGCATCTACCAGCATTTCTACGATGTGGCGATGGCGGTGGACCTCCCCATCCTGCTGTACAACATCCCGCAGGTGGTGGACGCCTACCTGCCGCGCAACGTCGTGGAGGACCTATCGGAGATCCCGAACATCGTGGGCATCAAGGACTCATCGGGCAACCTCACCTACACCATGGAAATCTTGGAGATGGTGCAGGGGCGCATTGACGTGTTCATCGGCCACGACGAGGTGGTGCTGCCTGCGCTGGCGGGCGGGTGCACCGGCATGATTCTGGCCAGCGCCAACGTTTACCCCGAGGTGTGGCAGAAGGTCTACGCCGCCGTCCAGGAGGGCCGCATTGAGGAGGCCCGCGCCCTGCAACGGAGCGTGCAGAAACTGTCGCGCATCTTCTGCCGCTACGGGGGCGGGCTGGCCGTCAAGCAGGCGCTGAACATGATGGGGATTCCCGTGGGCCAGGCGCGGCGACCGCTGAAGGTGGGCGGAAGCCTCACCCACGAGGACCGGGCCGAGATTCAGTTGGAACTGGAGCGCCTGGGCAAGATTGACTCCGAAGACAGCGCCTATGCGCCGCCGACCGGGCCTGTCGCCGAGCGGTTCGGCGCGCTGGGCATCTCGCCCCAGCAGGTGCGGGCAGAGTCGCTGCGCGTGGGTACCGGAGCGGCGGGCGCCGAGCCGGAAAACGTCCAAGTAGACCTCATCGCCGGGCCGAAGGACGGCATCGTCGGCGAAGTGTTCGCCCTGCAACTCACCTACCCGCGCCACGGCTACGAGGCGCTGACCACCATCCTGGAGCCGAATCTCACCGTGCGACCGTCCACGCTCATCGTCCCGACGGCGGAACTGCGGAACCTGCGCCAGGCCAACATGATTTACGGCCCGACCCAGGCAGCAGTAGCCCGCGCCATCGTAGACGCGCTGGAAGAGGGCGTCATTCCCAAATCCGCCATGGACACGCACGTGATGCTGGTGCAGGCCAGCGTGCATCCCAAGGCCCTGGATCGCCACGCCCTGTACCAGGCGGTGCTTGCCGCGGCAGGCGCTGCCATCCGCCAGGCATTCGGCGCGTGAGGCACATCAGGTAGAAGGAGAGACCCATGTCCAAGAAACCCGACTGGTTCAAAGGAATCTTCCCCGCCCTGGTTACGCCCTTCACCAAGGACGACCGCGTGGATGAGGCCGCCTACCGAGAACTCATCCGCTACGTCCTGCCCCATGTCAACGGCATCGTCCCCTGCGGCACCACGGGCGAGTTCGTGTACATGCTGGAGGACGAGCGCAAGCGGGCCATTGAAATCGCCCTGGATGAGGTCAACGGGCGCGTGCCGGTCGTCGCCGGTACCGCCTACCCGTCCACCCGCGAGACCGTGAAGATGACGGCGTGGGCGCGGGATGCCGGCGTTACCGCTGCCCTGGTTGCCGCGCCCTACTACCTGAAGCCTTCGTTCAACGAGGTGTACGATCACTACGATGCGCTGAACAAACTGGGCGTGCCGCTCATCCTGTACAACATCCCCCAGTGCGCGGGCACCCATTATCAATGGTGGACGACCGAGGGCATGGCCTATCTGGAGAACGTCGTCGGCATCAAGGATTCCAGCGGCGACATGCCCTACCTGATGGCGGTGTTTGAGAAGGTGCGCGGCAAGATCGGCATCTTCACCGGCCACGACGAAATCGTGCCGGCGGCGTTGGCCATGGGGGCCGACGGCGCCATCCTCGCCAGCGCCAACGTCATCCCCGACGTGTGGCAGACCATCTACAAGGCCGTCCTGTCGGGCGACCTGGCGACGGCGCAGACGCTCATGGCGCGCATCCAGCGATTCGTCCGCATCCTGGCTCGGCAAGGCCCGACCCAGGCGGTCAAGGAGGCGCTGCAACTGCTGGGGCTTCCCATCGGCGATTCGCGCCACCCCATGATGAAGGGCGACGCCTTCCGCCGCGAGGACTACGAGGAGGTGCGCGGCGTCCTGGAGGAGTTGGGCAAGATTCCGCCGCGCCCCATGACGTACCACCTGTACCCGGGCGGCCCGACGGCAACGAGCCAGTTCCCAAAGCCGCCCGCCGCCCCGAGCGAGGTGCGGGACATGACACTCCTCGTGGGCGAGGGGTTCGCCGGCCCGCCGTTCTCGGAACTGGCCCACATTGACCTGCTCATCGGCCGCAAGGATGGCCCGGTGGGGAAGGCCATCGCGCGGGCGTTGGCCGAGCCGCGCCCGGGCCACGAACTGCGTGTCATCTTTGAGCGCCCGCGAACGCTGCTCGTGCCCACGGTAACGGTGCGCACGAAGCGCCAGGCCGAGAACGTGTACGAGCACGCCGCGAGCGGCGTTGTCATGGCCCTGGAGGCGCTGGTCAAGGACGGCACGCTGCCGGCGGCGCTGCTGGACGACATCGTGCTCATCGCGAATGTGTTCGTGCATCCGGGCGCCAGCAACCGCTTCCGCGTCCGCATCAACAACTTCAAGGCGATGAAGGCGGCGGTTCGCAAGGCGCTGGAAGGCCGCCCGACCTACGAGGAACTGGTCGCGGAGAAAGAGGCGGCGCGGCATCCGTTCCGGTACGCGCCGTAGCACCGACGGGCCACAGGGCGCGGGCCGACCTGCGCTGCCCCTGTGGCCTGGCCTCGGTTCTTGGAGAGGAGGCGGGGACTATGCCCGTTGTTCGGGTTGCCGCGGCGCAAATGGAGATTGCCGCGGGCGACCTGGCCCGCAACCGCCGCCGCATGGCCGAATTGGCGCGGCAGGCTTTGGACGAGGGCGCGCAGGTGGTGGTGTTGCCGGAACTCGCCACCTGCGGCTATGACCTGCCCAACCTGCCTGCCCTGGCCGAGCCGATGGACGGCGAAACGACCGCGACGATGGCGGGCCTGGCCGCGCGGTACCGCGCCTACCTGGCCTGGGGCATGGCCGAGCGCGACGGCGAGCGGTTCTACAACACGCTGGCGCTGGCCGGGCCCGAGGGGAGACTTCTGGCGCGCTACCGCAAGGCGCACCTGATTCCCCTGCTCGCCGAGCCGGCCTACTTCACCCCCGGCGGCGAGGTTGTCGTCGTGCCCACGGGCCTCGGGCGCGTGGGCCTCGCCATCTGCTATGACCTGCGCTTCCCCGGCCTGTTCCAGCGCATGATGGCCGAAGGGGCGGAACTCCTGCTCGTCGCCGCCCAGTGGCCGCGGACGCGGGGGGAGCACTGGCGCACCCTGACCGTGGCGACGGCGCTGCAAAGCCTGGCCTTCCTCATCGGGGCCAATGGCGTGGGCCTGTGCAACGGCGAGGCGCTGGCGGGGCGCTCGGTGATTACCTCGCCGTGGGGCGAGCGCGTGGCCGAGGCGGGCGAGGGGGAAGAAATCCTGCGCGCCGATGTGGACATTGGCGAGGTAGCCAAGGCGCGGCGGCGGCTGCCCGTGGCCCAGGGTCTGCGGCCGGAGTTATACCTGTAGCGATGACGCGCGACGCACGTTGTCCCTCCACGGATGACGCGGATGGCACGGATTGGGCAAAGGGTGGGGCCGCCCGACGCTGAAGCATCGGGCTGAGGGCACAAAGCCCTGCGGGCGGTCAGCCCCGAAAGGGCTTCTGCCCGTAGCGCGGGGCTTCAGTCCGGCGCTACGGGTATCACCACCGCCAATAAACGTGCGACGCACCTCGCAGGTGCGTCGCACGTTGCGCCAGGCATTCCCCCTCTTCCCTGCCTGCGGGGAAAAGGGGGCCAGGGGGTGATGGGGTAGGCCCCGCCCCGCCCATATTGCCGCGAGCGCCGCTGCGCGCTATAATGGGCCTACGCCATGCCGCGACGTTTCGGAGATGAGACGATGGACGTGAGCCAAATCCGTGCCGATTTTGAGCCGCTGGCCCGCGAGCGCAACGGCAAGCCCCCGATATACTTTGACAACAGTTGCATGACCCTGCGCCCGCGGCCCGTGATTGACGCCATGTGCGCCTACTACACCCAGTTCCCCGCCTGTGGGGGCGCGGGCCGCAGCCATCACTGGTTCGCGCGGGAGACTAACGAGCGCGTGGAAGCGGCGCGGGAAAGCATCCGCCGATTCCTCAACGCCGCGCACCCCGACGAAATCATCTTTACCCGCAACACCACTGAGGGCATCAACCTGGTGGCCCGCACGTTCCCGTTCCAGCGGGGGGACGTGGTCCTCACCACCGACAAGGAGCACAATTCCAACCTCGTTCCGTGGCAGTACCTGGCGGCTAAGATGGGCATAGAACACCGCGTTGTCCCCGTGCGCGAGGACAACACCTTTGACCTGGATGCGCTGGAATCGGCGCTCAAAGACCCGCGGGTGCGACTGGCCGCCTTCGGGCACGTGGCCAACCTGGACGGCGTGGAAATCCCCGCGCAGGAGATTATCCGCATGTGCCACGAGCGCGGGGTGCAGGTGCTGCTGGATGGGGCGCAGAGCGTGCCGCACCAGCGCGTGGATGTGCAGGCGCTGGGCGTGGACTACCTGGCCTTCTCGCTGCACAAGATGTGCGGTCCCAGCGGCGTAGGCGCGCTGTACGTGCGCCGCGAACACTACGCCCACATGGACAACTTCCTCGTGGGCGGCGACACCATCCGCGACACGTGGGCCGACCGCCCGCCGGAGTTCCTCCCCCCGCCCTACAAGTACGAGGCCGGATTGCAGGACTACGCCGGGCGCATCGGCGCGGGCGCGGCGGTGGAGTACCTGGAGCGCCTGGACATGCACGCCCTCCACGAGCACGAGGTGGCGCTCAATCGGTATCTCACCGACGGGTTGTCGCAGTTTGAGGAGTTTGAGATCATCGGCCCCCCAGAGCCGGAAAAGCGCGGCAGCATCCTCTGCCTCTTCACCAAGAAGCCCGGACTGGGACTCCTGGCCGACATGCTGGACGAGCGCAGCAACATCATGGTGCGCGCCGGCATGTTCTGCGTCAACGCATGGTTCAATGCCCGCCGCATCAGCCGCAACGTTACCGCCATGCGGGTCTCGCTGTACATGTACAACACGCTGGACGAGTGCAGGGTCTTTCTGGACACGGTGGGCGAAATCCTCTCCGAACCCATGTTTGAGGGCTTGCCCATCTTGCCCGTGCGGGAGTCCTGAACGCGCGGGCTTTCCGGTGAAGGGGTATGTCGGACAAGATCATCATCCAGAAGTTCCGTGAAATCTTCGCGGGGCCAAGCCCGTATCTCGGGCGGCTGGCCGATGCCACTGTCTGCGCCGATGCGCTGGCGTGCCGCGGGAGCAAAGACCACCTGTACCTCTACGCCCGCATCGTGGACGAGCGGATTGAGGCGGTCAAGTTTGAGTGCGGCATGTGCGACCCGGAGATGTTCGTTACCGCCGACACGCTGTGCCACCTCATCCACGGTCGGCGCGTGGGCGAACTGGCCTACGTGGACTGGCCCACGTTCAGCGCGGCGCTGGGCGTGGAATCCGAGGACATGCAGGCGCACTTTGAGGGCGCGCGCAGGGTGCTGGACGCCCTGGTGGAGCGCCACTGGGCGGGCAAGCCCTGCGAGTTCTAGAGGTCGTATGCCCAGGCTCGGCGCGCACATGTCCATCGCCGGCGGGGTGGATCGCGCCATCCTGCGCGGCCAATCCATCGGCTGCGAGGCCATCCAGATCTTCACCAAGAGCAACAACCAGTGGCGGGCCGCGCCGCTCACCGATGAGACGCTGGAACGGTTTCACGCCAACCAACAGGCGACGGGCATCGGCCCCATCGTCGGGCACGACGCCTACCTCATCAACCTGGCCTCGCCCGACACTGCCCTGTGGCGCAAGTCCGTGGACGCCTTCGTGGAAGAGATGGAGCGCGCGGGCCGCATGGAACTCCCCTACCTCGTTACCCATCCTGGGGCGCATACGGGCGCGGGCGAAGAAGCGGGCATCCGCCGCGTCGCTCAGGCCATAGACGAAATCCACGCGCGGACGCCGCACGTCCCGACGATGATTCTCCTGGAGATTACCGCAGGCGCGGGCAGCACCCTCGGCGGCTCCTTTGAGCAACTGGCCGAGATCATCGCCCAGACGCGGCACCCGGAGCGCGTGGGCGTCTGCTTTGACACCAGCCACGCCTTCGCCGCGGGGTACGACCTCCGAACGCCGGAGACCTACGCCGCTACGTTTGACGCCTTTGACCGCGTGCTGGGGTTGCAGCGGCTCCGCGTGTTCCACCTGAACGATTCCCGACGGGAACTCGGCAGCCGTGTGGACCGCCACGACCACATCGGCAAGGGCTTTCTGGGACTGGAGGCGTTTCGGCTCCTGCTCAACGACCCGCGTTTCGCCGACCGGCCCATGATTCTGGAGACGCCGAAAGGCCCCGACATGGCGGAGGATGTGGAGAACCTTCGCGTGCTGCGCGCGCTGATGGCCTCCGGGCCCCTGCGGTAAGAATCTGTGCACCGCAGAGGCAGAGAGGACGCAGAGGAACAAATAGAATCAAAGTCTCTCTGCGCGCGCTGATGGTCTCCGCTCCCCTGCGGTGAAACCTGTGCACCGCGGAGGCAGAGAGGACGCAGAGGAACGAATAAAATCAAAGGCTCTCTGCGCCCTCTGTGTCTCGGCGGTGCAACAACCGTCGCTTCAAGTTGGACGCCGTCGCGCCGCTACGTATAATAGGCCGAAAGCCAAGCACACGGATAGGAGTAACCTCATGCGAACACCGATTGTCGCGGGCAACTGGAAGATGTACAAGACGGTAGATGAGTCGGTCGCGCTGGTCAACGCCATGCGCCCCGGGCTTGAGGCCATCGGCGGGGTTGAGATTGTGGTCTGCCCGCCGTTCCTGTCACTGCCCAACGTGGCCGAGGCGCTGCGCGGTTCCGCAATCGGCGTGGGCGCGCAGGACATGTTCTGGAAAGACGAGGGCGCGTACACCGGCGAAGTGTCGCCCCTCATGCTCAAGCCGTATTGCCGATACGTCATCCTGGGCCACTCGGAGCGGCGGCAGTACTTCGGCGAAACCGACGAGACCGTCAATCGCAAGGTGAAGGCGGCGCTGGCCCACGGGCTGATTCCCATCGTCTGCGTGGGCGAGAACCTGGCCCAGAACGAGGCGGGCCAGACGCAGGAGGTCGTGGAGGCCCAGGTGCGCGGCGCGCTGGACGGCCTGACCGCCGACCAGGTGGCGGGCATCGTCATCGCCTACGAGCCGGTCTGGGCCATCGGGACGGGCAAGCCCGCCACCGGCGAGGGCGCCAACGCGACGATTCGCGACGCGGTGAGGCAGACCGTCGGGCATCTGTTCGGCGACGAGGCAGCCTCCGGCGTTCGGGTGCAGTACGGCGGGAGCGTGAAGCCGGACAACATCGTGGAGTTCATGAGCCAGCCCGACATAGACGGCGCGCTGGTCGGCGGCGCTAGCCTGAAGGCCCAGGACTTCGTGGCCATCGTCCGCCTCTCGGCCCAGGCGAAGGGCCTGCTCCCCTAGCGAAGGCGGCCCATGCTCGGCCCCTGGACGCCCGTCGCGACCTTCCTTGTGGGCTTCCTGATGGTGCTCCTGCTGACGCGGTGGATCACGCACCACCTGCAGGGGCTGATGTTCCTCCTCGGCGCCGACGAGGAAGTGATCATGTACCTGCAGTTCATCCTGCTGTTCCCGGGCATCCTGGTCCACGAGTTGGCCCACTGGCTCACGGCAAAACTGTTGGGCGTTCGCACGCTGGACTTCTCCGTGTGGCCCAAGCGCAAGACGAAAGGCAAGGTGCAATACGGCGCGGTGCGCATCGCCCAGACGGACATCGTGCGCGGGTCGCTCATCGGGCTGGCGCCGCTGGTGTTGGCGAGCCTGCTCATCATCGCCATCGGGCGCTACGCCCTGGGCACCGAGGCACTGCGGCAGGCGATGGCGTCGGGCGAGTGGGGCCAGGTGTGGAGCGCCCTGTCCCAGTCCATGCGCGCCGCCGACTTCTGGCTGTGGATGTACCTCATCTTCGCAATCAGCAACGCCATGTTCCCCAGCGAGTCCGACAGGGAAGCCTGGAAGCCGCTGCTGCTCTACGGGGCCGTCGTAGCCGTCGTGCTGTACCTCGTGGGCTGGAAGCCGCCGCTGGAGTCGGTGCAGGCGGCAGTCGCGCGGGCGCTGAATCCCCTCATCTACGCCTTCGCCGTTACTGCCGCCGTGGATTTCTTCTTCGCGGTGGTCATCGGCCTCGTGGAAATCGTCATCGGGCAACTGCTGGGGAAGCGGGTGGTGTACTAGGCGACGGTGCGGCGGCGGCTGCCCGTCGTCCAGGTGCAGCAGCCGGAGTTGTGCCTGTAGCGCGGGGGCACATGAACATGCGATGCACCTCGGAGGTGCGTCGCACGTTGTCTCCTCGCGGATAACACGGATTGCGCGGGGAGGAGCGGGATTTCTTCGCCGCTCCGCGCCTCAGGATGACAATCCAGAGCCGACATCGGCGCGCCCACCGTTCTTGCGCCGCCGCTATCCCCCTGCTATACTCACACCAGATGGGCCCCTTTCGGCCAAGGTGGAGAGCGATGAGACGATACATGGTGTGGGCGCTTCTGGGGTTCGTTCTGCTGGCGGCGCTGGCCCGTATGCCTGCGCGCGCCCAGGCGCCGCAGCCGACGGTGCGGGTGTTGCACGTCAAGGGCATCATTGACCCTGTGGCAACCCGCTACGTCCGGCGCGCGCTGGAGCACACGGATGCCGCGCTCTACGTGATCGTGCTGGACACGCCGGGCGGCTCGCTGCAATCCATGCGCGACATGGTGCAGGCGATTCTTGGCTCACCCGTTCCGGTGGCCGTGTACGTCTCGCCGCCGGGCGCGCGGGCAGGCTCGGCGGGCACGTTCATCACCCTGGCGGCGCACGTGGCGGCCATGGCCCCGTCCACCAACATCGGGGCCGCCCATCCGGTGGAATCCACGGGACAGGACATCCCGGGCGTGCTCGGGGACAAGGTTACCCAGGACGCGGCGGCGCTGGCCCGCTCCCTCGCCGAACGCTACGGGCGCAACGCCCAGTGGGCCGAGGATGCGGTGATGAAGAGCCTGGCCATCACCTCGCAGGAGGCCGTGCGGCTGCACGTCGTGGACATGCTGGCCGATGATCTGGCAAGCCTCATCGCCGCGCTGGACGGCCGAACCGTGCGGACGACGGCGGGCGAGGTAACCCTATCCACGCGGGGCGCCGCCGTTGTGGACATGCCGATGACGCGGTTTGAGTCCCTTCTGCACACCCTCGTCAACCCCGACATCGCGTATGTCCTGTGGATTATCGGCATGTTGGCCATCATCATTGAACTCTACCATCCGGGTGCGGTGCTGCCTGGGGTTACCGGCGCCATTTGCCTGCTGCTGGCCTTCGTCATCTCCGAGAGCCTGCCGCTGAACTGGGGCGGGATTGCCCTCATCGTGATGGCGCTGGTCTTCTTCGCGCTGGACATCAAGGTGTCGGGGTTCGCGCTCAGCGTGGGCGGAGCCATCGCGCTCATCCTCGGCTCGCTCATCCTGTTCAGCCCGCTGACGCCGCCATCGCCCACGCTCCCGCGGTTGCGGGTCAACCCGTGGCTCATCGCGGGCGTAACGGCGGGCACGGCGGCCTTGTTCCTGTTTGCGCTTTCGGCCGGTGTCCGCGCCCAGCGCCTTCGCGTGCCCGTAGGCGTCCAGACGCTGGTGGGCGCGGAGGGCGTCGTGCAGGTGGATTTGAATCCGTCGGGGATTGTGCTGGCGGGGAGCGAATCGTGGTCGGCGGTGGCGGAGGATGCGCCCATCCGCGCGGGCGAGCGGGTCATCGTTTCCGGCGTGGAAGGCGTGAAACTCATCGTGCGCCGGGCGGCCCCGCCCGCGTCTGAACCCGATGAGTCGGCATAGGAGGTGAGCGATGACCCAGCATCCCTGGCTTGACCGCAAGCCTTTCCACTTTGCGGGCGGCCCGGTGGGCTGCCTGCTCATCCACGGATTCACCGGGTCGCCGCCGGAGATGCGCCCCCTGGGCGAGTACCTGGCGCGGCAGGGCCTTACCGTCTCCGGCCCGCTTCTGGCAGGCCACGGCACCGATTACCGCGACCTGGAGAAGACCACGTGGCGCGATTGGTACGCCTCGGCAGAGGAGGCGCTCCTGGCGTTGCAGCGCGAGTGCGAGCGGGTGTTCGTCGGCGGGCTGTCGCTCGGGTCGCTGCTGACGCTCCGCCTGGCCGCCCAGCATCCCACCATCGCGGGGGCGATCTTGTACTCGCCGGCGCTCATCGCCCGCGACTGGCGCATGAGATTCGTGCGGCCGTTTCGCCACATCATGCCCTGGAACCGCAAGGAAGAGCCCCAGGACGCGGACCTGACCGACCCCGAAGCCCACAAGATGCTGTGGAGTTACGACATCATCCCGGGCGAGTCGGCATACCAGGTAGCGCTGCTGCAGAAAGAGGCGCGTCGCCTGCTCCCCTCCATCAAGGCGCCGGTGCTCATCTTCCAGAGCAGCCGCGATGCGCTCATCCGCCCCGAGTGCGGGCAGATTGTTCACGACGAGATTGGGTCGGACGACAAGACCCTAATCGTGCTGCACAACTCCGGCCACTGCCTCACGGTGGACAGCGAGCGCGAAACCGTGTGGCGCACAACGCACGACTGGATCGCTGCCAGGAGCGGCCCGCACGCGCCCTAATGAGGCGAGACTCCCGCATCCCACGTCTCCAAGGAGGTAACGCAACGAGGTCTCTATGAAAGCCTTCGGTGTTGTCAAACAGGCCGCTGTGCCGTCGGCCTCGCCTGCGGGCGGGGAAACGCACGATTTCCAGGCAGGCCGCGTCATCACCATCGCGGTGGGGCACACCGTCCACGACATGTACGCATCGTTCCTGGCCCCGCTCCTGCCCACGTTCATCACGAACCTGGCCCTGTCCAAGACCGAGGCGGGGCTGCTCATGGTCTTTCTCCAATGGCCCTCGGTGCTCCAGCCGGTCATCGGTAACCTGGCCGACAGGGTGAACCTGCGCGCGCTGGTCATCCTCGGCCCCGCGGTAACGGGCGTTCTCATGAGCCTGCTGGGCGTGGCCCCCGCGTATGGCATCTTGGCGCTCATGCTTACGCTGGCGGGGTTCAGTTCCGCGGCCTTCCACTCGGTTGCGCCGCCGCTGGCCGGCCGGCTGGCGGGCAGGCGGTTGGGGCGCGGCATCGGGTTCTGGATGGTGGGCGGCGAGATGGGCTACACCATAGGCCCCATCCTCCTCGTGAGCGCAACGCAGGTGCTGGGCGTCAGGGGGCTGCCGTGGTTGATGATTATCGGCGCGCTCACGGCGCTGTTCATGGCGTCGCGCCTGTCGGCGGCCCAGACGGCGCCCGCACGGGGCGCGCAGGTGGGGAGTTGGCGGCAGGTTTTGCCCGGCATGAAGCCGCTCCTGTTGCCGCTCATCGGCATCACCATTCTGCGCTCGCCGATGGTGGCCGCGCTGACCACGTTCCTGCCGGTGTTCCTGCGGGACGGCGGCGCAAGCCTCTGGGTCGCGGGCGCGTCGCTCTCCATCCTGCAAGCGGCCGGCGTGGCGGGGGCGCTGGCCGCCGGATCGGTGAGCGACTCGCTGGGGCGGAGGCGCACGCTGGCGCTCCTGCTCGCAACCGCGCCCCTGTGCATGCTGGCCTTCCTGTCCACGCGCGGCCTGCCCCAGGTGGGGCTGCTGCTCCTGCTCGGGTTCACGTCGCTGTGCGTGCCGACGGTGCTCACCGCGCTGGTGCAGGAGAATTTCCCCGAACATCGGGCGCTTGCAAACGGCGTGTATGGCTCCATGAACTTCATCATCTACGCGCTGGCTGTGGCCCTGGCCGGCGCCATCGGGGACTGGATTGGGCTGCGCGCGGCGTTTACGCTGGGCGCGGGTGCGACGCTCGCCGCGCTGCCGCTGCTCCTCATGCTTCCGAGCCGGGCGGCCCGTCCGGCGTCCGACGGTACGAAGGAGGGGGTACAAGATGACCAAGTCAGAGCGGATTAGGCGGGTGATCCAGGGGGACAAGACTGACCGCATTCCCTTCGCGCTCTGGCGGCACCTGCCGCCGGAGGATGCCACGCCTGAGGGGATGGCGCAGGCCACCGTGCGGTTCGTCCGCCGTTGGGATTTGGACTTCGTCAAGGCGATGTTCAACAACTGGGCGTTCACGATAGATTGGGGCAACCGCTTCGGCGGCTACGACCGCAGCGAGGGGCATGTGCCGGTGGCCGAGCATGTGGTCAAAGGCCCCGCCGATTGGGCCAATCTGCGGCTGCTGGACGCGCACAAAGGCGCGCTGGGCAATCAGATCAAGGCGCTGCGGATGCTGCGGCAGGAACTGGGGCAGGATATTCCCATCGTGGCCACGGTGTTCGCGCCGCTGACCGTCGCCCGCAACCTGGCAGGCGACGCCGTATATCGGCACGCGCTTGCGTCCGGCGCGGCCCTGCACGCGGGGCTGAAGGTCATCACCGAGACGGTGTGCGACTTCGCGCAGGCATGCGTGGAGGCGGGCGCGGATGGCATCTTCCTCGCGGTGCAGGCGGCCACCCGCGACGCGCTTCCGCCGGACGCCTTCCAGGAGTTCGGGCTGGCCTACGACCTGCCCGTGCTCAACCGCGTCGCGAACCGGACATGGTTCAACATCCTGCATCTGTGCAAGCCGAACCTGCGATTTGAGGTCGCGCGGGACTATCCGGTTCAGGCGGTGAACTGGCACGACCGCAGCCCCAGCGGCCCCAGCCTGCGGGAGGCGCGGGCGCACTTCTCGGGGGTGCTCATCGGCGGGCTGAACCACGCGCCGGGGGGCGCTTTCTGCAGCGGCGTGCCCGAGGAGGCCGTCGCCGAGGCGCGCGATGCCATCGCCCAGACCGGCGGCGAGCGGTTCATCCTGGGCCCGGGCTGCGTGATACACCTGGGCACGCCCGAGGCGAACGTGGACGCGGTGAGGGAGTTGGTTGGCCGTTGAAAACCTCCGCCTTTGACTACCACCTCCCCCCAGAACTCATCGCGCAGCGGCCCGTTGAGCCGCGCGACGCCTCGCGCCTGCTGGTCGTGCACCGCGACACGGGCGCGCTGGAGCACCGCATCTTCCGCGACATCGTGGAGTACCTGCGGCCCGGCGACCTGCTCATCTGCAACGATAGCCGCGTCATCCCCGCCCGCATCTACGGGCGCAAGGCCGAGACCGGCGGCAAGGTGGAGGTGCTCCTCGTCGCCAAGCGCGGCCCGCGGACCTGGGAGGCGCTGGTGCGCGGGCGCAGGATTCGCGAGGGGGCCGTCCTGACCTTCGGCGATGCGCTGGAGGCGCGGGTCATCGCCATCGCCGAATCCGGCGGGCGCATCCTGGAGTTCGCGGAGCCGGTGGAGCCGCACCTGGAGGCGCTGGGCGTGATTCCCCTGCCCCCGTACATCCACGAGCCGCTGCGCGACCCCGAACGTTACCAGACGGTGTACGCGCGCGTGCACGGGTCGGTGGCCGCGCCCACGGCGGGGCTGCACTTCACGCCGTCGCTGTTGGACAGCATCCTGGCGATGGGGTGCCGGCTGGCGTTCGTTACGCTGCATATCGGGATGGACACCTTCCGCCCCATCGGCGAGGAGCACATTGAGGAGCACCACATTCACACCGAGTGGTGCGAGGTCAAGGCCGAGGTCGCCGAGCAGGTGCGCGCGGCGAAAGCGGAGGGGCGCAGGGTCATCGCCGTGGGGACGACGGCGGTGCGCGCCTTGGAGACCGCAGCCCAGTCGGGGGACATCGCGCCCTTCGCCGGGCCCACGGGGCTATACATCTACCCGGGGTACACCTTCCGCGCCGTGGACGTGATGATTACCAACTTCCACCTGCCGCGCTCCACGCTCCTCTTGCTGGTCTCGGCCTTCGCGGGGAAGGCGCTGATAGACCGCGCGTACCAGGAAGCCATCCGCGAGCGGTATCGCTTCTACAGTTTCGGCGATGCTATGCTGATCCTGTGAGCCGCTACGCCATTTGGCGGGCGGCGGTGGGCTGGCGCATCCGCTCTCGGATGGCCTGCACGTGCAGGCGCGTGGTGGGGTCGGTCTCCATGAGGGCGCGAACCTTGTTCCTACCGTGCAGGATGGTGGTGTGATTGCGGTTGCCCATGAACAGGCCGATTTGCTCCAGCGACAGGTCGGTCTCCGCGCACAGGAGGTACATGGCGATCTGTCGCGGCATGGCGATTTGCTGCTTGCGGGACGGCCCGAGCAGGTCTTCGGGCGCGATGCCGAAGTAGTCGGCCACCTCCTGCACGATGGCCTCCGGCGAAGGCCGCCCCCTGGAGGGGAGCATATCCCGCAGGATGGCCTGCGTGGTCTCCACGGTCGGGGGCTGTCGGAGCGCCTCCCACTGGGCGATGACGCGGTTGAGCGCCCCCTCCAACTCGCGCACGTTCGTCTCCACGGTCTGGGCGATGAGTTCCAGCACGGCCTGGGGCACGCGCCAGTCTCTGGCGGCGGACTTGGCCTGGAGGATGGCCATGCGGGCGGCGAAATCGGGCGGGGCGATCTCCACCACGAGGCCCCCTTCAAACCGCGAGCGCAGACGTTCGTCCAGGCCGACCACATCCCGCGGGGGGCGGTCGCAGGCCACGACGATTTGGCGGTTGGCGCTGTGCAGGGCGTTGAACGTGTGGAAGAACTCCTCCTGCGAGGAGTCCTTGCCGGCGATGAACTGGACATCGTCCAGCAGGAGCACATCCACGCCGCGGTACTTGTTGCGGAAGTCCTCGGTTGTGTGGGCGCGGATGGCGCATACCAGGTCGTTGGTGAACTGCTCGGACGGGGCATAGAGGACGTTCAGCCCGCGGCGGGCGGCGCTAAGGCCGATGGCGTGCAGGAGGTGGGTCTTGCCCAGGCCCACGCCGCCGTACAGGAAGAGCGGGTTATAAGCCGCGCCTGGGCGCTCGCTCACCGCCCTGGAGATTTCAAACGGCACGCGGTTGCCGCCGCTTACCACGAAGGTTTCAAACGTGTAGCGAGGGTTCAGGGCGCACGATTGCCCGTTGGGCTTGTTGCCCTGGGCCGGCGCTTCCTCTGCGGGATCGTACCCGATGAGGTCTCTGGGAGCGGGCGATTCCACCGGCTTGGCGTCCACGATGAAGCGCACGTCCACCTGGCGGCCCGCGATGCGCGCCAACGTCCGCTTGATGAGGCTGCGCATGCGGTTGTCCAGCCAGTCGCGGGCGTAGGAATTCCTCGCGCCGATGGTGTAGACGCCGTCTTCAGCGGCTACCAGCGTGGTATCCTTCAACCACGCGTCAAAGGTTGACTTCGCTAACTGCAGTTGCAGTTCTCCAAGCGTTGCCTGCCATGCCTCAAGGGGCGTTAGTTTGTCCTGACGGTCGGTTGTGTTGGTCATATGGACGCGCTATGAAGAGTGTTGGTTGTGTTCCGGCCAAAGGGTGCAAGAAACCACACCCCGCCGGGCCAGCCTGCCCGCTGAGAGTTCCATGAGCCCGGTGGGGTCAGGGAAGTTCCTATTCGGTTTTCGGCAAACCACGGGCAAAGATTGTGAAGGAGTTGAACCGGGTAATGGAGAGGGCGACTCACCTTCGGCTTTTGGGGACGCGAACACCCTTGTTCGGCCTTGTGTCTGCGCGTGCCTGCTGCGGGGTTCGCGCTCACCCGCCAGCATCTCCCTGGAAGGCCCCCT
Organism: Caldilineae bacterium; assembly: GCA_037446815.1. Taxonomy (GTDB): domain Bacteria; phylum Chloroflexota; class Anaerolineae; order DTLA01; family DTLA01; genus DTLA01. Next base: position 9,581 of record JBBIHX010000025.1, on the reverse strand, counting down.
GCCGCCCATCTCTACGGCGGTTACATGATACACCAGGTTGCGGATTTTAGGAAGGGCAAATCGTGTTAAAACTGCGAACCCACCGAGTTTTAAGACTCGTTATCGTTAAGCACAAGGGATTGTGTACCCGCCCTCGCCGAAGCACAACGTGTCGCGCTTGGGCTTGACGGAAGGGGCCTTCTCTGGGATAATAGCGCGCACAGACCCGACAAACGCCGAGGCGAGATGAAGATACAATTTCTGGGCGCGGTACGCAGCGTAACCGGCGCCAAACACCGACTAGACGTGAACGGCAAGACCGTGCTCCTGGATTGCGGCCTGTTTCAAGGCAGGCGGCAAGACTTCTTTGAGCGCAACCAACGCTTTGAGTTCAGGCCGGCCGATGTGGATGCGGTGCTCCTTTCGCACGCGCACATTGACCACAGCGGCAACCTGCCCACGCTGGTGCGGGAGGGGTTTGCGGGACACATCTACGCGACGCCCGCCACCGTGGATTTGTGCAGCGCCATGCTCCGCGATTCGGCGCACGTGCTGGCCGCCGATGTGGCCTACGTCAACAAGAAGCGCGCGCGGAAGGGCGAGCCGCCGCTGGCCCCGCTCTACTCCCACGAGGATGCGCTGAGTGCCGTGGAACACTTCGCGGGCGTGGGCTACAACCGGCCCATCCCGCTGGCCGACGGGGCCACCGCCACGTTTCGCGACGCCGGGCATATCCTCGGCTCGGCGATGGTGGAGATCGCCGTGCGCGAGAACGGCCGCGCGATGAAGATCGTGTACAGCGGCGACCTGGGGCGGCCCAATCTGCCCATCCTTCGCGATCCCTACGTGGTGCAGGATGTGGATTGCCTAATTCTGGAGAGCACCTACGGCAATCGCACGCACGACACCCCCGCGGATGCCGAGGAGCAACTGCGCCGCGTCGTGCTCAACACGGCCCATCGCGGCGGCAAGGTCATCATCCCCGCCTTCGCCGTGGGGCGCACGCAGGAGTTGGTGTATGCCCTGCACCGGCTGGCGCTGGCGGGCCGCATTCCCGATATCCCCATCTTCGTGGACAGCCCACTGGCCGTGAACGTTACCGAAATCTTCCGCCTGCACCCCGAATGCTACGACCGCGAAATCAATGCGTTCATTGAGCGCGCCGATGTGGACGATGCGTTCGGTTTCCGCCGCCTGAAGTACGTCCGCGACGTGGAGGAGTCCAAGGCGCTCAACGCGCTGAAGGAGCCGGCGATTATCATCAGCGCGTCGGGCATGTGCGAGGCGGGGCGAATCCTGCACCATCTGAAGAACAACATAGAGGACGCCCGCAACACCATCTTGTTCGTGGGATTCCAGGCCGAGAACACCCTGGGCCGCAAACTTGTGGACGGGTGGAAGCGCGTCCGAATCTTCGGCGAGGAGTACAAAGTCAGCGCGGCGATTGAGACCATTGACGGCTACAGCGCCCATGCCGACCGCGATGAACTGCTGGGCTACGTGCGGCAGGTGCAGCGGACAGGGCTGCGCAGGGTGTTCATCGTCCACGGCGAGGAAGCAGCATCCCTTTCCCTCGCCGAGGCCATTCGGGCGATGGGCGTGCCCGACGTGCGCGTGCCAACGCCTGGCGAAACGGTGGAACTGTAAGGCGGCTCTACAGGAGGGCAGTGTGGACCTTCTCGTGCGCCATGCGGCAGAACTGGGGATTCGCCTCTCGCCGAGGCAGGTCCAGGCGTTCCAGACCTATCGCCGCGAACTCTTGGAATGGAACAAACGGTTCAACCTGACCGCCATTACGCAGGAAGAACACATAGAGATTCGCCACTTCCTGGATTCGCTGACATGCCTCGTCGCCATGCGGCAAGTGGGCGCCATGTTGGGGCAGGCTCCGCGAGGGGCCACACCGCTGCGACTCCTGGACGTGGGGAGCGGCGCCGGATTCCCAGGCATCCCGCTGAGGATCGTCTGCCCGCACTGGCGGGTAACGCTCCTGGAGGCCACGGGCAAGAAGGTGCGGTTCCTGGAGCACCTGCGCCAGGTGCTGGGGCTGGGCGATTTGGAGATTCTCCACGGGCGTGCGGAGGATTGGGCCAAAGACGCGGCGCACCGCGAGCAGTACGACTGGGTAGCGGCGCGCGCCGTCGCCGAGATGCCGGCCCTGGCCGAACTGACGCTCCCGTTTGCGCGCCTGGGCGGCTACGTCCTGGCGATGAAGGGTGAGACGGCGGAGGCGGAGGTGGCGCAGGCCGAGCGGGCATTCCGCATCCTGGGCGGGGAGTTGGCGAAGATCATCAAGATCGCTTTGCCGGGGCTGGTGGAGGAGCGCCGCCTGGTCATCGTGCGGAAGATTGCCAGCACCCCCGAAGCCTATCCTCGCAGGCCGGGCATTCCCGCCAAGCGCCCGCTGAAGTAGCCCCGCCTCACTCGGGCAGGTCCAGGCCGAAGAGCGCCTCAAACTGCTCTTCAAAATAGGGCGAATCCGGGTCCAGTTGCTCGTACAGCGCCAGGAGGCGCAGCGCGTCGCCTCGGTATGCCCAGAAGTCGTCCACGGCCTGGGTGTCTGCCAGCGCCCCTTCATCCACCGCGAAGTGAAAGAACGCCTGCAACGCCCCGAACAGCGTCTCCGTGAGCGCCGCGCTTGCTTCGGCGCACTGGCGCGGGTACCACCAGAAGAAGAACTCAAACAGCGCGTCAAAGTCGGTGTCCAGCACCGACAGCCCCTGGTAGGTCGCCATGTACGCCGCGAAGAGCCACAGCGCGTAGACCTCGCGGCCGGTGTCCTCGGGCGACTTGGGGTGCGCCTGAGCGTCGGCCAGCAGGAACCGCTTGACCCAAGCGAGGTTGGCGTCCAGCAGGTCGCGGGCCGGCGAATCCGAGACGCGGCGGCGCGCGTCGGCCCCCTGCGACGCCGTCCGGGCCACGGCACGCTGGAGGTCGCGCGCGAAGGCGCGAATCTCCCTCAGGAGGGCGATATCCTCGGCTTCGGTGCGGTTGCTCCCTGGGGTCATTCGGACTCGCTCCCCGTCGTTAGCCGCCGGATGCGTCCCTCGGTTACCTGCAGGGAGTCGGCCCGCGCGAGGAACTCCGCCGGAAACAGCGCCAAATCGGTGGTTGTGAGAATCGCCTGCTCTACGCCGTTCACCGCTTCCAGCAGGCAGTCGCGGCGCTTGCTGTCCAATTCGGACAGGACATCGTCCAGCAGGAGGACAGGATGCTCCCCCGTCTCCGAGCGCATGAGGTGCGTCTCGGCAATCTTCAGCGAGAGGGCCGCGGTGCGCTGCTGCCCGCGCGACCCGAAGGTCTGGAGGTCGCGTCCGTTCGCCAGGAACCGAAAATCGTCCCGATGCGGCCCCACCAGGCAGGCGCCCTGGTGCAGTTCGGCGGGGCGCAGGCGGGCCAGGCGCTCGGTGAACAGGGCTTGAATCCCCGCGACCTCGTCAGGCGCTACGGCGAGTTCCAGGCCCAGGGGCGGCTGAAGCGCCTCGGGGAGCGGCAGGCTGGGCCGGTATGTGATGCGGAGCAACTCGCCCCCGTTGGTGAGTTCGCGATGGGTGGCGGCGGCCAGGTGGTCCAGCGCGACGACGGCCCGCCGACGCCAGGCCATCACCTCGGCCCCTCTGCTGGCGAGCACCTCGTCCCAGTACGTCAACTGCGCGGGGTCGCCAGCCCGCTCGCGCAGCCTGCGCAGGAGGTGGCTGCGCTGCACCACGGCGTGGGTGTATTCGCTCAGCATGCGGCAATAGCGCGGATTGATTTGGCACAGCATGATGTCCAGATAGCGCCGCCGCACCGATGGGCTTCCGTCCACCAGTTCCACATCCTGCGGCACGAACAGCACCACGTTCAGGTGGCCCAGCAGGTCCAGCGCCCGACGGGGCACGCCGTTGATGCGAATCTGCTTGCGGGCGGTCGGGCCGTTGGCCCCGCCGTTGGTCTGCAGGACGGTGATTTCTATGCGCTCGGTGCGCTCGCCGCGCTCAATCTCGGCGTCAATGCGGGCGTAGGGCTGGAGGTCGCTGTCGGCGAACCAGTTGAGCAGGTCGCGTTCGCTGGTGGCGCGCGGCGATTTGCTGGTGGCGAGCATGTAGATCGCTTCCAGGAGGTTGCTTTTCCCCTGGGCGTTGTCCCCCTGCAGCACGATGAGGGGGCGGTCAAAGCCGATCTCCAGGCGGCTGTAGTTCCGGAAGTTGACCAGGGTCAGTCGTTTCAGGCGCAAAAGGCTTGTCTCCGTAGGCAGTTCTTGCGAGGATTATAGCACTGGCGGGCGGCAATACAAAAGCCGCGCGGCAAGGAGTGTAAACTCACCGCAGGGGCACAGAGGGCGCAGAGGGTAGAAGAATTCAGGATGTTTTCTCTGCGCGCTCTGCGTCTCCGCGGCGAATAACGCCGCGCGGCGTGCGGTGTCCTATTGCGTGATGTGCATGGGCATCACGACGTGCACGAAGTCGTCGGACCCCACGGGGCGGATGACCCCCGGACTGGCGGGTGTCGTGGTCTCCAGCGCCACCTGCGCCTCAGAGATGACCGACAGGACATCTATCAGGTAGCGCGAGTTGAAGGCGATCTCCAGCCCCTCTCCCTCCACCGTCGCGTCCACCTCGCCCACGTTGTCGCCCACCTGCGCGGCGGTGGCGTTCAGTTCCACGTGCGCGGGCGCCAGGTCATTGGCCGGGACGATGCGCAGTTTCACGATGTTGGACGCCTCGCGGGCGTAGATGTTTGTCGTCTTGACGGCCTGCAACAGTTCGCCCGTGTTCATGACCGTGCGCGTCGTGAACGTGCGGGGGATGATCGCCTTGTAGTCGGGGAAGCGGCCCTCTATCAGTTGCGACACCAGGTCCACACTGCTGAGGTGGAACAGGATTTGATTGCGCCCCTCCGGGATGCATAGTTCCACCGGGTCTTCCTGATCCGTGGCGATGCGCGCCAGTTCGTCCAGGGCGCGGGCGGGGACGATGAACGTCGTGGGCGCCGGGGCAGCCGCTTTGAGGGGCGCGCTCCGCACGGACAGGCGGAACCCATCGGCGGCGGCAAAGGTGGCGCGGTCGCCCTCCATCGTCACGGAGACGCCGGTCAGCACAGGCCGGCTCTCGTCGGTGGCGGCGGCGATGGTAACCTGCCGAATGACATCGCGGAGGACGTCGGCATCTATGGACACGCGGTTGTTCTCCTCCGGCGCAGGGATCACGGGGAAGTCGGAGGGGTCCATGCCGTTCATGTTGGCTTCAAACCGCGCGCACTTCAGGTGCAGGGTATTCGTGCGCACGTTCAGGTCCATCTCAATGCGCTCGGGAGGGAGCGAGTTGACGAAGTCCACCAGCAGGCGCGCCGGAATGGCCACCGCGCCTTCGTCCTCTACCTTGGCGCCGATCCAGCAGTTGATGCCGATTTCCAGGTTGGTGGCCGCCAGTTTCAGGCGGGGGCCGTCGGTCGCCACCAGGATGGTGCCCAGGATGGGAAGGGACGAGCGGCTTGGGACCGCGCGCTGGACGATGGAAAGGCCCTTCGCGAGGTTGTCTTGCAGGCAGGAGACTCTCATTCGGTCGCCCTCCTTCATGGTCTGCGAGTCTGTGTGCGCACAGTATACACCAAGTTCCGCAACTTGGCAACGCGCGGAGGGTGCGGATTTGACAAATGCGCCGACATGCATAGAATATTCAGAAAACTGAATGATTCCTCACGGCCAGGGGGCCACATCGCAGTTAGCCTACCGCCATTGGGTCATTCACAGAAGATTGGGAGGCGTTCATGCCAGAAGCATTGCAGTATGCCGTGTATCTGTTGCAGTCAGGTTTGGGCAACCTGGCTTCTTACCTCGCGGCTCACGTTCTGTTGTGCCTGCTGCCCGCTTTCTTCATCGCGGGCGCGCTGACGGCCCTGGTGCCGAAGGAAGCCGTTACGCGCTTCCTAGGCCGCAACACGCCCAAGTACATCTCGTATCCAGCCGCCGCCTTGGCCGGCAGCGTGCTGGCCGTCTGCTCATGCACCATCGTGCCGCTGTTCGCGGGCATCTATCGCAAGGGCGCCGGGCTCGGTCCCGCCATGACGTTCCTCTTCTTCGCGCCGGCGGGCAACATCCTGGCCCTCGCGTACACGGGCGTGGCCATCGGCGGCGACATCGCCCTGGCGCGCATCATCCTGTCCGTTACCTTCGGCATCGGCATCGGCATGATCATGGCGCTCATCTTCCGCAAAGATGACGCCCAGCACGACCTGGAAACCAACGGGATGGACGTCAAGGCTACGCTGCACCGCAAGACACTCATCTTCCTGCTGCTCCTGGTTGCGCTGCTCATCGCCGGCACGCTGAAGGTGGGGCTGCTGACCAATTCCTACGCCACCATCACGCTCCCCATCAGCGGCATGGATCGGTTCCAGAGTTTTCTGTACCAACTGGTGCCGTTTGACGGGGCGAAGGGCGAGGAGGGGGTCTCCGCACAGGGGGCGATCCTCATCGGCTTGCTGGCGCTCATGGGGCTAACGGCCTGGCGCGGCCTGGGCAAGGTGGACGAAGGGTTCAACCGCTGGACGTGGGTGTCGCTGGGCCTCATCGCCCTCACGTTCCTCACCGCGGCGGTCGGGATGGTGCCCCACGCCGGGGGCTTGGACATCCTGCTAACGGGCAAGATGTTCGGCGTCGCGCTGTCCATGGTTGCCATCGCCCTCGTCGCGTGGAAGGCGTTTGACCCCTACGACATCCAGGAATGGCTGTGGGAGACGTGGCGATTTGTGCGCCAGATTTTCCCCTTGCTCATCGTGGGGGTCTTTGTGGTTGGCATGGTGCGCCGCGTCATCCGGCCGGAGTGGATACAGGCGCTGGCCGGAAGGAACACGTTCCTGGGAGCCTTCGCGGGCGTCTTCTTCGGCGTCTTCATGTACTTCCCCACGCTGGTGGAGGTACCCATTGCCAAGATGTTCCTGGACCTGGGCATGCACCGCGGGCCGCTTCTGGCCTATCTGATGGCAGACCCGGAACTTTCGCTCCAGAGCATTCTCATCACATCCAAGATCATCGGCCCGAAGAAGGCGTGGACGTATGTGGCGCTGGTGGCCCTGTTCAGCACGCTGTCGGGCCTCATCTACGGCGCGTGGGTGGACGGCGCCAGCGCGTGGGTGCTGCTCGCGTACCTGGCGGCGGCCATCGGCGCACTGGCCCTGGCCCTGACGGTGATAGACCGGCGCAACCGCCGCGTGGCAACGGCGCCGGCGCATGGAACTGAATAGTCCCAAGACGTTTACATCCCAATCTTCACGAGGAGGTCCATTCATGGAAATCAAGATTCTGGGCACGGGGTGCCCCAACTGCCAGCGTCTGGAACGCGTGGCCCGCGAAGCGGCGCAGGACGCGGGCATCCAGGCGGAGTTCGTCAAGGTAACCGACATCCAGGACATCATGGCCTATCCCATCCTGGGGACGCCCGGGCTGGTCATCAACGAGGTCCTGAAGTCTTCGGGGCGCATTCCCCGCAAGGAAGAGATCATCGCCTGGCTAAAAGAGGCCCAATAGCGCGTTGCCTACACCACAAGGAGCGCCCGATGAACAACAATGTGCCCAAGAACGCGCTATTCGTCTGCTTCGGCGGGATGTCCAACGTGGGCACGCTGACCGGGCTTGCCGCGCTGGAAGCCATTCGCCGCACCGAGCCGGGCGAGGCGGGAGTCTTCTGCCTGGGCGGATTGCCGACCGAAGCGCAATCGGTGATGGACAAGCCGCGCGCGGCGCAGCGCATCATCACCCTGGACGGCTGCCCGCTCAACTGCTCCCGCAAGATCGTGGAGCAGGCGGGGTTCAAGCCCAGCCGCGCGATCACCCTGGTGAACGATTGCGGCATCAAGAAGGGTCCGCCGATGGAGTACACAGAGGCGGATTTGGGGGCTGCGGTGGAAGCAATCCTGAGGGCGGTTCGCGAGGGTTAGCGCCTGGTCAGGGTGAAGATGCCCGAAGCACAGCGCAGGGGCGGCCTTTCGCGACCGCCCTTGCGCGTGCTCCTATACGTGGCGACGAGTCGGTTTCATCTTGTGTCATTGCGAGCGAAGCGAGGCAATCCCACACCCCAGAGATTGCTTCGGGCGCTCCGCGCCCTCGCAATGACAAGTACCAACAGACTTTGGAACCGACTCCGCGCCGAAGGCGCATTTCGCAAATTCGGGCGCGATGGGTATTTAGACAAGTTATACCTCTGTAGCGGGGCAAGAAATCAGACACTAGGAGGAAAATAGACATGACAACAGCCGTAACCGAAAAACGCGAAACCGGAGTCGTTCAGCAACTGTCGCTTTTGGACCGCTTTCTGACCCTGTGGATCTTCCTGGCGATGGCGGTCGGGGTGGGGCTGGGCTACCTGTTCCCCGCGGCCGTCCAGTCCTTCAACAAAGCCGTGTCCGTGGGCACCACCAACATCCCCATCGCCATTGGGTTGATCCTCATGATGTACCCGCCCCTGGCGAAAGTGCACTACGAGGAATTGGGGGATGTGTTCCGCAACTGGAAGATCCTGGGATTCTCCCTGCTCCAGAACTGGGTCATCGGCCCCATTCTCATGTTCATCCTCGCCATCGTGTTCCTGCGCGCCTATCCGGCGTACATGGCCGGTCTCATCATGATTGGGTTGGCGCGGTGCATCGCCATGGTCATCGTGTGGAACGAACTGGCCCACGGCGACACGGAGTACGCGGCGGGCCTGGTGGCGTTCAACAGCCTGTTCCAGGTCTTCTTCTACAGCGTCTACGCCTATGTATTTATCACCGTGCTGCCCGGGTGGTTCGGCCTCCAGGGCACGGAGGTGCATGTTACCATCGGCGAGATCGCCAAGAGCGTGTTCATCTACCTGGGCATCCCGTTCATCGCGGGATTCCTGACGCGGCTCATCCTCATGCGCGCCAAAGGCCGCGAGTGGTACGAGACCAAGTTCGTGCCGCGCGTCAGCCCGCTCACGCTGGGCGCGCTTCTGTTCACCATCGTGGTGATGTTCAGCCTCAAGGGCAACCTCATCGTTACCATCCCGATGGACGTGGTGCGCATCGCCATCCCGCTGGTCTGTTACTTCGTGATCATGTTCCTCGTCAGTTTCTGGATGGGGCACAAGATCGGCGCGGATTACGGCAAGACCACCACGCTGGCGTTCACGGCGGCCAGCAACAACTTTGAGTTGGCCATTGCGGTGGCCGTGGCCGTATTCGGGATTGAGTCCGGCGCCGCCTTCGCCGCCGTCATCGGGCCGCTGATTGAGGTGCCGGTGATGATCGGCCTGGTCAACGTGGCGTTCGCGCTGCGCAAACGCCTGTACACGCCCAAGGCCGGGGTAGCGACAGCGGGGTAACGCGCAAGCACGACGGGGATAGCAAGGGAACGGCCGGGCGAGATTCTGACGCAACCGCTCCCTCGCCCTTCGGGGGAGGGTCGGGGTGAGGGCGTTCACATGCGACGCACTTCCGGAAGTGCGTCGCATGTTGTCCCCCGCGCCCTTGCACGACGGCCGGTAACAGACCTTCGAAACAGCCCCCGCTATGACTCGGTTCCGTCTTGTGTTGGTCTGCCCCGCACGCCGCCTCCCCGCTCTGTCATGCTGAGCCGAAGGCGAAGCATCTCGGTCAGCGAGATT
>JBBIHX010000024.1:8575-29137 GCA_037446815.1 Caldilineae bacterium | reverse complement strand
GCGGGCGAGGGTGCGTCTGCGGTCATTCTGAGCCGCGGAGCGGCGAAGAATCTCCTGCCCCGTCCGCGCCATCCGTGTTATCCGCGGATACAACCCTGGAGTCGGTTTCATCTTGTGTTGGTGAAACGCAAGGACACTCTCCTCGTGTGTCGTTGCGAGCGAAGCGAAGCAACCTCACGCCCCAGAGATTGCTTCGGGCGCTCCGCGCCCTCGCAATGACAAATACCAACAGGCTTTGGAACCGAATCCAACCCTCCCGTCTGCCGCCTACACGCCAGAGGGAGACGCCTGCCCGCAAGGTTTGACGAAAGGCGCGACTTCTGGTAGACTTGCCTCGCGACGGGGGCGTATGCCCCGGCGCGTCGCGGGCCGTGTGGCCCGTTCATCGCTGCGACGAGGGAGTCCACGATGGGTTTTGTTTTGCCGTGAGCGTTTAGACCGAGGCCGCTAGAGCAATTCCTCGGTTTTGTTTTGCCAAGAGGGTGCTATCAGGAATCAACATCGTGAGGAGGATGTGCATGAACAGCCCTACAGAAGCGAATGTGGCCAGCAGACTGGAGGCGTTGCGGCCACACTTCCAGAAGTGGGAAGTCATCAAGGACATGATTGACCAGTTGGTGGACCTCATGCTGAACTTCCGGCAGAGCGGCCACCCGGGCGGGTCGCGTTCCAAGGTGTACCCCATGGTCATCACCGCCCTGAGCGGGGTCATGCGCTGGGACATCCGCCACCCCGAAAAGCGGTTTGCCGACCGCTTCGTCCTCGTGGGCGGGCATGTGAACCCGCTGGTGTACGCCACGCTGGCCGTGCTGAACGAGGCCATGCGGGTCAAGTACAAGCAGACGGGCGATCCCCGCTACCTCATCGCCAAGGAGAAGGAGCGCGCGCTGTATTGGGAAGATTTGCTCACCCTTCGGCGGCGCGGCGGCCTGCCTGGGCATGCGGAGATGGCCGGCAAGACCCTGTTCTTCAAGTTCAACACGGGGCCATCGGGCCACGGCTCGCCGGCCGCAGCGGGCCAGGCGCTCGCCCTCAAACTGGCGGGCGCTCCCGAGGTCAAGGTCATCGCCTTTGAGGGCGACGGCGGTCTAACCCCTGGCGCCATCCACGAGACCATGAACTCGGCCTGGGGCCTGGGCCTGCACAACCTGTACTACGTGGTGGACTGGAACGATTTCGGCATTGACGATCACCGCATCAGCGAGGTGGTGTACGGCACGCCCGACGACTGGTTCGGCTCGCATGGCTGGCGCACCTTTGGCGCGCTGAACGGCGAGGACTGGGAAGAGATCACCCACGCCATGCTGCAGATGTTCTACGGCGACAATCCCGAAGGCGTCCCGTCCTGCACATGGATCAAGACGCGCAAGGGGCGCGGCTACGGCAAGTACGACAACGTCTCCCACGGCGCGCCCCATTCGCCCATGGACTGCGAGGCGTTCTGGGGCTGCAAGGCCCCGTTCGCCGAGAAGTACGGCATAGAGTTTGAGGGATTCGGCCAGCCGGCGCCGCCGACCTACGAGGAGCAGCGCGCGCAGACGGCCACCAACATGCAGCGCGTCCTGTCGGTCCTGCACCGCGACCAGGCGCTGATTGACTACATCGCCGACACCCTGGCCGACCTGGGCGATTCCGTGCCGGAGATGGTGCCCAACTTCCGCCTGTTCCGCAAGACCAAGGCCAACCCGTGGAAGGACGAGCGGCTATACGACTACGAGAACTATCCGCCCCAGTTGTACGTGTCGCCGGGGACCAAGATTCCGAACCGCGCGGCGCTCGGCGCATGGGGCGCATGGGTCAACGCCTTCGGCTACGAGCACTACGGCCGTCCCCTCTTCATCGCTATGTCGGCGGACCTCGCCGAGTCCACCAACATCGCCGGGTTTGCCAAGAAGTGGGGCGACTTCCCCGGCTGGGGCTGGTACAACCGCAAGACCAACCCCGAGGGCGCGCTTCTGCCGCAGGAAATCACCGAGTTCGCCAACGCGGGCATCAGCGTGGGCATGGCCACGGTCAACTTCGCCGACGACCCGTGGACAGAGTGGGACGGATTCTGCGCCGCGTCGTCCACCTACGGCTCCTTTGCGTACCTGAAGTACGGCCCCATGCGCCTGTTCAGCCAACTGGCGCAGGACTGCCCGCTGAAGTTGGGCAAGGTGTTGTGGGTGGCGGGGCACTCTGGGCCCGAGACCGCCGAGGATTCCCGCACGCACTTCGGCATCTTCTCACCTGGCGTCGGCCGGTTGTTCCCGAAGGGCCACATCATCAACCTGCACCCGTGGGAGTACAACGAGGTGCCGGTGGTGCTGGCGGCGGCGCTCAAGCAGGACGCGCCCATCATCATGCTGCACCTGACCCGGCCGCCCATCCCGATACCCGACCGCGCGGCCCTGGGCATGGAGTCCCACTTCGCCGCGGCCAGGGGCGCCTATCTCATCCGCCCGTACAAAGAGGGGCAGAAGAAGATGGGGACGGTCATCGTTGAGGGAACGAGCAGCACCCTTAACATCATCAAGATTCTGCCGGAACTGGACAAGGCCGGCCTCAACGTCAAAATCATCGCGGCCATCAGCCCGGAACTGTTCGCGCTGCAACCCAAGTCCTACCGCGACAGCATCCTGCCCGAGGAGGACTGGTGGGACTCCATGGTGGTAACCACGTCGGCGCTTCGGCTGGCCAGCGACTGGATCACCAACCGCGTGTCGGAAGAGTACTCCATGGCGGCCGATTGGGACAACCGCTGGCGCACCGGCGGCAGCGTGGAGGAAGTGGTGGACGAGGCGCACCTGTCGCCGCCGTGGCTGCTCAAGGGCATAGAGCGATTCGCCCGCGAACGGGAGCAGCGCCTGGCGCGGATTCGCGCCATCGTGGAGGCCGCCGGATAGCCCTGGCTGCCCATCGGGAAGGATTCGTCCCAGAGCGCCGCGTGCCCCCACGTGGCGCTCTGCATTTGTACACAGGCGCGCTCTTTGCTACAATGGCGCGACGAAAAACGAGGCAACGATACGACATGAAGAGACTTTGGACGCCCTGGAGAATGAAATACCTGGAGAGCAAGCGGCCCGAAGGCTGCGTCTTCTGCCAGAAGATCGCCGACAGCGACGATGCCAAGAACCATATCCTCTATCGCGGCAAGCACGCCTGCGTGATGCTCAACCTGTACCCCTACAACTCGGGACACGTGATGATTATCCCGTACACTCACGCGGGGCGGCTTGCGGACTTGAGCATGGACGTACAGACCGAGATGCTGGTGCTGCTGAACAAGTCACTGGAGGTCCTCCAGCGCGCGCTATCGCCCGAGGGGTTCAACGTGGGCATGAACCTGGGGCGGGCCGCCGGCGCGGGCATTGACGAGCACGTCCACGTCCACGCCGTCCCGCGCTGGAGCGGCGACACCAATTTCATGGCCATCTTCGCGGAGACCCGCGTGGTCCCCGAGTGGCTGGACGACACCTATCGCAAACTCAAGCCCATCTTTGACGAGGTCATGCGTTAGGTGCAGCGCGTTCGGCCCGCTGGGCCGAGCCTGCACCTCGGAGGCGCGTCGCATCTTGGAGTTGCCGTGAAACGGTTGCGAGAATCCCTGCGAACACGCATGAACCGCCTTCGCATCGCTTGGCGGAGGCAGACATACCTTCTGAAAGTGCGCCGGGCGCGCTGGTCAACGCGGGCCCGGTACTTCTATGCGCGCCTACCCTGGCGACGACCGCGCGAGAGCGTCCACGAACAGAATATTTGGAACCTGTACCTGGACGTGGCCTGGTGGGGCATTGCCAACGGCGTCTGGATTACGTATCTCAGCGTCTTCGCCGTGCGGTTGGGCGCGAGCACCGAGTGGCTGGGCCTGCTGGCGGCGTTGCCCGCGCTGGTCAACATGGTCTGGTCCATTCCGTCGGCCCGCATCGTGGAGGCCGCGCCGCGCAGGCTGCCCCTTGTGCTGCGGGTCGGCTTCTTGCAGCGCCTGGCCTGGCTAGGCGTGGCGGTGGCGCCATTCCTGTTCACCGGACAGGGGGGCGTGTACGCCGTGGTGTTCATCGCGGGGCTGACGACGATCCCCGCGGCCACGGCGGCGGTGGCGTTTACCAGCGTCATGGCCGACCTCATCCCGCCGCAGGATCGCGCCCGCGTGGTCAGCATCCGCAACGTGCTCCTCTCGGCCACGACGACGCTGACCGTCCTGGCGTGCGGCCCCATCCTGGACGCGCTGCCGTTCCCCGCGTCGTACCAGGTGGTGTTCGGCCTGGCGTTCCTCGCGGCGATGATGAGCCTGCGCCACGTGGCCCGGCTCCGTGTGCCCGACGAGGTTACCCTCGCGCATCGGGAGCGCCCCAAATCGTGGCTCACCATCAACGTTCGCAGCGCCATCCGCGAAGTCGCCGCGGCCAGGCCCTTCGTAAAGTACGTCGTGAGTTCGCTCATCTTCCACTGGGGCATCTACTTTCCCACGGCGCTGTACTCCATCTATCGCATCCGCAACCTGGGCGCCACGGACACGTGGATCGGGCTGCTGACGATGGTGGACTCGGTCATCACCATCGCGTTCTACATCGTCTGGGGGCGGCTTGCCACGCGCTGGGGGAACCGCAAAGTGCTCATCATCGGGGCCTTCGGCATGATCGCCTTCCCCGTGCTCACGGGCGTGGCGACGTCCCTGCCCATGCTCTTGATTCCGGCCATCATCGCCGGCATCTTCACGCCGGCGTTCAACCTGGCTGCGTTCAACGAGTTGCTGGCCGTGTCGCCCGAGACGCACCGGCCGCGCTTCATCGCCATCTACACGTCGGCGGTCAACGCGGCGGCGTTCGTTGCGCCGCTGGCGGGGTCGTACTTCGCCACCGCCGCCGACATCCGCCTGGCGCTGTACCTGGGCGGGGCATTCCGCTTCCTCGGCGCGCTGGCCTACGCGCTGATGCTCGGCTCTCGCGTCGGGCGCAGGGGCCGGTAACGACGCGAAGCCATCCCCAAGCCGTATCCACGAATAACACGAATCCACGCGAATAGGGAACGTGCGACGCACCTCGCAGGCGCGTCGCACGTTGATGCGGCGCACGTTGGCCCGCCAACTGTCATGCTGAGCCGAAGGCGACACGCCCTCTCCCAGCGGGAGAGGGCTGGGGTGAGGGGCGAGATTCTTCGCCGCTTCGCGGCTCAGAATGACGGTTGATGAAACCGACTCCATACCAGAGTCGGTTTCATCTTGTGTTGGTGAAACGCATGGACACTCTCCCCGTGTGTCGTTGTGAGCGAAGCGAAGCAACCCCACGCCCCAGAGATTGCTTCGGCCGCTCCGCGCCCTCGCAATGACAAATACCAACACAGTTTGGAACCGACTCCATACCTGCGGGCGCTTTGCGGGGCGGGGTGCGGGGTATTATAATGTGCGCACTCCTGTTTAGGCTGGCGCTATGATTACGCAGCGGTTCTTGACCTTTGTCCGACAGCGCCTGAAGCGCGCGGATAGGGCCCTTCTTGCGCTACTGGCGATTCGGTTCGCGCTGGGCGTGCTGTACAGCGTCGTGGTGCCGCTGTGGGAAGCGCCGGACGAGTGGGGGCACTACGCCGTCATGCACTACATCGCCCAGGAGAAGCGCCTGCCCACGCCAGGGCAATCGCTGGGCGTGGAGTTTGACGAGTCGCAGCAGCCGCCCCTGTACTACGCGTTGGGCGCGCTGGCCATCTCGCCCGTGGACGCCCGCGACTGGACCCCGCCCGACGTGAACCCCTACGCGCGGACGGGCACAGGCGTCGGCGGGCTGAACTTTGCCATCCACGCGCCCGAAGAGGCGTTCCCGTACCGAGGGTGGGTGCTCTCGGCCCACCTGGCGCGGCTCGTGTCCGTGATTCTGGCGACCCTCACCGTCTGGCTCACCTACCGCATTGCCGCCCGCGTGTCGGATGGCTGCCGGTGGCTGGCGCTGACCGCCGCGGCCATCGTCGCCTCCTGGCCCCAACTGCTGTTCGTCGGCAGCGTTATCACCAACGACGTGCTTGTGGTCTGCTGCGCCGCGTGGGTCTTGCTGGCCCTTGTGAAGACACTGGACTCGTGGCCTCCCAGCGTGGCCCGCCTGCTGGAGTTGGCGCTGGCGCTGGGCGCGGCCATGCTGTCCAAGTTGACGGCGCTAGGGCTTCTGGCGCTCTTCCCGCTGGCGCTCCTCGCGCTGGGGGTGAAGGCCATCCGGCGGCGCGAGTTCTCGGCGCGGTTCTGGGCGTCCACCGGCGCGGCCGTGCTTGTCGGCCTTGGCGCGGGCGCGTGGTGGTACGTGCGCAACCTGGCAGCCATTGGCTCGCCGGTTCTCCGTTACCAGCACGTGCTCAAGTCGTTGGGCCTCATCTGGACCGACCCGGCCGACCTGGCCATACGCCTCAAGCCGGTCAGTTTCTGGGGCACGGTGCGCTATGCCTTCTTGACGTTCACGGCGTCCTTTGGCTGGGGTAACGTGCCCGCCGCGTGGTGGGTGTACGCGGCGTTCGCCCTGGTGCTGACGGTGGGCGGCATCGGGTGTGTGGCCTGGCTTGCGCGGCGCAGGCCGCCGAAGGTGCGCCATATCGCCTGGCTCGCGCTGACCATCGCCTGCGTGATGGCCCCGCCGGTCTATCTGGCGCTGTACAAGGGGTCGGAACTCCTGCGCGGCCGCACGTTCCTCGCCATTCTCCCCCCGCTGGCCGTGTTCGTGGCGGTGGGGCTGGGCCATTGGCTGCCCGCGCGTTGGCAGGAACGCTTGCCGCGTATCCTTGGGGGCGCGCTTGGGGCGGTCTCGCTGGTGGTGCCGTTTCTGTGCATCGCACCCGTGTACGCCCCGCCGCCGCTCATCCCGCCCGACCGGATAACCGACTTGCCCAACCCTGTGTATGTCCGCTTTGGCGATCAGATGGAGTTACTGGGGTACGAGTGCGGCAATCGGGGGCGATACGCGCCCGGCGATGTGCTGGAGATTCGCGTGTACTGGCGCGCCCTCGCCCCTATGGATCACAACTACACCCTGCGCTGGCAGGTCCTGGACGCAGACGGCCGCGCCCACGCCACGGCGGAACTGTACCCGGGCTGGGGCAACTACGCGACCTCGCTGTGGGAGCCGGGCCAGGTGTTCCGCGACACGTACCGCATTCGCATCCCCGACACGATGCCCTCGCCCGGGATGGGCATCGTAGCCCTCACGGTGTTGGATGCCGAAAACGATACGGCGCTGGCTGCCACGGATCCCGGAGGGCGATTCCTGGGGCTTCAATTCCGCCTGCGGCCGTTCAAGATGACCGCCGGCATGACCGTTGGGAGGACGGATACAGGAGCCGAATACGTGCTCGGCGAGAAGTTGGCGCTCGTCGCGCGCCAGGCCCAGGCCGACCCCGCATCGCGCACGGTCTCGCTGCGTTTGACATGGCAGGCGCTGGCGCCCATGGACAAGGACTATATCGTCTTCATCCATGTCGTGGGCGTGGATGGCAAGACCGTGTGGCAGGTTGACCGCCAACCGCGCGACGGCGCATATCCGACGAGCCTGTGGGATGTGGGGGAGATTGTGGACGATGAGGTCATCGTCCCGGTGCCTCGGAACGCCGAGTCCCGCATGTACGGGCTGCACCTCGGCGTGTACGACCCCGACACGCAGGAGCGGCTGCTGGCGTTTGACCCCTTCGGCCGCAGGCTCAAGGATGACATCATCGTCCTGCCGCTGCCTTGAAGCCGACTCGGTTCCAGAGCCTGTTGGTACCCGTCATTGCGAGGGCACGCAGTGCCCGAAGCAATCTCCGGGGCGTGGGATTGCTTCGCTTCGCTCGCAATGACACACGAGGAGAGTGCGCGCACGGTTCACCAACACAAGATGGAACCGACTCTTGAAGCCGGAGCGATTGACACCGAAGCGCCTCTCGGATAAACTAGCGCGCGCAGGGAGTGCACACGGGCCGCATCTGGCGCTCCCTGTCTGCCTTATCTGAACCGAAGCAGAAAGGATATGCTGATGGACGAAGAATTGGACCTTCGCGCCTTCTTCCAGGCGATGGCCCGCCACTGGCGCCTCATCGCCATCGTTGCCGCCGTAGCCGTCGTCGCCGGAGTGCTCATCGCGTTTCTGTGGCCTCCCGAGTACCAGGCGACTGCCACAGTCGCCGTTACGAAGCCGCGCTACGTGCTGGATTTTGACGAGCGGCTGCGGTCGCTGACGGCGGCAAGCAGCGGCACCCTGCCCCTGGGCGTAGTCGCCGCCAACGCGTACACCGCCCTGGCCACCAACGAGAGCCTGAAGACCCGAGTCCTCCAGGAACTCGGCTGGAACATCAGCCTGGAGGACTTGGAGAAGCAGATGGCCATCAAGGCCGACAGCGGGGTCATCCAGTTCACGGGAAAGAACTCCACGCCCGAACACGCGGCGACTCTGGCCAACACGTGGGCGAGCCTGTACGCGGAGCAACTGAACGCGCTGTTCAGTTCGGCCGCGCCGAACATCGCGCCGTTGCAGGCGCAGGTCGCCGCCGCGCAGACCGCCCTGCTCCAGGCCGAGCAGGCGCTGGCGGAGTTCCAGGCTCGCAGCCAGATCACCGCCCTTGAGAAGCAACTGGAGGCCGCATCCACGGCGCTAGCCGACCGCCTGTCGCTGGCCGACAGGCTGGACATGCTGGCGGCGGACGCCCGTTCGCTCCAGACGCGGCTTCAGGCGCAGCCCACGGATGCCCGCTCGGTGGCGGGCCAGTTCCAGACCCTCATCATGGAGGCGCTCGCCGTCAGTCCACAAACGACGATGCCTGTGCAGTTACAGTTCAGCGTGTCCAGCGATGCCCTCTCGGCCATGTCGGCATCGGAACTGGAGGGGCACCTGAACCAATTCGCCGCGGCCCTGGATGCGCGCAAACAACAGGCGCAGGAGGAGGCGCTGGCCCTGCCGAAGCAGATCGCCGGCATTCAGCAACAGTTGGAGGCAGAGCGCAACGAGTACGACCGGCTGCTCCTCGCGCGCGACATGGCGCGGGATACATTTGAGTCCGTATCGCGCAAATTGGACGAGGCGAAGGTGCAGGCAGCGCTGGAGGAGCCGGAGGTGAAGGTTGTGGGGCAGGCGGCCCCGCCTTCGGAGCCGTCGTGGCCGAAGCCCGCGCTGGTGCTGGCGCTGGCGCTGGTGGGAGGCGGCATCGTCGGCATTCTCGCCGCGCTGGTCGCCGAGGCGCTCCGTCCCCGGTGAGCCGGTTGACAGGGGGATTCTTGACGAAGAGGGGCATCCTCAAGGCATCGCTTATACAAATGATTTTCAACGCGGCAGCCATCGGCGTCGCGTTTCTGCGCGAAGTGCTCATCGCCTACTACTTCGGCACGGGCGCGGAGGCCGACGCCTATCTGGTGGCGTATGCGTTGCCCCTGGTGCTGTACACCATCATGACGACGGTGTTGCCGCTGGTGCTTGTGCCGGCGCTGGAGCGGGCGCGACCCGACACCGACGAGGGGAAGCGCCTGTTGGCGGGCACCAACACGGTGCTGGTGCTTTCGCTAGGGACGCTGTCGGCGCTGATGTGGCTGGGCGCGCCCGCCATCATCCGCCTGCAAGCGCCCGGCCTGGATGCCGCGACCGCGCGCCTGGCGGTGGACCTTTTCGGCGTGATGGTGCCCATCGTGCTCCTGCTGTCGCTGGCGTGGGTTGCGTGTTCATGGCTTTTCTCGCTTAAGCGTTTCGTCTTGCCCGCGTTGGCCAAGGTTGTATTCAACCTGGCGGGCGTGATCGCCCTGGTCGGCTTCGCGACGCGGTACGGGATTCGGGCGGCAGCGGCAGGGGTGCTGGTCGGCGCTATTCTCCAGGCGGCCATGCTGGTTCCCTCGTGGGTGCGCGGCGGCCTGCCCTTCTGGTCCTTGCGCGACGCTCGCTCGCCCCAGGTGCGGGCGCTGGTGGGCGCGGGCCTCATCATGATTCCGGTGCAGGCCAACCTGTACCTCTACCTCGTCGTGGATCGGTTCCTAGCGTCCATGCTTCCGCAGGGGACTATCGCGCTCCTGAGTTACGCCGACAAGGTCATCAAGGCGTTCTCGGGGGTAACGGTGGCGGCCCTGGGTGTGGTGATCTTCCCCTATCTCGCGGAGATGGTTTCCGGAGATCGGCGCGAGGATTTGGATCGACTGATTCGCTTCGCCATACGGCTGACTGCCCTCATCGTGCTGCCGGTGCAGGTGGGCCTCATGGCGGCGGGCCAACCGCTCGTGCGCTTGCTGTTTGAGCGCGGCGCATTCCGGCCCGAGGACACGGCGCTCACCACCGTGGCCATGAACTATCAACTCATCGGCTTGTTCGCTTCGGCGTTGAGCCTCGTGTTCTATCGGGCGCTGTTTGCGTTCCAGCGATACAAGACGGCGCTGGGCGTTTCCGTCATCGCCATCGCCATCAACATCGCCGCGAAGGCCGCGCTGATGCCGGCGCTGGGCTTCATTGCTATGCCGCTGGGCACGTCCATTGCAGCCACGTTGGAGGTGCTCATCGTGGCGTACACGCTGCGCCACGAGGTGCGCTGCTTCCGCGAGGCCGCCATCTACCGCGACGTGGGCAAGATTCTGGCGGCGGCCCTGGCGGGCGGGGCCGTGGCCTATCTCGCGCTGGGGCGGCTGGGCGCGATGGGCGGCGTCTGGGCGGCGGCTTGGGCGCAGGTCGTGGTGCTGATTGTGGCGTGTGGGGTGGTCTACGTGGGCGCGCTGGCCGTGCTGCGGGTGGAGGACGCGGGGGCCGTCGCGTCGGCGCTGGGGCGGCGGTTCCGGCGGCGCGCTGCTGGCGAGGAGGTGCAGGCATGACGGCGCAGGCGCGCAGCGGCGAACCTCGGGCCACGCTTCGGAATGCGTTGCCGCTCGCCCTGGCCGCGGGGGCGGGGCTCATCGTTGGCGCGGGCGCGCTGATGGCCTCGCGCAACGGCACGGGCCTGCAGGCGTTCGTCGCGATTCTCGGCGGCCTGGCGCTTATCATCGTCGCCTTCGTCTGGCCGCGCGCGGTGATGTACGGCCTCATCCTCTTGCTGCCGGTGGAGACCATCGGCCCGCTCTCGCTGATGCAGAGCAAGGTCATCAAACTGGCGGTGATGGCGCTGTTGCTGGGCATGGAGTTCGCCCGCCGCTGCATTCGCCACGACGCGCGATGGCGGCGCTCGCCCTACGATGCCTTCATCCTGGCATTTCTCGCGTCGGCCACGCTGTCCACAGCGCTGTCTCGCGATCCGCTGGGCAGCGCGCGGAGCGTGGTGCAGTCGGCCCTCATCTTCGGCTTCTTCACCCTCATCGTCAATCGCGTGGACGGCCGCCGAACCGTGGTGTGGCTCATCTACGCCATGCTGGGCGTGGCGGCGTTCGTAACCGTGTACGGCATCCTGCAGAAGCAGTTTGGGTATGGCTTGTTCGGCTCGGAATACATACGCCAGAAGATCATCATTTACTACGAGATCATCGGGCGGCGGCTGTTTTCCGTGCTGAACAACCCCAACGCCCTGGGCGGCTACCTGGGCACCCTGTTTCCCATCGCGTTGGCCGTGCTGTTGCTGGGCAAGATTCGCTGGTATTGGCGGGCGGCTCTGGCGGCGCTCCTCGCCCTGATGGGGCTGGTGATGCTGTGGGCGGGGTCGCGGGGGGCGCTCATGGGCGTCGCTGCCGCGGCGGGGGTTATGTTGCTCCTCTTGCGCCGCAACCGCCTCTTCCTCATCCTGCTGGCCATCATCCTCTTGCTCTGCTTGGGGGGCATCCTGTATACTTATGAGCAAGAGGCGTTGTCGCGCTACCTGCGCATCTACGATTCGCTGGACGTTACGTTGTCGGGACGGTGGGAAATCTGGCAGACGGCGGTGGAGATTGCCCGCGATCATCTGCTGGCTGGCATCGGGTTCTACACCTGGACGGCCACATATCCGGAGTACGGCTTGAGTTTCTGGAAGACCGTGGACAATCCCCACAACCTGCTGCTGAACATGGCGGTGGAACAGGGGCTGCCGGGCGTTGCGCTGTACTTCTGGTTTGTGTGCCTGTTCCTGGCGTCATCGCTGCGATACGCGAAGGCGACGCGGCGGGTTGCCTGGGCCTATCCGATTATGGTGGGCATTCTGGGCGCGGGCATCAGCCGCATCGTTCACGAGATCTTTGAGGCGGACACCTTGCTGGGCGTGAGTTCGGTGGCGGAGGTGTTCTGGGCGCTGCTGGCCCTGCAAATCGTCGCCATGCGCGCGGCGCGCCAAGAGCCGGCCGTCCGCGATACAAGCGGAGGAAGGGCATGATTCTGGCCATCATTTGGTGGGCGCTCGCCGTTCTGGTGGTGTACACGTATGCGGGGTATCCGGCGCTGTTGGGCGTCCTCGCCCGCATCCGTCCCAAGCGCCTCCCGCGGGCCGACATCCGGCCGAGCGTGTCGCTCATCATCGCCGCGCACAACGAGGAGGCCTGCATCCGCGAGAAGTTGGAGAACTCCCTGGCGCTGGACTATCCCCGCGACAAGTTGGAGATTTGGGTCGCGTCCGACGCCTCCACGGATCGCACCGATGCAATCGTCGCCGAATTCGCGGGACAGGGCGTGCGCCTCAACGCTGTGGCGGAGCGGCGCGGCAAGTCCCATGCCCAGAACCGCACGGTGGAGATGGCGGCGGGCGAAGTCCTGGTCTTCTCGGACGCCAACTCCATGTACGAGCCGGATGCGGTGGCGAAGTTGGTGCGCAACCTGGCCGACCCGAAGGTGGGCTACGTGAGCGGCGAACTGCGCTACCGCAAGCCGCGGTCGGCCATCGGCGCGGGCGAGGGGCTGTACTGGCGCTACGAGACCTGGATCAAGCGCAAGGAGAGCGAGACGGGCAACATCATCAACGGCAACGGGGCCATCTACGCGGTCCCGCGCCGACATTTCGTGCCCGTGCCCGAGCACACGGGCGCCGACCTGTGGCTTCCGCTTACCCAAATTCGCCGGGGGCTGCGCACGGTGCACGAGCCGGGGGCCGTGGCCTACGAGGAGACGTCGCTCACCGCCGCCGACGAGTACGGCCGCAAGCACCGTAGCGTCGCCCGCGCAATCCGCGCGCTCACCGAACACGTGGACCTGCTGAACCTCTTTCGGTACGGGCTGACCTCGGTCAAACTCGTGTCGCACCGACACCTGCGGTACGTGGTGCCGTATCTCATCATGGCCCTTATTGTGCTCAACGTGTTCCTGCTGTCATCGGCTTTCTTCCGCGTTACGATGGGGCTGCAACTGGCATTCTACGCGGCGGCGCTGGTGGGCGCGTGGCTGCAAAGTCGGCGCAAGCGGGTGATTCTGTTCTACGTGCCCTATTACTTCTGCGTGGTGAACTTCGCGGCGGTACAGGGGGCCTTGCGCTTCCTGCGCGGCGAACGGGTGCAGGTGTGGGAGAAGGCCGCCACGACGCGAGTCCTCACCGACGAGGAGGGGTCATGAGCGCGCCCCTGGATGACCGCGCTCTCGTCTCGCGCCCGCGGGCAGGGTGGGCTTCATGGGCTGCCCTTGCCGTTCTGCTCGTGCTGCTGCTTTACCCGTCGCCTGCGTTCCCGTGGTCGCCGCTGGAGGGAGAACCGTCCGCCATCGTGGAGGCGGACTACCGCGAGATTGGGGCGTTCCTCCAGGCCAACACGCCGCCCGACGCCGTCGTCGCCAGCGATGCTTACTGGCTGGTCTCGTGGTACGGCGACCGCACCAGCCTGTGGTTTCCCGTGGACACGGAGACCCTGGAGGAGATTGAGCGGCGGTACGTGGGGGTGGACGCCGTCTTCCTCACGCCAACGTACCTGAACGCCTCGGCGAAGACCAATCCCGTTTGGCGCAACCTGTACGCCAAGCCCAAAGCCTTCGGCGAGTTCACCGTCGTCAAAGAGTACGTCAGCGCCCATGGCCTGCGCGCGGTGCTGTACCTGAAACAGGAGCCGCAGCAATGAGGGGCCGCTGGACATCGTGGCTGCTCGCCTTGCTCGTTGCGCTGGTTGCGGCGCTGGCGCTGTACGCCTACGGAGCGCGTGCGTTCACCCGCATCTCGTCGCCCGACGCCATGCGCTACGCAGCCGTCGCCAGGGAGTACCTGCGCGGCCAGGGGTTCGCCTGGCGGCAGTACCTGCCCTACGAACTGGCCACAGAAGGCTACAATCCGGCGAAACGCTACCCGCACTTCCTGCACCCGCTGGTCATCGCGGGGGCCATGCGCCTGTTCGGGGAGAGCGACATAGCGGTGGCGCTGGCCTCGGCATTGCCGACGGTGCTGGCGGCGCTGCTGGTGTTCGCGCTGGGCCGCAGGTGGTTTGATACGCGGGTTGGCCTGGTGGCGGCGCTGGCGTTCGCGCTGGGGAGCGATACGCTGTACTACGGCGTGTCGGGCCTCACAGAGCCGCTGTTCACCGTGGTGCTGCTCGCGAGCATCTACTGCTTCGTCCTGGGGTGGCGGCGCGCGGGCTGGGCGGCGGTGGGCTGGATGGCGGCAGCGGGGGCTTTGCTGGGCATGGGCCAGGCGGTGCGGCCTGTGGGCGTGCTGTACGCCTTGCCGTTCGCCATCGTCGCCGCGCTTGCACGGAAGGCGCGATGGCAGCGCGCGGGCGCGTTCGTTGCGGGGTTCGCGGCCCTGTTCGCCCTGACGACGTGGGTCGGCGCGGGGCGCTTTCTGCCCGTGGGCGATCCGTCCTACGGCCTGCTGACCGGCGTGGGCGACTTCAAGGAGACCTACGACTTCCATCGGATGTTGGCGCTCCCCGCCAGCCCGTGGGCCTACGTGTTCTCCCATTGGGCGGACTTCTGGGGCAAGGTGCAGGCGTCGGCGCACCACTACGTCAAGGATATCCTACTCGTTTTGGGCGGCGGGAGCGCGGTCGCGGGCGCGTTGTTCGTTGCATCGTGGCTGGTGCGCTACCGCGACGACGCCCTGAACAAGGTGCGCCTGTTGGTGCTGTTGCTCATGGCGGCGCAGTTGGGTGTGAACCTGCTCCTGTGGCCCACGGACCGATACTTCTACCCGTTCCTGCCACTGGTTATCCTGTTCGCCAGCGACTACCTGTGGCGCATCGTGGACACGTTGCGGATGCTGGCGCAGAAGGGAGTGGCGCAACAGGCATGATTAGCGTGGTGATTCCTGCATACAACGAGGAACTGGCCATCGGCGACGACCTGCGGGCGGTGCAGGCGGCGCTGGACGGCGCGGGGCTGGAGTACGAGGTCATCGTCGTGGACGATGGCTCCACGGACCGGACGGCGGAAATCGCGCGCGGTTTTCCCAACGTGCGCGTCATCACCCATCCGCGCAACCGCGGCACGGGCGCGGCCCGCACGACCGGCGTCAAGGCCGCGCGCGGCGACATCATCGTGATGACCGACGCCGACGGCACCTACCCGAATCACGACATGCCCCGTCTCGTTGCCGCGCTGGAAGGGTACGACATGGTCATCGGTGCGCGGAAGAAGGAGGCGGGGACGCTGAAATGGCTCCGCGCGCCCGCCAAGACGTTCATCCGCCTGCTCGCCTCGTATCTCACGGCGACGCGCATCCCGGACCTGAACTCCGGCTTTCGCGCGTTCCGCAAGGGGCCGGCCATGCGCTTCCTGAACGTCCTGCCGGCGACCCACTCGTGGGTCAGCACCATCACCATCGCCTTCCTCACCAACGGGTACACGGTCAACTTCATCCCGATTGACTACTATCCGCGCAAGGGACGCTCCACGTTCCACCCCATCCGCGACACGTACAACTATCTCACGCTGGTTGTGCGTGCCATCGTGTACTTCAACCCGCTCAAGGTCTTCCTGCCCATCAGCCTGTTCCTGCTCCTGTTCGGCGGGGGAAAGGCTATCTACGACATCATCACCTACAATTGGCACTTCGCCCCCTCCACCGTTACGCTGATCCTGACCGGCGTCCAAATCGGCGCGTTGGGGATGTTGGCCGATTTGATTGTGAAGCGGCTGAACGGGCCGCAAGGTGGCGCAGGTGAGTGAGTGGAAGCGATTGCTCGCCCTTGCGCGGCGGCGGGGGCAGTCGCCCGAAGCCTACCGCCAATTCCAGGCGCACCAGGGCAGGATGGTGCTCCGCCGCCTAGAGGCGCAAGGCGTGCGCGTTGCAGGCCGCCGCGTGCTGGACTTGGGGTGCGGCCTGGGCGGGTACACCGAGGCGCTGCGCGAACACGGCGCGCGCGTCGTGGCCGCCGACCTGTCGCTGCCGGTGCTTGCGCGGCTGCCGCGAGCCTGGCCGCGGGTCTGCGCGGATGCGCTGGCCCTGCCCTTCGCCGACGGCGCCTTTGACCTGGTGTTCTGCGCGAGTTTGATTGAGCACGTGCCCGATGGCGCGGCGCTGTTGCGCGAGGCGTGGCGGGTGGTGCGCCCCGGCGGGTACGGGTACGTGAGTTTTCCGCCGTTCTACAGCCCGCGAGGGGGGCATCAATTCGCCCCCTTCCACCTGCTGGGCGAGCGGGCGGCCATCTGGATGTATCGCCACACACGCGCGCGGAGGGTGCCCGCATGGCAGCGCGGAATCGTCGCCGACGCCGACACCTACGGCCGCGCGTACCACGGGTTCGGCCTCCACCGCGTAACGATCGCTGCCGTGCGACGCTGGGCTGCCCAGGCAGGCTGGCAGATACATTCCCTGTCCACGCGCTTCTCCGCAGTCAACACAGCCGCGTGGCCGGTCATCGGCGAGTTCCTCACCTGGCACGCCGAGTTCGTGCTGCGCAAACGGACATGATTCTGTTCATCACGCGCAAGTATCCGCCGTCGGTGGGCGGGATGGAGAAGTTGAGTTACGAGATGACCCGCGCCGTGGGCGACATCGCGCCGACGCGGATCATCGCCTGGCGCGGGCCGCGTTGGGGGTGGCCGCTCTTCGCCGCGCTAGCCTTCGTCCGCGGCCTGTGGGCCTGCACGACCCTGCCCGTGCGGTTCATCCACGTCAGCGACCCGGTCTTGGCGCCGCTGGGCCTGGCCCTGGCGCGGCTGACGGGGCGCAGGTGGGGCCTCACCGCCCACGGGCTGGACATCCTGTACCCGCGCCGCGTGTACCAGGCGGTGGTGCTCCCCTGCGTGCGCCGCGCCGACGCGGTCATCGCCATCAGCCAGGCCGCGCGCGAAGCGTGTCTCGCCAAGGGCGTGGCCCCCGACCGCTGCCGCATCATCCCCATCGGCGTGCACGCGCCCGAGGAGCCGACGGATCGCCCCCTGGCGCGCGAGAAACTCCGCCTGGCGCTGACGTTGGAACTGCGCGACCGGCCGGTGCTCCTGGCCGTGGGACGATTGGTGCCGCGCAAGGGCGTGGCGTGGTTCGTGCGGGAGGTCATCCCCCGGCTGGCGCGGTTGCACCCGAGTCTCCTCTGTATCGTCGTCGGGGATGGGCCGGAGCGGCACACCGTGCGCCGCATCATCCGCGAGGGCAAGATGCACGAGCGGGTGGTGCTCCTGGGGCGCGTGCCGGACAATCTTCTGGAAGACCTGTACGCCGCCGCCACCCTGTTTGTCATGCCCAATATCCCCATCTCGGGCGACATGGAGGGGTTCGGCATCGTGGCGCTGGAGGCGGCATCGCGCGGGTTGCCCGTGGTGGCCTCGCGGCTGGAGGGTATTCCTGACGCGGTGGTGGATGGCGCGAACGGCGTCCTCGTGCCGCCGCTGGACGCGGAGGCGTGGGTCGCGGCGATTCACGGGCTGCTGACCGACGGCGCGGTGCGGGCAGACCTGGCGGCGCGCGCGCGGGAGTTCACGCGGGCGCGCTACCGCTGGGATCGCCTGGCGCGGGAGTACGTCCAGGCGTTCGGGTTGGAATCCCAGCATGGGCAGGCGGAGTGGGATGCGGCCTATCTCCACGTGCGGCGCGGCGAAGGCCGCAGGCTCCGCAGGCTGCGCGCCTTTGGCTTCGCGCCCGAATGGCGGATTCTGGACTACGGGTGCGGCGACGGCATCAATACGCGCCTGCTGGCCGGCTTGGGCTGCCGCCGCGTGGTCAGCATGGACTACTCGCTGCGCCTGCTCCGTGCAGGCCGCCCGCCCCGCGCCGTAGCCGCCGATGGGCTGCGCATGCCCTTCGCCGACGACGCGTTTGACGCGGTGCTGGTGGATGGCGTGCTGCACCACCTGGACGCCGAGGCCGCGCTCGCCGAGATCGCCCGCGTGCTGCGCCCCGGCGGGGTGCTCGCCGTGGTGGAGCCGGCGGCATCCTGGGCGCGGCGGGCGTTGGACGCGCTCACGTTCTCGCCGCTGGGTTCGCTGTGGGGCGAGACCCGACACCGCCGCACGAGCCTGGCGGAGGAGTGGAACACGTACCAGGCGTGGCTGCGGGTAGAGCGCGCCCTGCCGGACTGGGTGCGTGCCGCGGGGCTGGATGTCCGCTACGTGCGCCGCACGCTGCTCAACGTCATGCTGGTGGCCGCGCGCCCGGAGGCGAATCCCGCTCGCCAGGACTAGAAAAAGTGAGAGAGTTGTGCTATACTATATGTAAATCCCACAGCGGGAAACCGATGGGGTTCGGGGGTGTGCCTTGCCGACGGATGAGCGCGAAGCCCTGGTAGAGCGTCTTGCGGCGCAGGTGAAGGCGTGGGGACTGGAGGCCCCCGCCGTCTTCCTGCTGGAGTCGCACAGCCCGCTGGCCTTTCTGGGAAGCCAGGCGCTGGTGTTCCTGGAGCCGCTTCTGCGCGTGGCGGGTCAGGGCCGACTCGCGCACGATTGGGCCTGCGCGCTGGAAGACAGAGACACCGTGGAGCGCATCATTCGCCGCATTGAGGAGCCTTCGTAGAGGTCGGGAGAGGACGCATGGACAGTATCCTGGAACTGCTGCGCAACTCCGGCATCACCGACAAGCAGGCGCTCATGTTCGTCTTGCTCCTGGTTATCTTGCCGCTGCTGGCGCTGTTCACGTTGCAGGTGCGCGCGGGCAAGCGCGTCTCCTTGCGCCCCATCCGCGCGTTTGAGTACCTGCGCGCCCTTATCGGGCAGAGCGCCGAGACGGGCAAGCCGATCCACATGTCCCTCGGCGTCGGCGGCATCGCAGACCCCAGCACGGCGGAGAGCCTGGCGGGGGTTGCGCTGATGGGGCACGTTGCGGAGCAGTCCACCGCGTGCGGCGCGCCTCTCATCGTTACGGTGTCGGACCCGACCCTGCTGCCCCTGGCGCAGGACATCTCCTGGCGCACGTGGCAGGGCCACCCGTACCAGTATCAGGTGCGCGAGCCGGAAGCGCGCATGGTGGCTCCGGACCCGACGGCATACGCTGCGGGTGTCATGGACATCCTGTTGGGCGAGCGGGTGGCTGCGAACCTCATGGTAGGGCGCTTTGGGGCCGAATACCTGCTCATGGGCGAGACGGGCGTCAAATCCCGCGTGCCCCAAATTGTGGGCGCGGCAGACCCGCAGGTGCTCCCGTTCGTCCACGCGACGGCCGACGAAGCGCTCATCGGTGAGGAGATGTTCGCCGTGGGCGCGTACCTGCGACCGAAAGCCGTCCACATCGCAAGCCTGCGCGCGCAGGACTGGCTGCGCGTGTTCCTGATACTGACCATCTTGGTTGGCGTGTTGCTGCGTTCGCTCTAGGCATGGAGGGCGCGATGAGGGTCAGGTTTGGGCGGAGTTTGGCGATAGCCATCACCATCGGCACGGGGCTTCTCGTCCTGGCGAACTTCTTCGTGCGGAACGAGTTCCTGCGCCGCGTGCAGCAGACCCTTCTGGACTGGGCGATGATTCTGGCGGCGGTGGCGCTGCTGCTGGGCGCGGTGAACGTCGTTACGACACACCTGCGCAAGATTCGCGGGCGGCGCGCGGGCTGGGTGTACAGCCTGTTTCTGCTGGCGGCCCTCGGCACGGTGGTTCTGCTGGGGTTCTCCGACCCGCGTGGGGTGGCGTCGCCCGCGGTCTCGTGGCTGTTCCTCTACGTGCACGTGCCGTTGCAGGCAACCCTGTTCGCCCTGACGGCCTTCTTCATCGCGTCGGCGGCCTATCGCGCCTTCCGCGTTCGGAGCGTGGATTCCTTCATCATGCTAGTCGCCGGGATTATCGTGCTCTTGGGCCAGGTGCCGCTGGGCCAAGCCATCTGGGAGCGCATCGCGGCGGCGAAGGACTGGATTCTCACCTACCCGAGCACGGGCGGCGCGCGGGGCATCATCCTGGGCGTGGCGCTGGGAACAGTGCTGACCGGCTTGCGGGTGCTCCTGGGGATTGACCGTCCCCACGCCGAATAGAGCGTTTTCTTGGGGGAAAGTCCATGATTTACTGTCCAAACTGCGGAACCGCGAACCGAGACGGGAGCAGTTTCTGCAACCAGTGCGGGCAGAGGCTTGGGGCCGGCTCCAAGGCGACGTGCCCGTTCTGCGGCGCGGAGAATCCGATTGAGAACATCTTCTGCGACACGTGCGGGGCAAAACTCGCTCCCCTGGTAACCCCGGGCGTGGAGGAACGGGAAAAACCCAGCCTGAAGGGGCTTTCGCTGCCGACAAAACCCCTGGAGGACGACGAGCAGCCGGATGCGGAAACCGAGATGCCGCAGGAACCCTCCGAACCCGAGGGTGAGGAGGAAGTTCCGGACTGGCTGGCGCGCCTTCGGGCCAGCCTGGGCGAGACGGAAGCAGAGGAACCGACGCCCCAAGAGGAACCCGCGGCCGAA
>JBBIHX010000024.1:0-8475 GCA_037446815.1 Caldilineae bacterium | reverse complement strand
GGCGAGGAGCGCGCCGAACCCGCGGCCGAGGTGTTCGCGGCGGAGACGGCGGGGGAGGAACCGACGGCCCGAGAAGAACCCGAAGCCGAAGCGCCCGAGGAGATTCCGGAGGAGGAACTCCCCGACTGGCTTCGGGAGTTAGGCGCGGCGCCTGCGGAAGCGGGAGAGGGCGAAGTCCCCGCTCCCCCAGCGCCGGAAGAGGAAGAGCGGCCCGAAGCGCAGCCGGGCGAACCCGCGCCGATTGAGACCTTAGCCGAGGAGGTTGCGCCGAGCGAGGAGCCTGGGGCGCTTGCCGAGGGAGTTCCCGCGCTGACCGAGGTGGGACAGCCTCCTGCCGAAGAAGAGCAAGAGTCGCTGGCGGCGTGGCTTCAGGACGAGGGGCCGGTCATCCTGGAATTGAGCGAGGAGGAGGCCGAGGAGGCGGGAGGCGAGCCGCAGCCGAGGGCGCTGGGGCCTGAAGTCCCGGCCTGGCTGGAGACGCTGGCGTCGGAGGCCGTCGTATTGCCCGAGGAACTGGGGCCGATGCTTGGCGCGCCCGGAAAGCCGACGCCCGAAGAGGTGGGCCTGGAGCGCGCGGCAATCCCGTCCTGGCTGGAGGTGCTGCGGCCCGGCCGCAAGAGAGAGGGCGAGGAGGTTCCCGCCGAGGAGCCGGTAGAGACCGAAGGCGTCCTGGAAGGCGTGCGGGGCGCGCTGCGCTTTGTGCCCGCCGTTGACCCCGGGCCCGGCCAGTGGGTGCGGGCGGTGTCTGAGGTCGCGGCGGTTACGCCGGCCCACGCCGAGACCATGAGCCGCGTGCTGGCGCGCTCCACCGCGGCATCGGTGGGGGCGCAGGCTGTTCCTGTACCGCGCCGCGAGCGAGGGCTTCCGTGGCTGGCGTTTCTGCTCCTGCTGGCGGCGGTGCTGATTCCCATCTTCGCGCCCAACCTGGTGCCGGGTGGCGACGCCGTGCCCGTCGTTCGGCCCGTGGCCGATTTCGCCGCCCGCGTCCAAGATATCCAGCCCGGCGCGGTCGTGCTCCTTTCGCTGGACTACGACCCCTCCACGTCCACGGAACTGGACTGGCCGGTGCGCGAGGTCGTGAATGACCTCAAGGCGAAGGGCGCCCGGCTCCTGGTGATGAGCACCACGCCGACAGGGCCTGGCCTGGCCGCCCGTATGGGGCTTGGCGAGACCGCCACGCTCCTGGGATACCTGCCTGGGCAGGAGATCGGCCTGCAGCGCCTGGCGACGAGTTTCGCAGGCGCGTTCCTGGTGGACTACGAAGGGAGGGAAGTTCAGGCGTCGGCCCTGGGGGTTCAGTCGCTGGGCGATGTGGCGCTCATCATCACGGCGGCGGCGTCGCAGGATGCGGTGCGGTGGTGGGTGGAGCAGGTGGGCAGCCAGGTGGACACGCCCATCTGCGCCATCGTCAGCGGGGCGGCCGAACCCCTGGTGCGCCCGTACTACGCCTCCGGCCAACTGTCCGGCCTGGTGAGCGGGTGGGTCGGCGGGCTGGCCTATCGGCGGACGGTCTCGCCCGAGACGCCGCTCGGAGCCGAAGACAGGGCGGCCATTGAAGCGCAATCCCTGGGCCACCTGGCCATCGTCGTGTTGATCGTGCTCGGCAATCTCGCCTACTGGGGCAAGCGCCTGTTAGGGGGACGGTCATGAGCGATGTGGGTAATCTCGTCGGCGTCTGGATTTCCGCACTATTGACCGTGATGGTGCTCAGTTACCTGCTGGGCGACAACCCGCTGTACCGTCTGGCCGAGCATCTGTTTGTGGGAACGGCGGTCGGTTATGCCGTCCTGGTGGCGTACTACACCCTGTTGCGGCCGCGGCTGATTCTGCCGCTGCTGAAGGCGCCGCTGGAGAATTGGACGCTGGTCGTGCCGCTCCTATTGGCGGTGCTCCTGTTGGCGCGGCTCAATCACAGTTGGCGCGGCGCGGGGATGATCCCCCTGGCGTTTCTGTTGGGCGTGGGCGTGGCGCTGGCCATCGGCGGGGCCCTGTTCGGCTCCGTTCTCCCGCAGATGGAAGGCTCCATGCTGTCGGTGAACCCCGCCGACGGGGGTTGGGGCGCCGCGTTGAGCAATCTCGTCCTGGTGATTGCGACGGTGAGCGCGCTGGGATATTTCTACTTCACGGGGCAGGGCGACACGCCTGTGGGACGGGTGCGGGCCGGATTCCTGCGCGCCTGGCGCGGCCTCGGCAAGTGGTTCATCATGCTGACGTTCGGGGCCATCTTCGCCAGCACGGTTATGGCGCGCCTGTCCCTGCTCATCGGCCGATTGCAATTCCTGATCACGGAAGTTCCCAAATCGTTACGATAGCGCCAACCCGGGGTTGAGACATGACAGAGAGTTACGCGATAGAGTCCATTCTGGCGGCAGACTGCGGCGCGTCCAGCACGCGGGTCTTCCTGCTTGACGTTGTGGACGACCAGTATCGGTTCATCGCCGCGGGCGAGGCGCCGACGTCCGTCGTGGATCCGGCCAATGACGTTGTCGTCGGCGTGATTCAGGCCATACGCCAGTTGGAGAGCCTTACCGGAAAGCGCCTGTTGGACGAGGACGAGAAACTCATCCGCCCGGAGCGCTCCGATGGCTCGGGGGTAGACGCCTTCGTGGCCACGGCGAGCGCGGGGCCGCCCCTGCGCGTCATCCTGGCCGGGCTGGTGCCCGAGATGAGCGTAGCCAGCGCGCGGAAGGTGCTGTCGTGGGTTCCGTCGCTGCTGGAAGGCACGGTCTCGCTGGGCGAAGGGGCCGACCCCGTCGAGCCCATCAACCTCATCCGGCAGATTCGCCCCGATGTGGTGGTGTTGGTGGGCGGCACCGAGGGCGGCGCAGTCCAGGCCATCGGGGCGCTGGCCGACGCCGTCGCCCTGGCGGGCAAGTTGCTGGAGCGGGAGCGGCGCCCGGAACTGGTGTTCGCGGGCAATGTCAACGCGCGCGCCCTTATCGCCGAGAAGGCCGCCGGCGTAATCAATTTCCATCCCGTTGACAACATACGGCCCCGCCTGGATACCGAACAACTCGGCCCGCTGATTGAGGAACTGGAGACGCTCTATGCGGATCGGAAGATGGCCCGCCTGCCCGGGTTTGGCCGCTTGAGCGCGTGGAGCCCCATCTCGGTGGTTCCAGGCCCGAAAGCCTTCGGGGAAATCGTGCAGTTCCTCGCGGAGCAGTACGGCCTCAACGTGCTGGGCGTGGACATCGGCTCCAGCCAGACGGTGCTGGCGTCGGTGCTGGGCGGGCAATTTGGCCTGACGGTGGGCAGCGGGTGGGGCGTCGGCTTGGGAGCGGGGCGCGTCCTGGCGGATGCCTCGCCGTCGGCCGTGTCGCGGTGGGTGATTGACGAGGGGGCGACGGAAGAGGAGGTCAGGAGCATCGCGTTGACCAAGGGCATCTACCCGCGCTCGTCGGCCATGGCGCCGCTGGGCGTGGAGGTGGAACAGGCGCTGGCCCGCGAAGCGCTGCGCCTGGCGGCGGAGCGGGCCATGCCCACGTGGGCGACGAATTCGCACCGCCCGTACCCGGACCTGCCGCCGATGTGGGACGTCATCGTCCTGTCGGGCGGGTTCCTGCCGCGCCAGGCCAATTTCGCGCAAAGCGCCCTGATGCTCTTGGACGCCTTGCAACCCATCGGCGTCTGCACGCTTGCGGCCGACCCGGTGGGGCTTACCAAGGTGCTGAGCGCGGTGGGAGCCGTTCAGCCCATGGCGGCCGCCCAGGTGCTGGAGCACGACGCGCTGCTGACGCTGGGCACGCTCATCTGCCCGGTCGGGACGGCGCGCGAAGGCGAAACCGTGCTGCGCGCCCGACTCACCTATCCCGACAAGCAGGTCTTGAGCGTGGACGTAACCTACGGCTCCATTGAGGTGATTCCGCTGCCGCCTGGGAAGAAGGCGACGCTGGAATTGCGACCCTCGCGGCAGTTTGACATCGGCTGGGGACGGCGCGGGCGCGGCGCCGTGGCCGAGGTGGACGGCGGACTGCTGGGCGTCGTCATAGATGCGCGCGGCAGGCCGCTGACCTTGCCCGCCGACCCTGAGGAAAGGCGCCGCCTGATTCAGAAATGGCGATGGAACATCGGCTACTAACCGTGCCAGAGAAGACGGAGAGCGACGGCAAATGAAGCACTACTGCACCCTGACGCGCGTTGTGCCGGCGACGTTGCTGCGGCGGGAGCGGATGCTCCCCGCGCGGGGCAAGATCCTCGTCGGCATTGACGACCGAGTGGACGCCGTGGACATCATCGGCCGGTACCAGAAGCCGGGCCGATTGATACGGTTGGATGCGCGCGCCGCCTTGCGCCTGGGCAACCGCGATGTGGCCGATTTCCTCAAGAAGCACGTGGGGGACAGCGTCCAGCGCGGCGAGGCGATTGCCGTAAGGCCGCGCCTGGGGACCCTGCTGGCACGGGCGCTTGTGGCCCCAGCGAGCGGCCGCATCGTGGCCATGAGCGATTCGCAAATCCTCCTGGAGTCGGATACTGAGGAGGCGGAGATTCGCGCGCATCTGAGCGGGCGCGTCGTCAGCGTCATGCCGGAGCGCGGGGCCGTGATTGAGACGGCGGCGGCGCTGATCCAGGGCGCGTGGGGCGCGGGGGAGATGTCTCACGGCGTGCTGCGCGCCGTCGTGGACTCGCCCGACGACATCCTGTCCGAGGACAGGGTGGACGTGTCCTGCCTGGGGGCTGTTGTCATCGGCGGCGCCGACGCCACCGCAGAAGGCCTCATCCAGGTCAGCAAGATGCAGGCAAGAGGGCTGATTCTGGGAGGGCTGTCGGGTTCGCTGCTGGAAACAGCGGTCTCTCTGCCGTTCCCGGTGATCATCGTGGAGGGATTCGGGCGCTGCCCCATGAATCCCTTTGTGTTTGACCTTTTGATGGGCCATATCGGGCATGAGGCGGCCGTGGACCCCGGATACCCGGACCCGTGGAGGCCACGCCGCCCCGAAATCCTGATTCCGGTGCCGGCGTCGTCGGTGGTGGCGGCAGAATCGCAGCCGGAGGCGCTCCTGCGGGAAGGGTGCCGAGTCCGAATCGTGCGGGGCGACGACCGCGGACAGGGAGGCGTTGTCGTCGGCCTGCCCGAGCACCCGGTTCAATACGACATTGGCGTAGCCCTGCCGAGCGCCGAGATTCAGGCCGATTCCGGCGACCGGCTGATGGCTCCGGTGAACAATGTGGAGATCGTAGGCTAGGGCAGAGCCTGAAACTCTGAAGGAGGGGATTGGCTATGTTTGCACGGATACTGGAACCAGGGAGCAAGCGTCGGCCTTTTGTGATCGTGGCGATTGCTCTGGTGGGGCTGCTGTTGCTCGGACTGCTGGGCATCGGTATCTACTCGCTGATTCAGAAGGGGGGCGGAGGAGCCGCTGTTGCGCCCACCGAGACGCCGGTGATCTCAACGCCGACGCGGGAGCCGACCCCTGCCCCAACAGCAACGCGCACGCCGCGGCCCACCAACACGCCCGTGCCCGTGGGGACGGTCGTGTCCACGGAGGAGCCGACGGCCGCAGCCACCGCCGCGCCCGGACAGCCTACCGCCGCGCCGACCGCCACACCTGCTCCCAAAGGAGCCGAAACCACGCCCAACACCGGTTCCGGCACGCTCATCCTCCTGGTGGCCGTCATGGTGGCAATTCTGCTGGTGGCTGTACGACGGCTGCGCACCGCCGGCGGCTGATTCGCGGCTGCGCTGGCGATTCGGAGAGGGAGGTGGGACTTGTCGGCGTGAACCGCTGCGCGGGTTTGGCTGTATCTGTACCGGACGAGCATCAACAAGGTAGAAGGGAGCGCACAAATGGACATCAAGGGCAAAATCAGTTCTAGCGTGGGCAAGTTTGAAGAGTTGGTAGGCAAGATTCCGGGCTACAAAGGCTACAAGCAGAAGGAACTCCGCCGCGAGGCCGACAAGTTGCTCCGCACCACCATCGCCAACCAACTGTCGGACCTCCGCATGAGGTTGAGCGGCCTGCAACTGGACTTCATGAGCGCGGGGAAGTTGCTCCTGGTGGACGACCTGGAGCGAGCCGTGGGCAAGTTGCAGATTCTGATTGACCGACTGAAAACGGCATCCTACGGCTACGCAGGGCTGTTTGACGCGGTGAAGGTCAAAGAGGAAGAGTTGGACGCCCTCTACGACTACGATCACCAGTTGCTCGGCTTTGTTCCCAAGGTGGAAGAGGGCATCGGCAATATCGCGACCGCGCTCAAGGAGGGCGGGGACCTGAACGTCGCCATCGCCGCGCTCATCACCATCCTCCAGGATATGGACACGGTCCTGAACCACCGCCAGGAAGCCATCCTGGGAACCGGCGAGACGCAGTAGCCCCCGCTCGGCGCGAAGGCGTAAACTGAACGAAACGAAAGGAGTGTTCCATGGCACGGGTTTTTGATGTGATAGAGTACTTTGACGAGTCGGGGCAGGAAATGGTGCACCGCATTCCGGAAAGCGGCTCCGGCGATTTCCGCATCGGCTCGCAACTCATCGTGCGCGAGAGCCAGGCCGCGGTGTTCTTCCGCGACGGCAAGGCGCTGGATACCTTCGGCGCGGGGCGACACACGCTCACCACGGCCAACGTCCCGCTGCTGGTGGACCTTATCGGGAAGGCCTTTTCGGGCCAGACGCCCTTCAAGGCTGAGGTGTACTTCGTCAACCTGCGGGAGTTCCTTGACCTGAAGTGGGGTACGGCCGAACCCATCACGCTGCGCGACAAGGACCTGGGCATGGTGCGGCTGCGGGCCTTCGGCCAGTACAGCATGCAAATCACCGACCCGCAGTTGTTTGTCAACAAGGTTGTGGGCACGCAGGGCATCTACCGCAACGCCCAGATTGAGAACTACTTGCGGGGGCTGATCGTAGGCAGGATGACCGACGTTCTCGGCGAGTCCAACGCTTCGCTCCTGGATTTGCCCTCGCTGTACGACGAGTTGGCCGGGGTCATTCGGGCGCGGCTGGCGGATGACTTCAGGGCGCTGGGCATCACGCTCAAGGTCCTGTTCATCAACAACATCAGCCCGACCGAGGAGACGGCCAAGGCCATTGATGAGCGGGCCGCCATGGGCGCCATCGGCGACATGCAGAAGTACTTGCAGTTCAAGGCCGCTCGCGCCATGGGCGACGCCGCGACGGCGGGTGGCGAGGCCGGTTCGCTGACGGGCGCGGGCGTGGGGCTTGGCGCGGGCGTTGGCATCGGCGCGGCCATGGCCGGGGCCATCTCCGACGCGCTCCGCGCGGGGCGCGAGGGCCAGCCGGCGGCTGCGGCTGCTCCCACCATCAAGTGCCCCAATTGCGGCGCGATGGTGCCTGCCGGCTCCAAGTTCTGCAATAACTGCGGGCAGAAACTGGCTACCGAGAGCAAGTGCCCCAACTGCGGCGCGGACGTGCTCCCAGGCTCCAAGTTCTGCAACAACTGCGGGCACAAACTCGTCTAGCGCTCGGGCAAGGGGCCGGGTAGGCGCCCATCCACGTGCGACGCATGCTCGCCAGGTGCGTCGCACGTGCGCTACGGCCCGCCCTCCAGAAAGCAGATCAGCCCATTGGCGATGCCCTGCGCGATGGCATCTTGCCGCAGCACAAGGGTTTCGCGGTCCAGGCGCAGGAAGCCGATTTCAATGATGGCGCCCGGCGTTTGCGGGGCGATCTCCTTCAGTGCGTGGTAATGCAGCATGTCGTTGGTGATGCTGCCCTCGTGGCGCGGCAACTGCGTGGCCGCCTGGTACTCCTTCCACAGGCACGCCACAAGCCGGTCATCCTGCTCGGGGATGGCGCTGTTCTCCACGCGGGCCACCTTGAACCCCGTGGCCCCCTCTATCGGCTCGCACGAGTCCACGTGGATGGAGAGAAAAGCATCGGCCACATAGCCCAGGATGTGGGGAGAAAACTCCGGCAGGAGTTCCACGTCGTACCCATACCATTCCAGCAGTTCCCGCACCTTGTTGGCGACGCTCACGGTGATGGATACTTCCGTGAGGCCGTCTTCGCACACCGCGCCGGAGTCGTTCTGCCAATGCCCAGGGATGATGCCGACCTTCTTGGCGGGAAGGCCCTGGGGCCTGGGGTTCGGGTGCTGGGCCAGGAATATGGACGTTGGCGTCGGAGTCGGCGCGGGGGCAGCAGGCCCTGGGCCGGAGAACACGGCAAGGTAAACGAGCGCGCCGCACGTTACCACGAGCGCGCCGAGCAGCAGTCGCTCGGCCCATTTCAGCCGGTGCTGGATCCTCTCGGTCAACCGCGGTGCTCCCCCGAAGCGTGATCGTGTGCCACCGGTGCTACTATACTCGGGGTTTGGCATCTCGTCAACGCGCGACCGCGTGTTGTATCCGCGGGTGGGGGCGCGCGCGATTGCGCCTGTAGGCGCGTCCGGCCTGTCGCACGCTGTAGGGTTGTACCCATCTTGCAGAGGAGGGATAATATGCCGGAAGCGATATCGTA
Organism: Caldilineae bacterium; assembly: GCA_037446815.1. Taxonomy (GTDB): domain Bacteria; phylum Chloroflexota; class Anaerolineae; order DTLA01; family DTLA01; genus DTLA01. The sequence goes on along the minus strand of JBBIHX010000024.1, from coordinate 53 downwards.
TGCGGTTCGGGAGGAGATTGTTCGGCGGCACAAGGCGGGAGAAAGCTTGCAAG
>JBBIHX010000023.1:0-29600 GCA_037446815.1 Caldilineae bacterium | reverse complement strand
GCTAGGGTGAGGGCGTCGCCCCCTCGCCCGCTGGGAGAGGGCCGGGGTGAGGGCGTCGCCCCCTCGCCCGCTGGGAGAGGGCTAGGGTGAGGGCGTCGCCCCCTCGCCCGCTGGGAGAGGGCCGGGGTGAGGGCGCAGAGCAATCGCGGCAACCTGTCATTCCGAGCCGCGAAGCGGCGAAGAATCTCGCACCCGCGGGCGGACCGGGTAGGGTGTGGGAGGGGTTAGGTGAGGCTCAAATGCCCCACATCATTCAATCTCACAATCCTCGGCCTGGAGCCCTCCGGCTCCACGATGGTGATAGACGCATTGGCAAACCACCACGGCATGCGCATGCGCGGGTTCAGGCCGATAAGGTCGCCCAGGTACAGCGACATCACCCCGCCGTGGGTAACCACCACCACCTCCGCATCGCCCGGGTGCGCCGCAACGATTTCCCCGATGGCCTTCGTGATCCGATCCAGAAACGGATACAGTCCCTCCTCGCCTGGGACCGGCACCCACTGCACGTCCATCTCCCACCGGGCGTGGATTTCGGGATACCGCTCCGCGACCTCGGCGCCCGTCAGGCCGGTAAACGCGCCGATGTCGTACTCGTTCAGGCGGGCGTCCACGTTCAGCGGCAGGCCCAGCCGCTCGGCAATGATGCGCCCTGTTTCCGTCGCCCGCTGCAACGCGCTGGCGTACACCGCCGCGGGGCGAAACTCACGTGCAATCCGTTCGGCGACGAGGCGCGCCTGCTCGCGACCGCGTTCGCTCAGCGGCGGGTCTGCGATGCCCTGCACCCGCCCCTCCACGTTCCACACCGACTCGCCATGCCGCACGAAGATAAGCCGCATTGACAACAGCCTTTCATAGGACAATGAACTCACCGCGGAGACCGCCGAGAGCGCAGAGAAATCCGAAAGATACTACCAAAATCCCTTCCTCTGCAATCTCTCTGGTGAGTCCCCCAAGTCGTTGGTGAACAGGCTCACCACAAAGAACACAGAGAGCGCGGAGAAATTCGGAAGAATTTGTCCGAAGCCTCTGCGGTCTCAGCGACCTCCGCGGTGAACCAGATTCCAGGCGGCGGCGTAGGGGTCGGCCTCGCGGCTGGCCACGCGCCGCACCCATTCGTCCAGTTCCCCAGGCCGCAGCGATGCCAGCAGCGCCTCGGTCAGTTCGTGCTGCACCAGCGCCACCAACTCGTCGCGGACGCGCTCCGCCTCCTTGCGAGCGAGAAGGCCGCTCTGCCGCAGGTGCTCGTAGTGCTCCTCCACGCGGTCCACCAGTTCGGCTACGCCATCGCCGCGGATGGCCACCGTCTTGACGATGGGCGGGCGCCACTGCCCCGGCTCCGTGCCGTTGAGGTCCAGCATCATCTCCAGCGCGGTTACCGTGGAATCGGCCCCTTCGCGATCGGCCTTGTTCACCGCGAATACGTCGGCGATTTCCAGGATGCCGGCCTTGATGGCCTGGATGTCGTCGCCAAACCCGGGTGCCTCTACGACGATGGTCGTATGGGCGGTCTTGGCGATGTCCACCTCCGCCTGGCCCGCGCCCACCGTCTCAATGAGGATGCGATCGTACCCCGCCGCGTCCAGCACCTTCACCACGTCCGATGTGGCCCGCGCCAGCCCACCGAGACTGCCCCGCGTCGCCATGCTGCGGATGAAGATGCCCGGGTCCCCCGCCAGTTCGCGCATGCGGACTCGGTCGCCCAGGATCGCGCCGCCGCTGAACGGGCTGGTGGGGTCTACGGCCACGATGCCCACGGTCAGGTTCCGGCGGCGGTACACCTTGGCCATCTCGTTGACCAGGGTACTCTTGCCGGTGCCCGGCGCGCCGGTGATGCCTACCAGGTGGGCGCGGCCTGTGCGGGGATATAGAATCGCCAGGGCGGCGCGGGCCAGCGGGACTTCATCCTCCACCCAAGAGATGAGCCGGGCCAGCGCCCGCGAATCGCCCGCCAGCACCCCCTGGGCCAATTGCTGCGGCGAAAATCGGCTCACTGGCGAGGCTCCCCGGCCCGATGCCGCCGAATCTCCTCGCGGACGAATTCCACAATCACGTCGGTGGACGTGCCCGGCCCGAAGATGCCCCGCACGCCCAGCCGCTTCAGTTCCGGCACATCCTGGTCCGGGATGATGCCGCCGCCGAAGACGAGGACGTCCTCCAGCCCCTTCTCTTTCAGCAACTGAATCACGCGCGGGAACAGGGTCATATGCGCGCCCGACAGGACGGACAGGCCGATGGCGTCCACGTCCTCCTGCAGCGCCGCCTCCACGATCATCTCCGGCGTCTGGCGCAGGCCGGTGTAGATGACCTCCATGCCGGCGTCGCGCAGGGCGCGGGCGATGACCTTGGCTCCTCGGTCGTGGCCGTCCAGGCCGGGCTTGGCAATCAAGATGCGTATCTTCTCTTCTGGCATTTCGTCCTCCATGATAGCGTTCAGCGGTCAGCGATCTGCAGTCGGCGGCCTGCATGAGGGCACCGAGCCTCGCAGATGGACAACCGCCGCCACCTGTCGGCTGACTGCTGATCGCTGACGGCCATCTGCTGCTAGAAATACACCGGCTCCCGATACTCCCCGAAGACCTTGCGGAACACGTCGCAGATTTCGCCCAGCGTCGCGTACTCCCGCACTGCGTCTATGATAAATGGCATCAGGTTTTGCGTGCCCCGTGCCGCTTCCTCCAGCGCGGCCAGTTTCTGGCTCACCGCCTCGTTGTTGCGTTCGGCCCGCACCCGCTGGAGACGGGCAATCTGCCGCCGCTCGCCCTCCCTATCCATCTCCAGCAGGGGAATCTCCAGCGGCTCCTCGGCCACGTACTCGTTGACGCCGACGACGACCCGCGCCTTGGTGTCAATCTCCCGCTGGTAGCGGTAGGCCGACTCCGCAATCTGCCGCTGGAAGTAGCCCTTCTCAATGGCCGCCAGGACGCCGCCCAGGGCCTCAATCTCGCGGAAGTAGCGATTGGCCTCCTCTTCCATGCGGTTGGTCAAGGCCTCCACGAAGAAACTGCCCGCGAGCGGATCTACCGTATTGGTAACCCCCGACTCATGGGCGATAATCTGCTGCGTGCGCAAGGCGATGGTAACGGCCTTCTCCGACGGCAGGGCCAGCGCCTCATCCATGGAGTTGGTGTGGAGCGACTGTGTCCCGCCCAGCACGGCCGACAGCGCCTCCAGCGCCGTGCGGACGATGTTGTTCTCCGGCTGCTGGGCCGTCAGACTGCACCCCGCCGTCTGGGTATGGAAGCGCAGCCACCACGACCGCGGGTTCTTCGCGCCGAACTTGTCGCGCATGACTTTGGCCCAGATGCGCCGCGCGGCCCTGTACTTGGCAATCTCCTCAAAGAAGTCCATGTGCGCATTGAAGAAGAACGACAGGCGCGGGGCGAATTCATCCACATCCAGCCCGCGCTGCATCGCCCACTCCACGTAGGTCATCCCATCCGCCAGGGTGAAGGCCAACTCCTGCGCCGCCGTGGCCCCCGCCTCGCGGATGTGGTAGCCGCTGATGGAGATGGTGTTCCACTTGGGCACGTGCTTGCTGCCAAACTCCATGGTGTCCACGATGAGCCGCATGGACGGCTTGGGCGGGAACAGGAACTCCTTCTGGGCGATGTACTCCTTCAGGATGTCATTCTGGATGGTGCCGCCCAGTTGCTCCATCTTCCAGCCCTGCTTCTCGGCGGCGACAAGGTACATGGCCCAGATGACCGCGGCAGGCGCGTTGATGGTCATGGATGTGGTGATCTCCCCCATCGGGATGCCGTCAAACAGGATTTCCATGTCGGCCAGCGAGGACACCGCCACGCCGCACTTGCCGAACTCGCCGGCGGCTTCGGGCGCGTCGGTGTCGTAGCCGTACAGCGTGGGCATGTCAAAGGCGACGGAAAGGCCGGTCTCGCCGTGCTTGAGCAGGTACTTGAACCGCGCGTTCGTCTCCTCGGCCGTGCCGAAGCCCGCGAACATGCGCATCGTCCACAGGCGGCTACGGTACATGGTGGGGTGGACGCCACGGGTGAAGGGGAACTCGCCCGGCCAGCCGATGTCGCGGCCGAAGTCCATGTCCCCGATGTCGGCGGGCGTGTACAGCCGCTGTATCGGCTCGCCCGACACCGTGATGAACTTCTCGCGGCACTCGGGCAGGCGGCGAAGCGACTCCTTTAAGGTCGTCTCTTCCCACCGTTTGCGGTCGACTGAAATTGCGTCAATTTCCTTCTTGTCAAACATTCGTTACCTCCCAGGCTATTTCACCGCTGAGATCGCCGAGGCCGCAGAGGAAAACCAATCTGTTTGTCTCTGTGTTCTCTCTGCAGTCTCTGCGGTGAAATCAGTACTCTATCCCTTTTCGCGCTGCAACTCCCTCCGCATACGGATGCTTGATGTCCAGCATCTCGGTTACCAGGTCGGCGCGGCGGATGAGTTCCGGATGCGCGTTGCGGCCCGTCAGCACCAGTTCCATCGTCGGCGGCTTCGCGTCCAGCAGGCGCAGCACCTCATCCAGGGTGATCAGCCCGAAATCCAGCGCCACGTTGATCTCGTCCAGGATGAGGATATCGCACTCGCCCCGCGCCATGACCTCGGCCGCGTGGCGAAGGGCATCGTGGGCCATGCGGACATCGGCGGGGTCAGGGTTGTCCCTGTCCACGAACTCGGCCCGCCCGAACTGGCGCAACTTCACGCTCGGTAGATGCTCCACGGCCTTCAACTCGCCGTAGTTGGGCCAGCCCTTCATGAACTGGATGATGTAGACCCTGAACCCGTGCCCCGATGCCCGCAGCGCCAACCCCAGCGCCGCGGTAGTCTTGCCCTTCCCATTGCCGGTGTAGACTTGTATGAGACCGCGCTTTAGTGGCATATTCCCCCCAGCGGTCAGCCGTCAGCAATCAGCGTTCAGCGTTGTCGGGCAAGTCTTTGCTGATCGCTGAAGGCTGATGGCTGAATGCTACTTCTTCTCGTAGAACTCAATCATCACCCCATGCGTGCCTTTGGGGTGGACGAAGGCGTACCTGCGCCCGCCCTCCCCCACGCGCGGCGTCCGGTCAATCAACTCATACCCGCGCGATTCCAGGGTTCGGAGGGTCGCCTCCACGTCGTCCACCTCAAAGCAGACGTGATGAATGCCCTCGCCGCGCTTCTCCAGGAACTTGGCGACGCCGCTATCTGGCGAGAGGGGCCGAAGCAGTTCAATCTCGCTCTCGCCCACGGGCAGGCCGACGATCTCCACGCCCTGCTCCGGCACAGCGCGGCGATACTCCACGTGGAGCCCCAGCGCATCGCGGAACAACGCCAGCGCCACGTCCAGGTCTCTGACAACGATTCCGATGTGCGCGATTTTGTTCATGGTCATCTCCGTTTGTAGCATTCAGCGTTCGGCCATCAGCGGTCGGCCGTTGGCCGTTAGCCTATAGCCCCTGGCCGTTGGCCGTTGGCCTATAGCCATTAGCCTTTGGCCCGAGGCCGAAGCCTGTCCGCGTGGACAGGTAGCCATACATCCTGTGGGATGCCCCCGCCCGACGCTGAAGCCGTCGGGCTGAAAGGGCAAAGCCACGCGCGGCTTCCCCACCCCAGCGCAGGGCTCCAGTCCCGCGCTGCCCCCCGCTGACGGCTGAACGCTGATGGCTGACGGCTCCTTCACCACAACGTCGCGGGCTGGTACTCCCCGAACACCTCCCGCAGGACGCCGCAGATTTCGCCCAGCGTCGCGTAGGCGCGGACGCACTCCAGAATCGTCGGCATCAGCGGCGCGTCGCCCTCGGCCTCCCGCCGCAGTTGCGCCAGCAACGACTGCACCCGCTCGTTGTCGCGCTCGGCCCGCACCTGTTGCAGGCGTGCCACCTGCCGGTCGCGCACCTGGGGGTCCATCTTCAGCGTCTCAAACGTTACGGGCGTGTCGGTTACGAACTCGTTGACGCCCACCACGATCTGGTCGCGGGCGTCCACGGCCTTCTGGTAGCGGTACGCGCTCTCGTGCAGTTCCCGCTGGATATAGCCGCTCTCAATCGCCTTCAAGACGCCGCCTATCTTCTCCACGCGGTCTATCAACTCCCATGCCCGCCGCTCCACCTCGTTGGTCAGGTGCTCCACGTAGTAACTGCCGGCCAGCGGGTCAATGGTATCCGCAACGCCGCTCTCGTAGGCGATAATCTGCTGCGTGCGCAACGCGATGGTTACCGATTCCTCCGTCGGCAAGGCCAGCGCCTCGTCGCGCGAGTTCGTGTGCAGCGACTGCGTCCCGCCCAGCACCGCTGCCAGCGCCTGCAGAGCCACGCGGATGATGTTGTTGTTCGGCTGCTGGGCCGTCAGCGTTACGCCCGACGTCTGGGTGTGGAACCGCAACATGCACGAGCGGGGGTCCTTGGCGCCGAACCGCTCCCGCATGATCTTGGCCCACATGCGCCGCGCCGCGCGGAACTTGGCGACCTCTTCCAGCAGGTTGTTGTGGCACGCGAAAAAAAAGGCCATTTGCCCCGCGAACTCGTCCACGTCCATCCCCGCATCCAACGCCGCCCGCACGTAGGCCATCCCGTCGCACAGCGTGAACGCCACCTCCTGCACGGCGGTCGCGCCCGCCTCGCGCATGTGGTACCCGCTCACGGAGATCGTGTTCCACTGGGGCACATGCTCTTTGCAGAAACGGAACAGGTCGGTTACCAGGCGCATGGACGGCTCGGGTGGAAAGATGTACGTCCCCCGCGCAACGTACTCTTTCAGAATGTCGTTCTGCACTGTGCCGCGGAGTTTTGCCGATGGCACCCCCTGCTTCTCCGCCACGGCGATGTACATCGCCAACAGCACCGTCGCCGGCGCGTTGATAGTCATGGACGTGCTGACCTTGTCCAGCGGGATGCCGTCAAACAGAATCTCCATGTCCCGCAGCGAACTGATGGCGACGCCTACTCGCCCCACCTCGCCCTCGGCCATGGGATGGTCCGAGTCGTAGCCGATTTGCGTCGGCAAGTCAAACGCCACGGACAGCCCGGTCTGTCCCTGCTCCAGCAGGTAGCGATAGCGGCGGTTGGATTCCTCGGCGGTGGCGAACCCCGCGTACTGGCGCATGGTCCACAGCCGCCCGCGGTACATGGTGGGCTGGACGCCGCGGGTGAAGGGATACTCGCCCGGGAATCCCAGGTCGCGCTCGTAGTCCACGGGCACGTCCTCGGGCGTGTACAGCCGCTCCACCGGGATGCCCGAAACGGTCGCGAACTCGGCCCGCCGCTCCGGGAACTTCCGGACGAGCGGCTCCACCGTCTCGCGCTCCCACCGCTTCTTGCTGTCGCTGAGTTGGGTCATGCGCACGTCCTCCACTCGTCGCCACCGGTCATGAGCGATCGGCTATCAGCCGTCAGCGGCCCGCCACCTGCCGACCACCCATCGCTGCCTGCTGACCGCTGATCGCCGGCCGCTTCTCATTCAATCTCCACCAGCACCTGCGCCATCTCCACATCCTGGCCGGGCTGCGCGTGCACCGCTTTCACCTTGCCCGCCCGATGAGCACGGAGTTCATTCTCCATCTTCATCGCCTCCAGGATGAGCACCACATCCCCGTCGGCTACGGTGTCGCCGGGTTTCACCAGCACGCGCAGCACCTTCCCGGGCATGATAGCCCGGACGGCGTTGGCGTCCTCTGCAGTGGCCGCGCTCGGTTTCGCCGCCGCTGTCGCCGGGGCTTCCGAGGGCTTGGCCGCATCCGCCCGCCGGAAGGAATGCGGAATGCCGTTCACCAGCACCTGGTCGCCCGCGAACTCCACGGTATAGTTGGCGCCGTTGACCGTAACCTCGCGCCCCTTCACGACCACCGAGAAGGGCCGCCCGTCCACGGTTACCGTGTCGCCGCTGACTTCCACTTCGTATTGGGTCCCATCTATCGTGAGCGTTGTCTTCCAGGCCACCAACCGACCTCCTTGTGCGGGAAAGTGCTTGACAATCTGTCAATAATCCCGTATAATATAGGTAATCCAGTAGTGGAGGTGGATGGCCATTGGCCATCGGGAGAACGCCCGCGAGGGCGTTTCTTCTTTATGGCAACAGTTTTCTCCCATAGCCATCCATCTCACCCGTTCCCGACCGCAGGTACTTACCCTCCCGAAGGATTTCGCAGATCCTGGCGCCGAACGTTTCGCGATCATCCTCTACGAGCCTGTGATCCAGCAATATCTCTCGCTGCGACGCGTGCGCGATAAGGTCCGCAAGTTGCAAGCCCGCGATGTTGTCGCGCCTGGGCTTGACCTTCAGTTCGCGCGAAGTCAGCCGCGTTTGCCATCGCTCGGGGCCGATGAAATCTGTGCCGCGCTCATACAGTCGCCGATAGGACTCCTTCAGTTTCCCATCCTCTTTTCCGCCCCGGCTCTCCACCAACACATCACCTCGGCCATCCACGTCGGCCAGGAACAGGATGTAGCGCTCAAGCAGCACAGCCAGGCAGTAGTGATACGGATGATATCGCCAGACACGGTACCGGTCGCGGTGGGCCTTCTTGTCCAGAACAACCGTTACCACATGGTAATCCCATCGTGCCAGCGCTGACAGCAGCACAGTATTGAACTCTTGCTCTGTCTGCGGATTCCGCAGAGCCTGGAACGGCGGACGCCTGTTCACGACTTCTTTCCGATGGAAGATAACCGGCTCATCCGGATCCTGTAAGAAGAACTCCCTCTTGATATCTTCCATCTCCCTCTGCACAACCTTGGCATAGTGGCCTGTCTCAAGGATGACCCCGGTAAGCGAAAGAAACTGGTAGCGAGGATCGTCCACATGGCTCATGTCGTGATTCCCGACTTCGTCCACGTAAACGCGATAAAGAGCCATACAGACGCCCTCGGGCTTCCTTGTAGTAGGGTCTACAGCCCCCTCCATCCGGCGCCACTCATGGCTCCTTGCCGCCCGGCGATCTTCCACGGCGACACGGTCATCGCAGGCGCTGCCGCGACGGCGGGCCGCGCCGCCTTGGCCGCCTCCTGCGCCGCCAGCGCCGCTGAGACGGCTGCTACCATCTGCGCCTTGCCGCCCGCGCCCGCGCGCCGCCGCTCCAGGAACGGCTTCGCCACCTGCGGGAACAGCGCATACGAGATGATGTCCTCCTCGCTCTCGGCCAAATCGCCGATCTCCGCCTTCGCCTGCTCGTATCCGGGCGGGATCAAATCGGCGGGGCGGCAATCTATCGGCTCCTCGTCGCCAATGGCCAGCCGCTTCACCTCCGGGTCTATTGGCGCGGGGGGCTTCCCGTATAGCCCGCGGATGTAGTTCTTCACCTCCTGCGGGATGACCTTGTACCGTTGGCCCAGGATCACGTTCAGCGTGGCCTGCGTGCCCACAATCTGGCTGGATGGCGTTACCAGCGGCGGGTAGCCCAACTCTTTGCGCACGCGCGGCACCTCGTCCAGCACCTCGCGGTATCGGTGCTCCGCGCCCTGCTCCCGCAACTGCGACACCAGGTTGGACAGCATCCCGCCCGGAATCTGGAACCGCAGCACGTCCACATCCACACCTACCAGGCCGCTCTCAAACTTGCCGTACTTCTTGCGAATCTGGGCCACATCCTGCGCGATCTCGGCCAGCAGGCCCAGGTCAAGCCCCGTATCGCGCGGCGTCTCCTGCATGATGCTCACGATCGTCTCCGTGGGCGGCTGCGACGTTACCAGCGCCAGCGACGAAATGGCCGTGTCCACGATATCCACGCCCGCCTCTGCCGCCTTGATGACCGCGCCCGTTGCCATGCCGCTGGTGTAGTGGGTGTGCAACTGAATGGGCAGCGGAATCTCCGCCTTCAGGCGCTTCACCAGTTCGTAGGCCGCGTATGGGGAAATCAGTCCCGCCATATCCTTGATGCAGATGGAATCGGCCCCCATATCGGCCAACTGCTTCGCCATCTCCACGTAGCCGTCAATGGTGTGCACCGGGCTGATGGTGTAGCAAATGGCCGCCTGCACGTGCCCGCCGACGCGCTTGGTTACCTCCATGGCCCAGCGCATATTCCGCACGTCGTTCAGCGCGTCAAAGATGCGGAAGATGTCTATGCCGTTCTTGCGCGCCAGGATGATGAACTTCTCCACGATATCGTCGGGGTAGTGGCGATACCCCACCACATTCTGGCCGCGCAGGAGCATCTGGAACGGCGTATTGGGCATGGCCTTGCGCAGGGTGCGGATGCGCTCCCACGGGTCCTCGTCCAAGAAACGCATGGCCGAGTCAAAGGTCGCCCCGCCCCACATCTCCACCGAGTGATACCCTACGCGCTCCAGTTTCGCCGCGATGGCCAGCATGTCTTCCGTGCGCAGGCGCGTCGCCAACAGCGACTGGTGCGCGTCCCGCAGAACGGTGTCGGTGATGCGAAGGGGTTTCCTCTCCATATCCTCTCCTATTCTGCGAACAATTGGGCGGCCTTGAACATTACCACCAACGCGGATTTGTCGGCCCGCGACCGGTGGCGCTCGCCCGCCTTCACGACGAGAACCTCGCCCTGATGCACCGGTACGCTGGGCCCATCGGCATAATCAATCACAATCTCGCCCTCTATGACCATGTACAACTCGTCCTTGGCGTGCTCATGAAACCGATACGCCCCCTCAAAGCGGCTCAGGTAAGCGCAGTAGTCGTCCACTCGGCCCAGCACCGCGTGGGTGAACGGCTGTGCCAGTTCTGCCGCCGCGTCGGCGATGCTTCTCTTCTTCTCGGCCATGGTGCCTCCTTGCCCCCATCACAACGGGATGTTGCCGTGCTTCTTCGGCGGATTGGAGTCCCGCTTGTTCTGCAACATCTCCAGACCCTCAATCAGCCGCGGGCGGGTCTCGTGCGGCTCTATAACGTCGTCTATGTAGCCCCGCGCCGCCGCCACGTAGGGATTGGCGAACTGCTCGCGATATTGCTTCACCAAGCGCTCTCGCGTCGCTTCCGGATCCTCCGATTCCTCAATTTCCTTGCGGAAGATGATGTTGACCGCGCCATCCGGCCCCATGACCGCAATTTCGGCGCTGGGCCAGGCGTAGTTCAAATCCCCGCGGATGTGCTTGGAACTCATCACGTCGTAAGCCCCGCCGTAGGCCTTGCGCGTGATGACCGTCAACTTGGGCACCGTCGCCTCGCAGTAGGCGTACAGCAACTTCGCCCCGTTGCGGATGATGCCCCCATGCTCCTGCGCAACGCCTGGCAGGAACCCGGGCACGTCCACGAAGGTAACGATGGGGATGTTGAAGCAGTCGCAGAAGCGAACAAATCGCGCGCCCTTGATGGACGAATTGATGTCCAGCACGCCCGCCAGCAAGGCCGGCTGCTGCGCCACGATGCCCACAGACCGGCCGCCCAGCCGCGCGAACCCCACGATGATGTTCTTGGCCCAATGCTCCTGCACTTCCAAGAACTCGCCGTTGTCCACCACGCGGCGGATGATCGCCTTCATGTCATACGGCTTCATGGCCGAATCGGGCACGATGCTGTCCAGTTCCGGGTCCATGCGGTCGGGCGGGTCATCGGTGGGGACAAACGGCGGATCCTCCATGTTGTTCTGCGGGATGTAACTGAGCAGGCTGCGGATGAGTTCCATGCAATGCGGCTCGTTTTCTGCGGCGAAGTGCGCCACGCCGCTGGTGGCGTTGTGCACCATCGCGCCGCCCAGTTCTTCCGAGGTTACCTCCTCCCGCGTAACCGCCTTGATGACATCGGGGCCAGTGATATGCATGTAACTGGTGCCCTTGACCATGAGGATGAAGTCGGTCATGGCGGGCGAATACACCGCGCCCCCCGCGCATGGCCCCATGATGGCCGAGATCTGCGGCACCACGCCCGAGGCCATCACGTTGCGCTGGAACACGTACGCGTAGGCCGCCAGCGACACCACGCCCTCCTGAATCCGCGCCCCGCCCGAATCGTTCAGCCCGATGACCGGCGCGCCGTTCTTCATGGCCATGTCCATGATCTTGCACACCTTCTCGGCGTGCACCTCGCCCAGCGACCCGCCGAACACGGTGAAGTCCTGCGAGAAGACGTAGACCAGCCGACCGTTGATGGTGCCCCAACCGGTAACCACGCTGTCGCTCAGGTACTTCTTCTCCTCAATGCCGAACCCGACCGTGCGATGCGTTACGAACATGTCCAGTTCGCGAAAACTCCCCGGGTCCAGGAGCAGGTCAATCCGCTCGCGTGCGGTGAGCCTGCCTTTGGCGTGTTGCGCGTCTATGCGGGCCTGGCCCCCGCCCAAGCGTGCCTGTTCTCGCATCTTCCGCAGTTGCGCGATCCTCGGATCCTCAGCCACCGTCTACCTCCCACTAACAGACTTGCGCCGCCCAGCAATCCAGCGCCCCACTCCGTTTCATCTCGTGCTGGTGAACCGCCTGCACACTCCCCTCGTGCGTTATCGCGGGCGAAGCAGAGCAACTTGCCCACCTCACCCCCTCGTTCCGAAGGCCGGGGGTGAGGTGTGGCCGCCGCGCGAGACTCTTCGCCGCTCCGCGCCTCAGAGAATGACACTTCCACGAGTCATTGCAGGCGAAGCGGAGCAACTTGCCAACCTCACCCCCTCCTTCCCTCTCTCCGCCAGCGGAGAGGGGGAGGCCGAAGGCCGGGGGTGAGGTATGGCCGCCGCGATTGTCAACAGACTTTGGAACCAAACACAGCGCCCGGCCAGCCGCTCACACGGCCGCGCCGGGCATTGCGCTACGTCATTCCTTCAGCAAGTTGCTCGCGATGACCATTCGCTGCACTTCGCTGGTGCCCTCGTAGAGTTCGGTGATCTTGGCGTCGCGGAAGTACCGCTCCACGGGGTATTCTTTCATGTACCCATACCCGCCGTGAATCTGCACGGCCTTGGTGGTTACGAACCCGGCCATCTCCGAGGCGAACAGTTTGGCCATGGACGCCTCTTTGGAGAATCGCTCCCCCGCGTCCTTCTTCAGGGCTGCATTGTACACCAACAGGCGCGCCGCCTCAATCTGGGTCGCCATGTCGGCCAGCATGAACTGGATGGCCTGGAACTGAGCAATAGGTTGGCCGAACTGCACCCGCGTCTTGGCGTGGGCGATGGCCTTGTCCAGCGCGGCCTGGGCAATGCCCACCGCCTGCGCTCCCACGCCGATGCGTCCCGCGTCCAGCGCCATCATGGCGATCTTGAACCCTTCGCCTTCCTGGCCCAGGCGGTTCGCTGCGGGGACTTTGCAGTCCTCAAAGATCAACTCGCACGTATCGGACGCGCGAATGCCCATCTTGTGCTCGTGCTTGCCCGTGGTGAAGCCGGGCGTGCCCTTCTCCACGATGAAGCACGAAATGCCGCGGTGGCCCTTGCTCTTGTCGGTCATGGCGAACAGCAGAACGATGTCCGCGAACCCGCCGTTGGTGATGAAGTGCTTGGTGCCGTTGATGACGTAGTGATCGCCCTGCAGGACAGCGGTCGTCTGCTGGGCAGCGGCGTCGGTTCCGGCACCCGGCTCCGTCAGCGCAAACGCGCCGATCTTCTCTCCCGCAGCCAGCGGGCGCAGGTACTTGTCCTTCTGCTCCTCGGTGCCGAACTTCAGCAGGATGTAGTTCACCAGCGAGTTCTGCACTGCCATGACGATGGCCGTCGCGGCGCACGCTTTGGAAATCTCCTCAATGGCGATGCAATAGGACACCGTGTCCATGCCGGCCCCGCCGTACTCCTCCGGCGTCGTCAGCCCCAAGAACCCCAGTTCGGCCATCTTGCGGATGTTGGCAAAGGGGACCTCGCCTTTCTCGTCCAGTTCGGCGGCGATGGGCGCCACCTCCTTCTCGGCAAACTCCCGCGCCACCTTGCGGATCATTTCCTGCTCTTCGGTGAGTTTCAGGTCCATGGTTTGCCTCCTCTGTGTGTGTTTGAGCGATCAGCGTTCAGCCATCAGCAGTCGGCCATCCGCAATCGGCGGTGAGCGCACAGCCCGCTTCCTGATCCTACCCGCTGACCGCTGATTGCTGACCGCTATGAATACGTGTAAAACCCCTTGCCGGTCTTGCGGCCCAGGTGCCCGGCGGCGACCATCTTGCGCAACAGCGGGCACGGCCGATACTTGGAGTCCCCCAATCCCCTGTACAGCACCTCCATGATGTTCAAGCAGACATCCAGCCCGATGAGGTCGGCCAGCGCCAGCGGCCCCATGGGATGGTTCATGCCCAGCCGCATCACGGTATCAATGGCCTCGGGCTTGGCGACCCCCTCCATGACGCAGTAGATGGCCTCGTTGATCATGGGCATCAGGACGCGGTTGGAGACGAACCCGGGATAGTCGTTCACCTCCACCGGCGTCTTGCCCAGGTTCCGGGCCAGTTCTTCCGTGGCGGCGTAGGTCTCGTCGGACGTGGCGAGCCCCCGGATGATCTCCACCAGTTGCATCAGCGGGACGGGATTCATGAAGTGCATCCCGATGACCTTATCGGGCCGCTTGGTTGCCGCCGCAATCTCCGTGATGGAGATAGACGACGTGTTGGTGCTGAGAATTACCTCAGGCGCGCACAGGCCGTCCAACTGGGCGAATACCTTGCGCTTCACGTCCAGGTTCTCCACCACCGCCTCCACAACGAAGTGGGCAGGGGCGGCATCTTCCAGTTTGAGCGTGGGGCGGATACGCGAAAGGGCAGCGTCGCGGTCCTCGGAGGAGAGTTTTCCCTTCTCCACAAACTTGGCCAGCGACTTCTCAATCGCCGCCATTCCCCGCTTCAACTGCCCTTCGTCAATCTCCACAAGGGTTACCGCGTATCCGGCTTGGGCGAAGGTCTGGGCGATGCCGTTCCCCATCGTGCCTGCGCCGATTACGGCCACTTCTGTGATCGCCATTGGTCTTCCACCTCCTTTGGTGTGATTTTGGGGTACTGGTCGTCTACCGTTTGCCTCCGTCTCAGTCGGGATTATCCTCCAGCATCTTCGCAAACACCTTCTGCGTCTTCACGAGGGTATATCCGATGCCCTCGTAGAACGCATGCGCCTCGGCGCGCACGACGTTGGAACGCAGCCGCACGACTCCCAGGCCCGCGTCGCGCGCCCAGGCCTCCGCCCGCTCCATCAGGGCGCGCCCGATACCTCGCCCGCGGTGCGCCGCATCCACCACCAGCCCGCCGATTTCGGCATGCGCAGGAGACTCCAGCGCCGTTACCGCGTACACATGCACCCAGCCGACGACTTGCCCCGCGGTTTCCGCCACGAACACCGCGTGGTCGGGCCTCTGGGCGATAGCGCGCAGGCGCTGCCGCACGGCCTCTGTCTCCGTCGGATACCCCAGTTGCCCCGACAGCACGGCGATGGACTCGGCGTCCCGTTCGCCCGCCGGACGAACAAGGACCGGCCCCGTCCCGCCGCCAGAAGCCTCCTGCGCGCCCGGCATCAGCGCTCGTACACCGCGCCCGTCGGGTGCACCGTCATGAACCATGAGCCATTAGGCCCCACGACGCTCACGTCAAACACCGGAATCGGCCCCAGCACCCAGTTCACTTCCACATCCCAATCCCCGGACTCGTACAGGCGCGCATCGGAGCCCGGCGCTGCCTCGGGCTTGGCCCCTTCCGACCATGTCAGGCCTGCGGGCACCTTGTCAGGATAGGTCGTGCGCAGATAGTCCACGGCCAGGTCGCGGGCCTGCTCGGGCGATCCAAGCGGCGGAGCGCCCTCCGTCCACTCCGCATAGCCGACCTCGCGCACCTCACCCGACAGGAACACGACCGCATCCCACAGAACGCGTTTGCCCTGGGGATATGCCCACAGGCTCACCGGATAGCCCTTTTCCGGCTCCGCCCACCATAGGATAATCGTTACCGGTGGATTCGGCGTGTCGTAGCGCGTGTACCCGCGCGTCCCAGGCACTGCCTGCCACGACAGGAATTGCGGCAGCCCCAGTTGCGGGTGCTCCTTGATGATCGCGTAGGTGATATACGAGCGCAATTCGCTGGCCTGGGCTGCGTTTGGCGCGGGCGGCATTGTGCGCGCCATCTCGCTCTTGGGCAGTTCCTTGAACGCCAGCACCGTGATGACCCGATCCACCGCCGGCTCTACGGTGGTAATGTGGCGCTTGATGTAGGTGGGATACCCTTTCTCGTCATCAAACTTGGCCTCTTTGACCCCTGGCTCCTGGACCCACTCAATGAGGCCGGGGACCGTGTAGGTCTCGGCCGACGTAGCATCCAAGGGCTCCGGCGCGGCGTTGGGATCGTCAATGTTGCGAACCCAGGTGGCGTCCAGCACTTCGCCGTCGCGGACCAAGACCGTGGCGCGGGCTTTGCTTGTGGGGTCTTCATCCAGCACGGTGATGCGGTAGTTGGTGATGCCGGTCGCCTCCCACTTCGCCAGGGCCGACTCGGCAGCCTTGGTGAACTTGGAGCCCCCGCCGCCACCACCGCAGGCGCTGAGGACAAGGGCCAATACGAACAGGGCGTAAACGAAGCGGCGCAGTTTCATATTCTCCTCCTCCAAACATTCTTGCCAGTGAAGGATACTCTCCGTCTGCAGCGTCGCCGTCGTTGCGCATTGCGGCTACGGTGCCATGCGTACCGCTGTCTCACGGGTGCCCACGGGCGCATGGGGTGCGCCCACGGAATATTATACCCAGAATGCCCCGTTCTGTCCAGTGTCGCCGAACAGCCACACATAGGCGACTCGGTTCCAAAGTCTGTTAGTGGCTGTCATTGCGAGGGCGCGGAGCGCCCGAAGCAATCTCCGGGGCGTGCGATTGCTTCGCTTCGCTCGCAATGACACACGAGGAGAGTGCGCCTACGGTTCACCAACACAAGATGAAACCGACTCACGTGGGCCGTCCCTCGCCCAGATCCCGACACGCGCCCTATGCCAGCGCCATCGCGCCCACCGATTCGCCGGTGTGAATGCGGCGGATGACCTCCCCCAGCAGCGGCGCGACCGACAGAATTCTCAGGTGGCGCATCTGCTTCTCCGGCGGGATGAGCACCGTGTCGGTAACCACGATCTCGCTGAAGTCCAGCGCCGACAGCCGCTCTACCGCCGGCGGCGAGAAGACGCCATGAGTTGCGCATGCGTAAATCTCCAGGGCGCCGCGCCTGCGCAGGATTTCAAACGCGCCCTCCAGCGAGCCGCCGGTGTCTATCTCGTCGTCCACGATGATGACATTCTTGCCACGCACGCGCCCGATAAGGTTCAGCACCCGCGCCGTCGGCTTGTTGCCCACGCGGCGCTTCTCAATCACCGCCAGCGGCGCGTCCAGCGCCTGGGCGAAGTTGCGCGCCCGCTTCGTCGCCCCCACGTCCGGCGCGACGATGACCGGATTGGGGATGTTCTTCTCGCGAAAGTGGCGAACGAGCAAGGGCATCGCCGTCATCTCGTCCACAGGGATGCTGAAGAACCCCTGAATCTGGCCGGCGTGCAGGTCTATGGTCAACACGCGATTGGCCCCGGCCACGCTGATCATGTCCGCGATGAGGCGCGCCGTGATGGGCACCCGCGGCTGGTCCTTCTTGTCCGTGCGCCCGTAACCGTAGTAAGGGATGACGGCCGTGATGCGCCCCGCCGATGCCCGCTTCAGCGTGTCTATCATGATGAGCAACTCCATGATGTTGCGGTTCACCGGCGAGCAGGTCGGCTGGATGAGAAAGACATCCTGAGCGCGCACGCTCTTCTTGAGACGGACAAAGATGTTCTCGTTGGGGAACTCAAAGATCTCCGCCTCGTCCAGCGGAACCTTGAGATACTCGGAGATGCGCTCTGCCAGGGGCGGATTGGCCCGCCCGCTGAACAGCCGCATGGTCCCGTACATCGGCTCTTCGCGGTACATCGGTTCTTCGGCGCAGGATGCCCCAGGCAGCATGGTCATCGCTCACCTCCTCTCGTCGCTCTGCGTCGCGCGGAACTCGTGAGCCAGCACGCCCATGATGTGCTGATCCTTGTATCGGCCCCGGCGGTACGTAGCGTCGCGCAGCGTCCCCTCCCGCACAAAGCCACACTTCTCGTAGCACCGAATGGCCCGCGGGTTGTCCGCATCCACCCGTAAGTATACGCGATGCAGGTTCATCTCTTCAAATGCGAATCTCAACAGCGTGAGAATGGCGTCGGTCCCGTAGCCCTGATTCCAACGCTCCTTCGCGCCGATGAGGATGCCCAGTTCGGCGTTGCGGTCCAGGTATTGGATTCGGTGCAGGCCAATGTTGCCGATGTGTTCGCCGTCGGCCGTCTCTATGGCGAAAGACCTGTCCGCCTCGCCGCTGGAGGCCCGCAGCAGCCACTGACGCTCGTCGTGCATGGAGATCGGGAAGCGCGTGGCCAGGTGCTCGGTTACCTCCGGATCGTTGATCCACGTGTAGCAACGCTCCAGGTCACTTTCCTCCAGGGCGCGTAGCCGAACCTTCTGACCGAGAATCATGTCCTCCCTCCTCCATTTCGCCGTTCTTCCGCTCACCGCCAGCCCCTGCCCATGAGGGCCGCGAAGTCCCGAATGTGGCTGAAATGCGGCTCCGGCAGCACCGCCGTGCGGAAGGCCTGCTTCCACACCTCAATGTACGCCCTCGGCAGCGGGAGCCGATCCATGGCGCAGCATGTGCGCTCCACGTCATACGGCACCGCTTTCAGCGACAGGCGTCCGCCCTGAAGGACGGCATAACACGCCCCGGGCTTGCCCAGCCGCGGCTCTCCCGCGCTCCCCGGATTCACGAATCGCCGCCCCGCCCGCCTCACGCGGAACTGAACGTGCGAGTGGCCGAAAAGGATCACCGGCTCCGCGTATCGCTCGGCCAGCATGGCCCAGACCTGCCGCGGACTGTCGGGCCAGATTCGCCCGCCCAGCCCACGCGGGACCTCGCCGTGGAGCAGGCGCACCGCCACGCCGTCCCGTTCCACGGCGCGCGTCTCCTCAAACGTGGATAGAAACCGAAGGTTGCGCGCCGAAATCTGCTCCCGCGTCCAGTTGAGCCACGCCACGAACAGGTCATCCGGATTCCCTTCCGCGCCAGGCGAAAGCATGTACCGATCGTGGTTGCCCATCAGGAATATGCCGTTCAGTTCGGCCAGCATGGACAGGGTCTCGTTCGGTTCGGGCCCAACGCCTACGGCGTCGCCCAGAAACAGGATTTCGTCCCAGGTCCTTTCCGCGTCCAGGATGGCTTCCAGGGCTGCGGGCTTGGCGTGAATGTCCGCAATGATGAGCGATTTCATAGGCGTTTACAGTCTGATACCAGGGCGGTGTGGCACAAGCGGATTGCAGGGGTATTATAGCAGGTTCCCGCCGGAAACAAAAAGGCCCGCACGGCGCGAGTCGGTTTCATCTTGTGTTGGGGAACCGTAGGCGCACTCGCCTCGTGTGTCATTGCGAGCGAAGCGAAGCAATCCCACGCCCCGGGGATTGCTTCGGGCACTGCGTGCCCTCGCAATGACGGCTACCAACAGACTTTGGAACCGAATCCATGGCGCGGGCGGATGCCCGTTCTGCGACAACAATCATCGGGCATCGCTAGGTTGGCCGAGCGAAGTCTACCTCACCAATTCCCACCCCAGCCCTCCCCTTTCCTCTCCGCCGGCGGAGAGGAAAGGGGAGGGTGTGGGAGGGGTTAGGTGAGGTCAAAAGCCCGCCGCCGCACGCCACGCGACGGAGGCCAACTTTGGTGGGTGTAGAGCAGCCAGCGACGGCGCGCAGAGCCTGCGCAGTGCAGCCAGCCTGCCCAAACGGATGTGCACCCCGTGGCGCGGGCCAGGATGTTATCGCGCGACCTTCCCGGTCCAGGGGCGCGGGCTTACCCCGTCGGCATGGGCATGGGCTTGCCGGGCGGCTGAAGCGTCGGCAACGGGCGCGGCCGCTTCGGGGCGAGCGTGGGCATCGGCGTTGCCGTCGCGGTCGGCTCCGGCGGCGCTCCCGGTCCAGGAGCAGGCTCGCTCGCCGTGGGCGTTGGCGTCGGTGTTGGTGTTGGGGTCGGCTCCGGCGGCCCGCCCGGCCCAGGCGCAGGCGGCGTGTCCGTCGGCACCGCCGTTGCCGTCGGGGTGGGCGTCGGCGTGGGCATTGGCGTCTCCGTCGGCGGAACGGGCAGCGGCGTCTTGCCCTTCGGGCGGATCACCATCGTCGGCCACGGCGTCGGCGTCGGCGGAGGTGTCGGCTCCGGCGGCCCGCCAGGCCCGGGCGCGGACGGCGTCTCGCTCGGTTCGGGCGTTGCCGTCGGCGGCACCGGCGTCCCGTGGCCGCCTTTGGGGTGGGCCGGCGTCGTCGGCAATGGCGTCGCCGAAGGCGCAGGCGTTACCGGCGTTGGCGCCGGCGGCTGGGCGGGTTCGGGCTCCGCCGTCGGTTTGGGAGCCGGGCCTTTGTCCGGCACAATCCCGCCCACAAGCACTTTCCACGCCACGAACGAATCATCCGGCCCGGCCTCGCCCATGACGGTAACCAACAGCCCAGGCGCGATGTCGGCCAGGCTCATCGGCCCGCCCGGGGCCACGACTTCCACGCACTCGTCCAAGTAGATGGTGCGGTCATCCAGAATCAGGCTCCCATCCTGAATCGTGCGCACCGTGCCGTGCAACTCCGTCATCTTGCCCGTGCGGACAGCGCGCACGTTGTCCGCGGCCACCGTGCCATCGGGCTGGAGCCAGCCTTCCACCGCCAGCGTCCGCCCGGGCGCGGGTCGCAGAGTGGCCAGCGGCCGGTCATCAGCCCATGCCGACGTGGCCTCGCCCATGCTCACTGGATGCCCGGCGACGGTGAGCGTCCCATCCACCCACTGCGCGCTGCCCTGGAAGGCGATGCGCACCGTCTCGCGGCGGGCAGTCGGCTCCACGGCAATGCGCACGGCGCGCAGCCTGCCATCGGGACGCCGTTCCGCCGAGACCTCCGCGACGCGGCCCACGGGATCGCCCTCGGCGATGATGCGCGTCTGCGTGTCGGTGGCCACATCCCAGTCGCCCACGGTCCACACGTCGCCCTGGCGAGCGACCACCACATCCTTCACAACCACCGACGCCTGCGGTTCCTCGCGCAGCGCCGTGATGCTCCGCGCGACCAGCGTGCCGTCGCTCTGCCGCACGGCGCGGACGCTGGCGCCCTGGCTTTGCTCGGCCAGCGCCTGGGTCTCGTCAATGTACGTGGCCGGAACAACCTTCACCGGAACGCCCGCCACAACCCATTGGTCAGGGCTGCGTTCGGCCACCGGCCCGATGAGATTGACCTCGTGTTGCGCTACCTCCACCTCCACGTCGTGGGCGAGCACGGTCCCGTCGCTGCGGAGCAAGCCGCTAGCCTCCACATGGGCGCCGGGTTGGAGCCAACCCACGAGGTTCGTCGCCGCGCTGAACACCACGGGCCGACCGTTGATGAGCCACGTGCTGTCATAGGCGCCGGTGATCGTTCCGTTGACGCGAACCCACAGGCCCTCGGCGGGCGGCGCCGTCTGGCGAATGCTCAAGGCCACCAGGCGGCCATCCTGCAGCCGCGCGGCTCGCACCTCTACCGTAGCGCCCAAATCGGGCCGCCCCTCCATGTCGGTTACGGAGATTACGCCAACCTGATGGCTGCCCACGGTCAGTACGTCGGGGTCTTCGCCCAGCACCGGCCCTTTGAACTCCACGATGGCGGCAACCGCCATCGCGCTCAAGGGCCGCGTAACCTTCAGGCCCTGCGCGGGAGCGGCCAGCGCCATCTGGTACGTCTCGTGGGCGCGGACAATGGCCCGGGCCAATGCCGCTTGCTGTTCGGGCGCGGAATGTCGCTGCACCCACAAGAGGGTGGACTGCTGCCGGCGGGCCACCGACGCGAGGTCGGCCACCAGCGCCCCCGACTGGGTGGCGGGAACCTGCGCCAGGGCCTCCAACGCGGCGTCCATCTCCCGCGTCATGGCGTCCAGAAGAGCTAGGTCGGCCGCGCCGTCGCGCAAGGTAACCCGCTGCAACTCGTTGAGCCGACGCTTGGCCATGCGCAGGTGCACGGCTGCCTGCTCCCTGGGGGTGTCGGCTACCAGCACCTGAATGCGCTCTTTGATGGTCTTCACGGGATAGAATGCGCTTCCGGGCAGGCTGCGCTCGCCCAGCGCGTTGACGGCGAATACCAGCACCAGGCACACGACCGCGGCCATCGCGGCGGCGAACGCCGGCTTGAGCAGGGGCCACAGGCCGAGCGCCCTCGGCGCCTTCTCCCGCTCGCTTTCGGCCATCGCCGCGAGCAGCCGTTGCTTGCCCCGCGCCACGGCCAGCGCCGACGGTTCAGGCGCGGGCACCGCCTGCAGCGCCGCCGCGAGTTCCAGCAACCCCGCCAATTCGTCGCCCTGGGGCGAGCCTGCGCGGTACGGCGACAGATCCGGCGTCTGCCCCCTGCGCAACTGCTCTAGTTTCTCATCCAGAACGTCCCTAAACCTTCGGATCATCCTTTTTCACCCCTGTCCCAGTGCCTTCGCAGGGCCGCCAGGCCGCGGTGTTGCAGCGACTTCACGGCTCCCTCCGGCTTGCCCAATATGGCAGCCACCTCGGCATTGGACATCCCCTCAAAGAATTTCAGGATGATGACATCGCGCTGGTCGTCCGTAAGGTGCGACATCAAGCGCATCAGGTCTTCACGGAGGAGATGGGTTTCCACCTCCGATTCGGGGTCTTGGGCCAGGTCCACGTGCTGATCTTCCAACTCCACGGTCTCGCGCTTACCCGAACGGCGGAAATGGTCAATCACGCGGTTTCGCGCGATCCGCAACAGCCACGCGGCCACAGGCACTCCCCGGTAATCAAAGGAGCCGATTGCTTGCCAGCCGCGCACAAACACGTCTGCTGCCAGGTCTTCCGCCAGTTCCTGGTTTCCGACCCGGTAGTAGATGTACGTGTACACGCGGCGGTAGTGGAGATCGTAGAGTTCGGCGAAGGCGGCCGAGTCGCGGCTCTGGGCGCGCCTTACCAACTCTTGCTCTCTCCGCGCAAGCAAGTCGGCCTCCATGAATCTCCCCCAGTGAAAACAACGCAAACCGGCAGGCTTTGGGTATGGGTTCGCCTCGGTTTGCGCTTATATTTTACCACACTTTTCCGTATTTATCAATTGCCCTCGCAGCCCGCCCGTGCTACAATCGCGCCATGCGCATCTGCTACACGCTCACGGCCTACCCGCCCGCCATCGGAGGCGCGCAACTGCACTTCCACGCGCTGGCGTGCGCCCTCGCGCGTGCCCATCAGGTGCACGTCATCGCCCACTGGCGCACCAACCGCACCGACTGGCTCCTGGGTACAACGGTGCTGGCCCCCTGGAACCCGCGTCCCTACAGCATGGACGGCATCCCGGTATCGCCGCTGCGCCTGTCGCTGGCAGACCGGCTCCTGCTCGCGCCCCTCGCCGCGACGTACTATCCGCTCAAAGATGTCGCCCTCCCCGGCATCGCGCGGATTCTGGAGCGGCGACTCGCGCCCCTGTGCGGGCAGCCGGACATCATCCACAACGGGCGCATCGGGCGCGAAGGCATCAGTTACGCGTCCTTGCGCCTGGCCCGACGCCTGGATGTGCCCTTTGTCTTCACGCCTGTCCATCACCCGCGCTGGGTCGGATGGTTCTACCGCGCCTACATCCGCCTGTACCGCGAGGCCGACGCCGTCATCGCGCTGACCCATGCCGAGCGGGAGACCCTGGCCGGACTGGGCGTGCCCGAGGACCGCATTCATGTTACGGGCATAGGGCCGATACTGGCGGCGCGGCACGACGCGGACGCGTTCCGTGCCCGACACGGAATCGGCGGCCCCATGGTGCTGTTCGTCGGCCAGAAATTCGCATACAAGAACTACGAGGCGGTGTTGGCGGCAGCGCCTACTGTCTGGGCGCGCTGGCCCGATGCGCGCTTTGTCTTCATCGGCCCGCGCACCCCCCACTCGCGGCGCGTCTTCGCAGCCTGCGCTGACCCGCGCGTTGTGGAACTGGACACCGTCGGCCTTGGGGAGAAGACCTCGGCAATGGCCGCCTGCGACGTGTTCTGCATGCCCTCCTCGCAGGAGAGTTTTGGCGGCGTCTTCGTGGAAGCGTGGTTGATGGGCAAACCCGTAATCGGCGGCGACATTCCCGCCGTGCGCGAGGTGATTTCCGACGGCGTGGATGGCTTCGTGGTCCAGCCGCAGCCGGCCCAGATCGCCGACCGCATCTGCGCCCTCCTGTCCGACCCGGCGATGGCGCGGCGCATGGGCGAGGCGGGGCGACAGAAGGCCCTGGCCAACTTCACGTGGGACAAACTGGCCGCCAAGACCCTGGCCGTGTACGAGGGTCTGGTGAAGTAGCAGGCGAGATTTCAGTCCAGCGAATAGTCGCGCAGGCCCAGGCACTGCCCCAGCAGGAGCCAGATGAACAGCGGATTGTAGAGCAGATAGCGCCGCCACAACCGTCGCGGCTCCTGCATCAGCCGGAACAGCCATTCCAGGCCACTGTTGCGCATCCAGCGCGGGGCCTGGCGCTTGCGCCCCGACACGAAGTCAAACGCCGCCCCCACGGCGATGATGACGGGCGCGTGGAGCCGCCCCACATGCTCCGCAGCCCACAGGTCCTGCTTGGGCGTGCTCATCCCCACCCACACGATATCCGGGCGGGCCGCGTTGATGCGTTGCACCGCCCGCTCGTCCTCTTCGGGCGTCAGCGGCTCAAAGGGCGGACAGTCCACGCCCACAATTTGCACCCCCGGAAACCGCTGCTCTAGGCGCGCCTTCAGCAACTCGGCGACCCCTCGCTGGCCTCCGTAGAGGTAGTGCCGGTATCCCTTGGCCACGGAACGCTCGCACACGGCCAGCATGAGGTCCGGCCCGTACACTCGCCTGACGTGGCGGAACCCGCGCAGGCGCGAAATCCACACCAGGGGCATGCCATCCGGAGTGGTGAGGCCGCTGGAATTGAGGGCGCGGCGCACGGCCTCATCCCGTTGGCACTCCATCACGCCGTGCACCGTGGACACACAGACGTAATGCGGGTCGCGTCGGGCAATCCAGTCGTCTATGATGGCGAGGGCCTGCTCCATGTTGATGGCGCTGATGCCCACGCCCAGGATGTTGACCCGACGCGGCGTCTCCATCTATCGCTCCATGAGCGCCCGCGCCAGTATGCGCCGCACCTCGTCGCGGTCCTTGGTGGCGAAGTACCAGTCAATCGTGCGCTTCAGGCCATCCTTGAACGCCACCTGCGGCTCCCAGCCCAGCAGGCGCTTGGCGAGGGAGTTATCCGCCACGCGATTCATGGGGCCGGTCGGCATGTCGGGCCGAAGACGGATTTCGGCCTTGTGCCCCGTGTAGTCCAGCACCATGCGGACGGCGTCTATGACCCGCACCCGCTCCATCGTGCCCAGGTTGATGGCCGTGCCGTCGTCAACCTTCTCGGCGGCCAGCAGCGTGCCGCGAACAATGTCCTCCACGTATGTCCAGTTGCGGACCTGGTTGCCGTCGCCCCAGACCTCAAACGGGTTCTCGCCCACGAAGGCCCGCGCGATCATGGCGATGACGGCGTGATTCTCCCTGCCGCGCGGCCCGTACACGGTGAAATACCGGCAGGACACCCCCTTCATGCCGTACTCGGCGCAATAGGCCCGCAGCGTCAACTCGTTCATGAGTTTGGTCCAGCCGTACAGGTTGTCCGCGTCATACGGGGGCTTGACCATGTCCTCGGTGAGGTACAGTTCCTGCTTGGGATCCGACTGTAGGTAATTGGGGTACACGCACCCCGACGAGGCGTAGACGACCTTCTCCACGCCGGCGCGACGCGCTTCCCAGAAGATCAACCCGCCGAGGAAGAAGTCCGTCGCGGGGCCGGCCTGGTGCGAATCCACATAGCCGCGCCCGCCGTGATCCGCGGCAAGGTGGAACACCGTCTGAATGTCGCGCATGGCTTCGCGAGCAACCCCTGGCTCGCGCAGGTCGGCCCTGGTGAATTCAACTGTGCGCGCGTCCAGATGCCCCTGGATGTTGGCCAACTTGCCGCTGGACAGGTCGTCCACGACCCGTACCGTAGCCCCTTGCGCTACAAGCGCATCTACCAGGTGCGACCCAATGAACGAGGCTCCGCCGGTTACGAGGACCCGCCGGCCCTCCCAGAATCCCATGATGCCTCTCACGGTGAAGTGGATGATGGTGTGCTGCACGGGGCGACTGGCTGCGCCACCCCCGCCTCTCCATAATTATAGGGGTCTCGGCCCTGCTGTCAACAATCGCGGGCGCGGGATTCGGTTACAAAGTCTGTTGGCACTTGTCATTGCGAGGGCGCGGAGCGCCCGAAGCAATCTCTGGGGCGTGAGGTTGCTTCGCTTCGCTCGCAACGACACACGGGGAGAGTGTCCATGCGTTTCACCAACACAAGATGGAACCGAGGCGGGCGCGGCGCAGTGCACGCCTATCGCGTCAGGTCCTGCAGGGCGCTCTCCAGCGTGGGGAATCGGAAGGTGTAGCCCAGTCCCCGCAACCGCTCGGGCACAGCACGCTGGCCCTCCAGCAGGAGCGTGGACACCTCGCCGAACAGCAGGCGCATGGCGAAGGCCGGCAGCGGCAGCCACGATGGCCGCCGCAACACCCGCGCGATGACGCGGCTCATCTCGGCGTTGGAGAGGATGTCGGGCGCGACAAGGTTGAACGGCCCGCGCGCGTCGGGATGCTTTATGAGGAAGCGAATCGCGCCCACCTCGTCGGCGATGTGAATCCAGGGCACGTACTGTCTGCCGCTGCCGATGGGCCCGCCGACGAAGAGCCGGAACGGCAACAGCATCAGCGGCAGAACGCCCCCATCGCGGGCGAAGACCACCGCCGTGCGGATCACAACCCGTCGCACGCCCATCGCCTCCACCGGCGCGGTGGCCGCCTCCCATTGGACCGCAACCTGGGCCAGCCAGTCGTCGCCAGGCGGCGCGCTCTCGTCTACGACGCGATCGCCCGCGAACCCGTAGATGCCGATGCCCGAAGCCTGCACCACGACGCTGGGCTTCTGGGCGGCCTGCTGCACGGCCTCCACAACGGCGCGGCCCGCGTCCAGGCGGCTCTGGAGAATCAGCCGCTTGCGTTCGGGCGTCCAGCGGCTGGGGAGCAGCCCCTCCCCGGCGATGCTGGCGCCCGCCAGGTTGACAATAGCGCCCGCGCCGTCGGCCAGGTGCCCCCAGCCCTGCGCCGTGCGCCCGTCCCAGCGTTCGGCGCGCACGCCCGCGGGCAGGCCCGTCGCCCTGTCCGGGTTGCGGCTGAGCACGATGACCTCGTGCCCGGCGCCCGCCAGTTCCGCCGCCAGCGCCGAACCGATCAACCCCGTCCCCCCTGTGATGAGAACACGCATATGCTTGCCTCCTGACGTGTGCAGAACCGCTTCCGGTGGCACGTCCCCTCGCTCCGCGGGAGAGGGCTAGGGTGAGGGGAAACTCAAACCGCCAGCCCCACCCGATACCCCGCCTTCACCGCCTCAAACACCCGGCCCACGGCGAACGAGTCGCCCAGGTTGTGCACCTCCGGCGCGACGCGCTCCCGCACGCACGCCTCGTACAGCGCGTCGTCCGGCTTCATCCCCACCGCCAGCACCACCAGGTCCGCCTCCAGCACCTCCTCGCGCAGTTCCTCACGGATGGGCCGGGCCAGCGGGTTGGGCACGTTTTCGGGCAAGATGGGCCGCCATGTAACGTATGGGTCGGGCACCGTGGGCGACACGTTCCGCGCGATGACCACCTGCCCCTCGCCGATGCGTTTCACCGTGGCGCAGTTCAACAGCCGCACCCCCTTCCGCTCCAGGTGGTGAATCAGATGCCCGCGATTCGCCGTGCACACCCCCTTCATGAAGTACGGCAGCATCTCCACGATGGTTGCCGCTTTGCCCAGTTCGTAGGCCAGGAAGTACGCCGTCTCGCAGCCCACGGAGCCGCCGCCCACGATGACGATGTTGCCCTTGCCATCGGCCAGCGCGGGATTGCGGAGCAGGTCCACCGCCTGCACCACATGGGGCAGGTCGGCGCCCGGCACCGGCAGGCCGCACGGCTTCGCGCCCGCGCAGATGACAACGGCGTCAAACCCGCCCGCGCGCAGGTCCTCCGGCGTAACCGCCGCGCCGAAGTGCACGCGCAGGTCATAATCCCGCGCGTGGGATTCCAAGGCGGCGTTCAGGTATTCCACGTAGCTGGCCACGTCGTACTTGATCTTGGGAACGCTGCCGGGAATCAGCATGCCGCCGGCCCGAGCGTTCTTGTCATACAGCGTTACGTGGTGGCCGCGGCGCGCGGCGGTGATGGCGCACACCACGCCCGCCGGGCCGGCCCCCACCACGGCGATGCGCTTGGGCCTCTCGGCGCGGGGCGGCTCGTCGGGCAGCAGTTCCTCAAAGCCGGTGCGCGGGTTCACGGCGCATTGCGGATGCCCGCCCTCCAGAAACTCGTTCAGGCACCCTTCCTGGTCGCCGATGCAGGGGATGATCTCGCGGACCCTTCCCGCATACGCCTTCTTGGGCCATTCGGGATCGGCCAGCAGCGGGCGCGCCAGCATCACCATGTCGCACATGCCGTCGCGCAGCGCCCGCTCCGCCAGGTCGGGGTAGCCCAGTTTGCCCACGGCCACGATGGGCACCTCCTGCCCTGCGTTGGACTTCACGCCATGCTCCGCGAAGTAGTCCTTCACGATCTTGGCCACCTCCAGATAGCACCCAGGCGGCATGGACGCCGGCGGATGCGGCAGCCACCAGTTGTCGTAGCAGCCCAAATCCACGTCAAACATGTCCACGCCCGCGCGCACCAGGTTGACCATGTACTCCAACGTCATCGCCACGGTGCGCTCGTTGCGGAACCTGCGCAGCCCCTTGACCGACTGCATCCGTTCGCCGTAGGTCGCGTTCAGCGCCAGCGACAGGTCAATGCGGTACATGATGGGATAGCGCGGGCCCGTGCGCCTGCGAATCTCCTTCACCAGTTCCACGCCGAACGCCTGCCAGTCGGCGAACGTACCCCACTTGCGGCGGTTGAACGCGGGATTCGTCATCTGCTCCAGGAGATACCCCTCGTGGCCGTGGAGATACACGCCGTCAATCAGCAACCCCTGAGCATCGGCAGCGGCCTGCCCCGCATTCTTGATGATCCTCCAGCACTCGCGATTGGTCAGCGGGCGGCACGGCACTTCGGGCATGTAGAAGTTGGGATTCCAGTACGAGGAGATGGGCAATTTGTACTTCTTCACCAGGCACTCGGGCGAGCCAACCCGCCCCAGGCCAGGCGTGAGTTGGATGAAAAACCGCGCCCCATGGGCATGGCAGTTCTCTGCCAGGATGCGCCAGCCCGCGTAGTTGGTGCGCGAGCGGTCAATGCGCGGGAAGTAGGACAGATTGCCCGGCTCCGTTACCGAGGGGTCCACGCCGTGGCTCACAGGGATCAGCCCCGACGTGATCAGCCCCACGCCGCCCTTGGCCCGCGCCACGAAGTACTCAATCATCTTGGCGCTGGGCCGGCCCGTCTCGTCGGCCATGCAGATGTTGCCCATGGGGCCCATGACGATGCGGTTGCGAATCTTGACGCCGTTGACCTGGATGGGCCGGAACAGGTGCGTGTACGGAAACAGATCGGCCGTCATGCGGCCATCGCGGAGCCGCTCGCCATCGGCAAACCAGTCGCCGTACCCGCTCACCAGTCGCCGCAATCGTTCTTCGTAGTCCATGAGGTTCCTCCTATCGGCCATCGCCCGCCGCCGAAACGCGTCGCGGGTCGGGATTGTGTGTTATTTCACAAACTATATTACACCACCC
>JBBIHX010000022.1:0-29978 GCA_037446815.1 Caldilineae bacterium | reverse complement strand
GGACCGGCACCAACGAGATCATGGACCTGCTGATTCAGCATGAGTACTATCGGCAATTGCTGACGCAGGGGCCTGCGGGCCGCGACCTGGAGATGGACGCCCCCGAAGCCCACCGCGCCGACGAGAAAGTGTACGAGTAGGGGGAGGAGCGCGCCCATGCATATCCGCGAACTAGACACCACCGACCGCCGCGACATCCGCCGATTCCTCCGATTCCCGTTTGACCTGTACCGCGGGTGCCCCCACTGGGTGCCGCCCTTCGCGTCCGACGCCACGGCCGTGTTCAACCGCAAGAAGCACCCGTTCTACAGGCACTCCGACGCCGACTTCTTCGTCGCCGAGCGGGACGGGCGCATCGTCGGGCGCATTGCGGTGCTGGACCACCGCCTGTACAACGAGCACCACGGCCGCCGCGCCGCCTTCTTCTACCTGTTTGAGTGCGAGGACGACGCCGAGGCCGCGCAAGGGCTTTTCGCCGCCGCGTGCGACTGGGCGCGGGCGCGCGGCCTGAACGAGATGAAGGGGCCGCACGGCTTCCTCCGCTCCGACGGGCACGGCGTGCTGGTGGAGGGGTTTGAGCACCGGCCGGCCCTGGGCATCGCCTACAACTACCCCTACTACGACGCGCTCATCACCGGCGCGGGCTTCGTGGGCTACGATGACTTCCTATCGGGCTACCTGGGCCGGGGGCACGAACTGCCGCCCCGCTTCTTTGAAATCGCCGACAAGGTGCGGGAGCGGCGCGGATTCCGCATCCAGGAGTTCCGCTCCAAGCGCGAGATGCGGCGCTGGATTCCGGTGGCGGCGCGGGTCCTGGAGCGGGCCTTCGCGGACACCGCCGAGTTCTGCCCGTTCACGCCCGAGGAGTTCAAGCAGATGGTGAACCAACTCATCCTGGTGGCCGAGCCGCGCCTCATCAAACTCGTGCTGAAGGACGGCGAGCCGGTCGGGTTCCTGTTCGCCTTCGCCGACATCTCGGCGGCGCTGCAGAAGACGGGCGGGCGGCTGTGGCCCTTCGGCTGGATTCACATCCTGCGCGAGTTCCGCCGCACCGACTGGGTGAACATCAACGGCCTGGGGCTCCTGCCCGAGTACCAGGGCATGGGCGCCAACGCGGTGCTCTATGCCGAATTGGCGAAGACGCTGATGGACTCGCAGTATAACCACGGCGACATCGTGCAGGTGAGCGAGGCGAATCTCAAGAGCATGGGCGACATGGAAGCCATCGGCGTGCGCTGGTACAAGCGGCACCGCGTGTACCGAAAGGCGCTGTGAGCGCGCAGGCCGATCCGCGCGAATCGGGGGCGCAGACCGGGCCTGTCACCCTGAGCGCAGCGAAGGGTCTCGGCTTGCGACATTCTTCGCCGCTTCGTGGCTCAGAATGACAGTTTAGCAACCGCGAATCCACGCGAATGGGCATGGGGTGGGAACGTGCGACGCACCTCGGAGGTGCGTCGCACGTTGTCTGCGATGAATTCCAGCCCGGCCACGCTCCCTCGCCCGCCGGGAGAGGGCTGGGGTGAGGGTGGCGCCCCCTCGCCCGCCGGGACAGGGCCGGGGTGAGGGCATCGCCCCCTCGCCCTCGCAATGGCCGTTGTCAGCGCTCCCCGCGGCCGGGCCCCTACCCGTCCGCGCCGCCCTCGTCCCAGCCCAAGCGGCGCAGAAACTCGCGATCCGCCGCGGTCAGCCGTGCCTTGCGCAGCAGGTCGGGGCGCCGCTCCAGCGTCCGCCGCAGCGACTGCTCCCGCCGCCACCGCACCACCTCCGCATGGTTGCCCGACAGCAGCGCATCCGGCACCTTCAGGCCGCGGAACTCGGCCGGGCGCGTGTACTGCGGATACTCCAGCAGCCCCTCGGCGTGGGAATCCTCAAACGTCGCGCCCGGGTCGCCCAGCACGCCCGGCAGAAGCCGCGTTACCGCCTCCACCACCACCATCGCCGGCAATTCCCCGCCCGACAGCACGTAGTCGCCGATGGAAATCTCATCGGTGGCCAGCAGTTCGCGGATGCGCTCATCCACGCCCTCGTACCGCCCGCAGATGAGGACAACCCGCCGGTAGCGCGCCAACTCGCGGGCTACGGCGTGCGACAACAGCCGCCCCTGGGGGCTCATCAGCACCACCGCCACGTCCTGGCCTCTGCGCGCCATGTCCTCGCCCAGGATCGCCTCGGCCGCGTTCCAGATAGGCTCCGGCTTCATCACCATCCCGCCCCCGCCGCCGTAGGGCGTGTCATCGGTCTGGCGATGCTTGCCGGGGGCATAGTCCCGGATGTTGTGCACGCGCACTGCAACCACACCCGCCTCCACGGCGCGCTTCAGGATGCTCTCCTGGAGCGGCCCCTGGAACATGCCGGGGAACAGGGTCAGGATGTCAAACTCCAGCCGCATACCCCCTCCGCTTTTCCCTCAATCCGCGCCCGTGTGATATAATGTGCCGCAATCATACCCCGAAGACGCGGGGAGCGCAAGGTTGCCACAGCACATTGGAGGAATCCAGGCGATGAGAAAGACCGTTCTGGCGCTGCTCATCATCTGCGCCGTCCTTGCAGCCGCCTGCAAGAGCCAGCCGAACACGATTTACGGAACCGTGTCGGGAAGGGTTACGTACGCGCAGTCGGCGGATAAGCCCCTGACCGACAAATCCAACGTTGGCCGCCCCGCCACCGACGTCAAGGTGCGCATCAGCCTGTTGGAGCAACCCAAGCAATCCGGCGGCCAGCCCGTCTTCATCCAGGGCGAGCCGCTGTTTGAACTCGTCCCCGATGCCGACGGCAAGTACCAGGCGCAACTCGCCTACGGCCAGTACCTGCTGGAGATCGTCCACGGCGACAACGCCATCCTCGCCAAGCGGATGCTCATCATCCGGGCCGGGCAGTCCATCACCGCCGACTTCAACGTCCTGGCCCCGTGAGCGGAATCCCGACCCCGTACCCCGCCTACCCGCGCGAACACAGCCGGGGCGAGCGCGGCGCTCTTTGACACGCACCCGCCCGCCGGGTATGATGGGCCGCAGGCAACGTAACCAATGGAGGTGGAATTCGCATGAAGAAGGGTCTCGGACTGGTGCTCCTGGCCGTGCTCCTCATCGCCCTCGGGGTGGCCGTCGTCTGGCTGGACACGGGCGAACTGGCGGCGGCCGTGTCGTCGCCGTTCTCGGGCATTGCCTCGGCCTTCCTGGAGAACAATCCCAACGTGTGGGCCATCTTCGCCACGCTCCTCGTCTGTGAAGTGCTGGGGGCGCTGGCCAGTTTCTACGTCGTACAGAAAGCCTTCCACCCCAACGCGCGGACGGTACTGCTGGCCTTCATCGTGGCGCTGGTCAACTTCGGCACGTTGTACAGCCAATACGCCGACCTGACGCGGGTGGGGCCTGTCCACTTCTTGGCATTCTTCAAAGACGGCTTCTTCTGGTTCGCGACGCTGCCCGCCCTGGCGCGTGTCTTGGGGATGGACACCACGGCCACCTAATCGGCGGCAGGTCGCAGTGTGGGGGAGGATAGCATTGACAGCGCCCAATCGCCAGTTGCTGGCCATAGACGTCGGCGCGGGCACGCAGGACATCCTGTTGTACGACGCCGACAAGCCCATTGAGAACTGCTATCAGTTGGTGTTGCCCTCGCAAACCAGCATCGTCGCCAAGCGCATCCGAAAGGCGACGGAGGCCCGCGTGGACATCTTCCTGCACGGGCGGCTGATGGGTGGCGGGCCGTGCGTGTCGGCCATGAAGAAACACTTGCGGGCGGGGCTGCGCGTGTTCGCCACGCCCGAGGCCGCCAAGACCGTCCGCGACAACCCCGACGAGGTGCGCGGCCTGGGGATTGAGATCGTGGACGAGGCCCCGGCCCACGCGCTCCGCATCCAGACCGGCGATGTAGACCTGGACGCCATCCGCCAGACGCTGGCCCTGTTTGAGGTGGACATGCCCTCGCTGTTCGCCGTCGCCGTGCAGGACCACGGCGAAACGTTCACCGAAAGCCAGCGCCGCTTTCGCTTCCGCCAGTGGGAGCAGTTCATAGACAGCGGCGGACATCTGGACGCCCTAGCCTACCGCGAGATTCCGCCGCACCTGACCCGCATGCGGGCCGTGCAGGAGCAAGTGCCCGGCGCGCTCCTCATGGATACAGGCCCGGCCGCCATCCTTGGGGCGCTGCAAGACCCCTTCGCCGCCCAGCATCAGCACGAGGGGGTTCTCGTGGTCAACCTGGGCAATCAGCACACCATCGCCTTCTTGGTGCGCGGGGACAGGGTGTACGGCGTCTTTGAGCATCACACCGTCATCCTCAATCCGGAGCGGCTTCGCGACTTCATCGCACGGTTTCGGGTGGCGGCCCTGCCCAACGAGGAGGTCCTCGCCGACAACGGGCACGGGTGCTACGTGCGGGACGACTACCCGCGCGAGCAGCCCTTCACCCACACGGTGGTTACCGGGCCCAATCGGCACATGGCGGCGGGCCTGGGATGGCACACCGCCGCGCCCCACGGCGACATGATGATGACGGGGCCGTTTGGGCTGGTAGCCGCCGCGCGAAGGCTGGGCCTGGTGGTGTAGCCCTATCATTAGACTCGGTTCCAAAGTCTGTTGGTGGCTGTCATTGCGAGGGCGCGGAGCGCCCGAAGCAATCTCCGGGGCGCGGGATTGCTTCGCTTCGCTCGCAATGACACATGAGGAGCGTGCGCCTACGTTTCACCAACACAAGGTGAAACCGAATCTCTTGTTATGTCAACTTGCAAAAATCGGCAACCTATGCTACAATAGAGCACACGCGCAAAACAGGCCAGGACAACCGACGAGCGCCGGCGGCTCGCCAACGAACGAGGGAGTTTGCATGCTAGCCAACCTGACTAGCAAACGGGTTCAGTTACACTCCACCAACATCCTTTGGCCCTGGGCGCGTACATCCCGAATCGGCAAGCACGAGGGTGTGGGATAGTCTGGCAAATCCCGCGGCTCTCGTGCTTTTCCTTTGGCGTTCTCTGGCACCGAGACCAAACCGTCGTCGGGACGGCGGCGATCCGAAACAGCGGGGGCTGGCCTGGACCCTGCCTGAGGCACGTGTGGACCAGGTCCCGCGGACTACTCCTGGCGCATTTCGGGACGGAGAGTCCCGTTCGGCGACTACGCTACCACCTCATTCTATAAATAGACCGGGTCGCATTCCATTCTGTCGCAAAGGAGGCGCGCATGAAAGAAGTTGTGATCGTCGGAGGAGTCAGAACCGCCATCGGGAGCCACGGGGGAGCGTTCCGCGACGTACCGGCGCAGGAACTGGCCGCCGCCGTGCTGCGGGAAATCATCCAGCGCACCGGCATAGACCCCAACCTGATTGACGATGTCATCATGGGGTGCATCGGCCAGCAGAGCGATGCGCCCAACATCGCCCGCGTCGCCGCGCTCATGGCCGGCATCCCCACCCACGTGCCGGGCTACACGGTGCAGCGCAACTGCGTGTCGGGCATGGTGGCCCTCTCCAGCGCCGCCCAGGCCATCAAGGCCGGCGACGGCGACCTGTACCTGTGCGCCGGCGTGGAGAGCATGTCCACCGCGCCCTATTGCGTGCGCGGCGCCCGCTGGGGCCTCAAACTCCGCTCCACCACCTTCATTGACACCCTGTGGGAGGGTCTGACCGACCCCGTGTGCGACATGATCATGGGCTACACCGCCGAGAACCTCGCCATGATGTACGGCCTCACCCGCGAGGAACTGGACAAGTACGCGGTGGAATCGCACAAGAAAGCCTTCATGGCCACGCGCACCGGCCGCTTCAAGGACGAGATTGTCCCCTTCCGCGTCTCCAAGAAGGTGGCCGGCCAGGAAGTGGCCTACGAGGAAATCGTCCAGGACGAGTGCATCAACCCCGCCCTGTCTGTTCAGAAGGCGGCGTTGTATCCCACCGTCTTCAAGAAGGGCGGCGTCGTAACCCCGGCCAACGCCTGCCCCATCAGCGACGGCGCGGCGGCCACCCTCGTCATGTCCAAAGAGAAAGCCGACGCGCTGGGCCTCAAGCCGTGGGCCTACATCCGCGCCTATGCCTACGCCGGCCTGCCGCCGGAGATCATGGGCCTGGGGCCGGCCGTCTCCACGCCCATCGCCCTCAAGAAGGCGGGCCTCGCCCTCAAGGACATTGACCTTATTGAAATCAACGAGGCCTTCGCCGCCCAGACCCTGGCCTGCGGGCGGGAACTGGAAGACGAAGGCTGGGATTGGAGCAAGGTCAACGTCAACGGCGGCGCCATCGCCCTGGGTCACCCCGTCGGCTGCACCGGCACCCGCATCGTCGTTACCCTGATGCACGAGATGATCAAGCGCGACGTTCAGTTCGGCCTGGCTACGGCCTGTGTCGGCGGCGGGCTGGGCGGCACCATCATCATTGAGCGCAAATAGCACGGCATGGGAAAGGAGGCGTAGCATGACCGACGTAATGGCTATGTACAAGGACAAGGCAACCCGCCAGGCCTTCATTAGCAAGGGCCTGGAAATCTACAACTCGCTCAAGGCCCAGTTGGAGCCCGCCCACAACGGCGAAATCGTCGCCATAGAACCCAACAGCGGCGACCACACCCTGGGCAAGACCCTGGGCAAGGCCAACAAGGCCATGTTCCAAAAGCACCCCGACACCTGGGTGCTGTTCGTCCGCGTGGGCCAACCCGACGCCCACATCCCGCTCAAGACCTGGTAGCAACCGTTCGCCGACTGCGCCCGTTAGCGGTCGGCCCACAATAACACGCAAGAGGAGGGTACGAAGATGTACATTTTCAAAGCCGCAGTGGTAGGCGCAGGCGCCATGGGCGGGGGCATCGCCCAAGTCATCAGTTTCTCCGGCCTGCCCGTCGTCCTCAAGGACATTGACCAGGCCGCCCTGGACAAAGGGATGGAGACCATTCGGAACATCTACCAGAGCCGCGTGGACAAGGGCAAAATGAGCGCGGGCGAGATGCAGAGCAAGTTGGACCTCGTTACGTCCACCCTCACCTACGATGGCTTTGAGGACGTGGACATCGTCATTGAGGCCGTCCCCGAGAAGATGGCCATCAAGAAGCGCGTCTTCGCCGAACTGGACGAGGTCTGCCCGGAGCATACCATCTTCGCCTCCAACACCAGCGCCCTGTCCATCTCCGAGATGGCGGCGGCCACCAAGCGCCCGGGCAAGGTCATCGGGATGCACTTCTTCAACCCCGCCCATGTCATGAAACTGGTGGAGGTCATCCCCGGCCTGGACACAAGCCAGGAGACCGTTGACGACGTGGTGATGTTCGCCGAGAGCCTGCGCAAGATTCCGGTCGTGGTGCAGGAATGCCCCGGCTTCCTGGTCAACCGCCTGCTGATGCCCTACCTCAACGAGGCGGTCTTCGCCCTGCAGGAGGGCACCGAAAGCGCCACCAACATTGACGCCGCCATGCGCGACTTCGGCTGGCCCATGGGCCCCTTCCAACTCATGGACATGCTGGGCATTGACATCTGCGCCGACGTGGGCGAGTACCTGTACTCGGAATACGGCGAGCGCATGACGCCGGCCTACCTGTTCTTCAAACTGGTGGAGGCCAAGCGATTCGGCGAGAAGACCGGCGCAGGGTTCTACGACTATCCGGGCACCGGCGACTCCGAGGCCGTCCTCAAGATGATCAAGGAAGTGCAGGCCGAGGGCAAGGCCCAGACGGGCACCGAGTTCTCGTGGGAGCGCCTCATCATGCCCATGATCAACGAGGCCGTCCTGTGCGTAACCGAGCACGTGGCCGCCGTGAACGACATTGACATGGCCATGATTGCCGGAACCGGCATGACCTACAAGGGCGAGCGCATGGGGCCGCTCCAGTTGGCCGACACCCTGGGCCTGGACTACGTCCTCCAGAAACTGGAGGAGTTCACGGCGAAGTACGGCCCGCGGTTCCGTCCCGCCCGCCTGCTGAAGACCAAAGTCCGCGCCGGCCACCTGGGGAAGAAGACCGGCAAGGGCTTCATGGAGTACACAACCTAGCGCATCCGTCCCGACGGTGGGCATGGGGCTGCTCGCGCCGCCCCGTGCCCAACCCACCGACACACACGCGAATCACGAGCAAACCACAATACACAAGAAAGGAGCGAAACCATGGGTGAGTATCAGTATGTAAAAGTCTCCGTGGAAGAGCGCATCGCCATCCTGACCATTGACCATCCGCCGGCCAACGCCTTTGACACGCAGACGGTGATGGACCTCAACGCCGCCTTTGACGAGGCCCTTGCCAACCCCGAGGTCAAGGCCATCATCATCACCGGCGCGGGCCAGTTCGCCTTTGTCGCGGGCGCCGACATCAACGAAATCAACGCTCTCAAGGGCCACGACGACGCGAAAGAGGTTGTGGTCAAGGGCCAGCAACTGTTCAGCAAGATTGAGGCCAGCCCCAAGCCGGTCATCGCCGCCATCAACGCCGTTTGCCTGGGCGGCGGCAACGAACTGGCCATGTCCTGCCACATCCGCATCGCGTCGGACCGCGCCCGCTTCGGCCAGCCCGAAATCAACCTGGGCATCATCCCGGGTTGGGGCGGCACCCAGCGCCTGCCGCGCTACGTCGGCAAGGGCAAGGCGTTTGAACTCCTCTTCACCGGCGACATGATCACCGCCCAGGAAGCCGCGCGCATCGGTCTAGTCAACAAGGTCGTCCCCGCCGGCGACGTCATCCGGGAAGCCAAGGGCCTCGCCAAGAAGATCGTCTCCAAGTCGGCCCTGCCCCTCGCCGCCATCATTGACGCCGTCAACAAGGGGCTGGAGATGGACCTGCAGGATGCCTTGCTCTACGAGGCCGAGCACTTCGCCAAACTCTGCGAGACCCACGACATGCGCGAGGGCGTGGCTGCGTTCTTGCAGAAGCGCAATCCCAAATTTGAAGACCGATAGGCAAGTTATCTCCCGGGGCCTCCGAAGTCGCAAAGGCTTCGGAGGCCCGCAGCCAAGCAAAGGAGTGCATCTATGGACTTCACCTTTCCCAAAGAATACGAACTCCTTCGCCGCATGATCCGCGAGTTTGCGCAAAACGAAATCGCGCCCATCGCCGAAGAGATTGACGTGGAAGAGAAGGTCCCCATGGAGGTCATCCGCAAGGCGGCCAAACTGGGCCTCATGGGCGTGCCCTTCCCCCAGGAGTACGGCGGCGCAGGCGCAGGCGAAATGGGCTACTGCATCCTCATGGAGGAAATCAACAAGGTCTGCGGCTCCACGGCCACCGTCATCGGCGCGCACACCGGCATCGGCGCCATGGCCATCTACCTGGACGGCACGCCGGAGCAGAAGGAGAAGTACCTGACGCCCCTGGCCCGCGGCGAGAAGATCGCCGCCTTCGCCCTCACCGAACCCAACGCCGGCTCCGATGCCGCCGCCATCCAGACCCGCGCCGTGCGCGATGGCGACAACTTCATCCTCAACGGCACCAAGATCTGGATCACCAACGGCGACATCGCCGACATCATCACCGTCTTCGCCGTAACGGACCCGGCCCTGGGCGCGCGCGGGGGCGTTACCGCCTTCATCGTGGAGAAGACCTTCCCCGGCTTCCGCGTTGGCACCAAAGAGACCAAGATGGGCATTCGCGGCTCATCCACCGCGGAACTCATCTTTGAGGACTGCGTGGTGCCCAAGGAGAACGTCCTGGGCCAGTTCGGCGCGGGATTCCTCACGGCCCTGAAGACGCTGGATGTCGGGCGCATCAGCCTGGGCGCGGGCTGCCTTGGCGGCGCGCAGGCGGCCCTGGACGCGGCCATTGACTTCGCCAAGAACCGCTACCAGTTCGGCCAGCCCATCGCCCAGAAGCAGGCCATCCAGTGGATGATCGCCGACATGGCCACCGAGATTGAGGCGTTGCGCTCGCTGGTGTACCGCACCGCATGGATGATGGACTCCGGCAACATGGGCCGCGACTTCAGCACCTACGCCGCCATGTGCAAGGTCTTCGGCTCCGAAGTGCTGGACCGCTGCGTGGACAAGTGCGTGCAAATCCACGGTGGCATGGGCTACATGAAGAAGTACCCCGTGGAGCGGATGTATCGCGACGCCCGCATCACCCGCATCTTTGAGGGCACCAACGAAATCCAGCGCCTTGTCATCGCCACCAACCTGTTCCGCAAAGTCGGCGTCCGCATCCGCTAGAGCGAGCCGCGCAGGAGCAATCACCAGGAGGGCCATATATGAAGATCGTTGTTACAATCAAACAGGTACCCGATACCAACGAGGTCAAACTGGACCCGCGCACCGGCACGCTCATCCGCGAAGGAGTGCCCAGCATCATCAACCCCGAGGACAAGAACGCGCTGGAAGAGGCGCTGAAACTGAAGGATACCCTAGGCGCGCATGTGATCGTCATCACCATGGGCCCGCCCCAGGCCGATGACGCGCTGCGCGAAGCCCTGGCCATGGGCGCCGATGAGGCCATCCTTCTCTCGGATCGCGCCTTCGCCGGAGCCGACACCTGGGCCACCGCCACAACCCTGGGCATGGCCATCAAGAAGATCGGCGAGTACGATCTCATCCTGGCCGGCCGCCAGGCCATTGACGGCGATACCGCCCAGGTGGGGCCCCAGTTGGCCGAGTATCTGGGCATCCCCCAGATCACGTATGTAACCGAACTCACCCTCACCGATGGCGCGGTACGCGCCAAGCGCAGGCTGGAAGACGGGTACGAGGTCATAGAGGCCCCGCTGCCCGCCCTGCTCACCATCACCAAAGAGGCCAACAAGCCCAGATACCCCACCGCCCCGGGCATCATCACCGCCTATCGCGCGCGCCAGGTAACGCTGTGGACATCCAAAGACCTGGGCGTGGAGCCGGGCACGCTGGGACTGGAAGGTTCGCCCACCCAGGTGCGGCGCTCCTTCAGCCCGCCGGCCAAGGAGCCGGGCGAGACTATCACCGCCCCGCCCGATGAGGCCGCGCGCCAGATTTTGGGCCGCCTCAAGGCGCGGAATATCATCCAAGGGTAGAACCCACGACCTCCGAGGGTTTATCGCGCCGGAAGTCCGGCCGCCTGAACCCTCGGAGGCGCAGGGCCGCACCGCAGAGGGATGCAGCGCATGGCAACGGTCATCGTATCCGCCGTCCGGACGCCGTTCGGGCGTTTCGGCGGCGCGCTCAAAGACGTGCCCGCAGTGGAACTGGGGGCGTGGGCCATCCGCGCCGCCTGTGCCCGCGTGGCCCTCGCGCCCGACGAGCGCGATCATCTCATCCTGGGCCACTGCGTGGGCGGGGGCGTGGGGCAAGTGCCCGCGCGCCAGGCCGCCCTGCGCGCCGGCCTGCCCGTTGCCGTCCAGGCCGTGTCGCTGAATACTGCCTGCACCTCGGCCCTCAATGCCGTCATCTGGGGCGATTTGCTCATCCAAAGCCGCCGCGCCCGCTGGGTCATCGCCGGCGGGATGGAGAACATGAGCCAGTCGCCCTACATCCTCCCCCGCGCCCGCTGGGGCTACCGCCTCGGCGATGGCCCGCTGGTGGACGACCTCACGGCGTCGCTGACCTGCCCGCTGGGGGGCAAGCACATGGGCGACTACGCCAACGACGCCGCCAAGGCCTATGGCATCACGCGGGCCATGCAAGACGAGTGGGCGCTGCGCAGCCATCGCCGCTACTTCGCCGCCCAGGAAGCGGGCTTCTTCCGCCAGGAGATCGTCCCGGCCACGGTGAAAATCGGCAAGACCGAGATCGTATTGGACACCGACGAGCAGCCCCGCGCCGACACCACGCTGGAGAAACTGGCCGCGCTGCCGCCGGCCTTCTCGCCCGACGGCACCGTAACGGCGGGCAACGCGCCTGGCCTCAACGACGGGGCCACTGCCATCGTCCTCATGGACGAGGCCGACGCCCGCGCGCTGGGCCTGGAGCCGCTGGCCTGGATCGTCGGCGCGGCGCAGGTGTCCGACGAGCCGCCGCGCATCAGCACCGTCCCCGCCGCTACCGCCCGCAAACTGCTCTCCGAGCGCGGCCTGCGCCCCCAGGACGTGGACTTGTGGGAAATCAACGAAGCCTTCGCCGCGGTGCCCCTCATCTGCATCCGCGAACTGGACATTGACCCCGAGCGCGTCAACGTCAACGGCGGGGCCGTCGCCATCGGCCACCCCGTCGGGGCCACGGGCGCGCGCATCCTCATGACGCTGGCCTACGAGATGCGGCGGCGCGGGGCAGGACTGGGCGTCGCCACCCTGTGCGGGGCGGGGGCCAACGGCGCGGCGGTGCTCCTGGCGACGGAGCCCGACACACTCGGCGCCCGGCCCAAGGCCCGCGCATCGGCGAATCCGCGCCGACGCGCCGCCCCCAAGCCCGCCGGCGCGCTGCCGCCCCTGCGGTTCGCGCTGTTTGACCTAGACCAGACGCTGTATCCCATGACCTCCGGCCTCATGGACGAGGTCGGCAGGCTCATCAAGCAGTACATGCGCGAGCGGTGCGGCTTCGCCGAGAGCGAAATCGTAGCCCTGCGCGACCGCTACTTCCGCGAGTACGGCACCACCCTGCGAGGGCTGATGCTCCACCACAATGTGGACCCCGAGGACTACCTGGCCTATGTTCACAACCTGCCGCTGGAGCAGTTCATCGCGCCGAACCCGGCCCTGGACGAGGCCCTGGCGGCGCTCCCGC
Organism: Caldilineae bacterium; assembly: GCA_037446815.1. GTDB lineage: Bacteria > Chloroflexota > Anaerolineae > DTLA01 > DTLA01 > DTLA01. Next base: position 17,387 of record JBBIHX010000022.1, on the reverse strand, counting down.
TGACCAAGGTCATCTTCACCAACGCCAGCGAGGCCCACGCCCGCCGCGTGCTGGCCCTCCTGGGCGTGGAGCGCCACTTCTCCGCAATCATAGACATCAAGGCCATTCGTTATGTAAATAAGCCAGAGCCGGGGGCGTATGAGCAAGCGCTGGCCCTGTTGGGCGCCCGCCCCGAGGAGTGCCTGCTGCTGGACGACGCGCCGCGCAACCTCGTGCCTGGCCGGGCCATGGGCATGGTAACCGTCCTCGTGGGCAGCGAAGACGCCCAGGGCGCCGACTTCGCCATTGCACGCATAGAGGACCTGCCGCGCATCACGGCGCTGTTCAACGGGCGGCTTCCACGTCCTGAGGGGCAGAACGCTGAGGAATCCCGCCCCGCGGCTGACGAGATTCTCCGCTCCGATCAGAACGACGACGCAGCCAGGAGGCGGCCATGACGGACAAGACCTGCGCCCTGGCCCAAGCCGTCGCCGCCATCGCGCCCGGCAGCACCGTCGCCATCGGCGGCCTCATGCTCCACCGCCGCCCCATGGCCGCCGTGCGCGAACTCGTCCGCGCCCGCGTGGGCGACCTGACCGTGCTCGGGGCCACGCTGGGCCTAGAAGCCGACATCCTGGTAGGCGCGGGCCTCGTGCAGCGCGTCCGCACGTGCTATTTCGGCCTGGAAGCCTTCGGCCTCGCGCCCATGTTCACCCGCGCGGCATCCGCGGGCGCGCTGGAAATCGTGGAGGAGACGGAAACCAGCGTCGCCTGCGGCCTGCGCGCCACCCTGGCGCGGGTTGGGTTCATCGCGTCGCCCGCGTGGATCGGCACGGACTTCCTGCGCGTGCGGCCCGACGTGCGCACCATCGCCGACCCGTACAGCGGCGAGGTCTGCGTCGCCTTCCCGGCCATCGTCCCCGACGTGGCCCTCATCCACGCGCTGGAGGCCGACCCCTTGGGCAACGCCATCCTGGGCGGCAACCTGGCGGTGGATTGGGAACTCAGCCTCACGGCGCGGACGGTCATCGTAACGGCCGAGCGCGTCGTGCCGCGCCTGTCGGCGGAGGCCGACCTGCTGGGCCAGCGCGTTACCCACGTGGTGGCCGCGCCCCACGGCGCCGCGCCCACCTCGTGCCATCCGTTGTATCCCATGGACGCCCAGGCCATTCTCGCCTACGTGGAAGCCTGCCAGTCCGACGGCTTCCAATCCTATTTGCGCGCGTGGCTAGAGACATGAAACCGGAATTCACGCCCGACGAAATCATCGCCACATGCATCAGCCGCCGGCTCCGCGATGGCGACATCGTGGTGCAGGGCCTGTCCACGCCCCTGACGCTGGCCGGCTACATCCTTGCCAAATGCACCCACGCGCCCAACCTGGTGCTGGCGTCGGCGGTCGGCATGGCTGTCACGCTGGACTGGAAGCCGCTGTCGCTCTTGTACGACGAGGCCATGTGGCTGGACAGGCCGCTGCGCCGCATGAATTTCCCGTCCATCTGCCGCGAAATCCTGCCCACGCTGGAGCCGCGCGAATTCCTGCGCCCGGCCCAGGTGGACCGCCGCGGCCACTTCAACAACGTCTGCATCGGCGACTGGCACAGGCCCACGTTGCGCCTGCCGGGCTGCGGCGGCATCGCCGACATCACGCCCATCTACCGGCGCGTGGAACTGTACGTGCCGCGCCACGACCCGCGCGTCTTCGTGGAGAGCGTGGACTTCGTCAGCGGCGTGGGATACGTGCCCGACCGCCCGCGCGACTGGTTCCTCGTCAGCGACCTGGCCACCTTTGACCTGCACGAGGGGCGCGTGCGGCTCCTGACGGTCCACCCAGGCGTGTCGCTGGACGACGTGCAGGCGCGCACGGGTTTCCCACTCCAGGTGGCGCGCCCTCTGGGCGAAACCGAGCCGCCAACCGCCGAGGAGTTGCGCCTGCTCCGCGAGGAGATTGACCCCCTCGGCATCCGCAAACTGGAGACCGTGGGCGGGGCTGCGCGCATGCAACTGTTGCGAGACATCATCCACCGGGAGAGGCAATCTCAACGGCGAGACTCCCGGCCATATCCAACCACTCAATGAGGAGGCCCCATGTCGTTACCCATTCAACCTGTGGAAACCGAAGTTACCACCGATTGGGATGCAAAACTGGCAGCCCGCGCCAAGAAGATGACCAGTTCCGTCATCCGTGAACTCTTGAAACTCACCGAGAAGCCGGACATCATCTCGTTCGCGGGCGGGTTGCCTGCCGCCGAACTGTTCCCCATCCGCGAGTTCCGCGAGGCGTGCGAGTACGTCCTCACCACCAACGGCTCCAAGGCGCTCCAGTACGGCGCGACCGAAGGGTACACGCCCCTGCGCGAGTACCTCAGCGAGAAGATGCAGAAGTACGGCGTCCCCGCCGAAGTGGAGAACATCGTCATCACCAACGGCTCGCAGCAGGCGCTGGACCTGGTCGGCCGCATCTTCCTGGACAAGGGCGATGTCGTCATCACCGAGCGGCCCACGTACCTGGGCGCGCTCCAGGCGTGGCGGGCCTACGAGCCGCAGTTTGCCACCGTGCCCCTGGACGACGATGGCATGTGCGTGGATCAACTGGAGCCTGTCCTGAAGGCCCACCAGGGCAAGGTCAAGTTCATCTACGTGCTGCCCAACTTCCACAACCCGGCGGGCACCACCCTGCCCCTGGAGCGCCGCATAGAGTTGGTGCGCCTCGCGGCCAAGTACGGCGTCCCCATCATAGAGGACGACCCCTACGGCGAATTGCGGTTTGAGGGCGAGGACATCACCCCCATAGAAACGCTGCACAAGGAGAACGTCATCTACTTGAGCACGTTCTCCAAGACGCTCGCGCCGGGCATCCGCATCGGCTGGGTTACCGCGCCGTCCAAGATCATCAGCAAACTGGTGCAGGCCAAGCAGGGCGCGGACCTGCACACGGGCGTCTTCGTGCAGATGGTCGCCCACGACATCTGTAGCCGCGGCCTGCTCCGCACCCACGTCAAGAAGGTGCGCGAGGCGTACCTGGAGCGCCGCGACGCCATGCTCCAGGCGATGGAAGAGCACTTCCCCAGCGGCGTAACCTGGACGCGGCCCCAGGGCGGCCTGTTCCTGTGGGTGCGCCTGCCCGAGCAGATTGACACGACCGAATTCATGAAGACCGCGCTGGAGGAGAAGGTCGCCTATGTGCCCGGCGCCGCCTTCTTCCCCGACAACGGCGGGCACAACACCATGCGCCTCAACTTCTCCTACTGCCGCCCGGAGATCATCCGCGAGGGCATCCAGCGCCTGGCCCGCGCGATCATGCGCGAATTCGGATAGGAGGGAATCCGCGAGTGTTCCAACGCGCTCGCCATTGTACGTTGAACCCACCAACTACTGCCAGCAAGGAGGTCAAGGATGGAACTGAAGGTCATTGAGGAGAAATGCACAGCGTGCGGCACCTGCCAGATGGTCTGTCCATTCGGAGCCATTGAGGTCAAGGGGAACGTGGCCGTCGTGTACGAGACCTGCGTCTCGTGCGGCATCTGCGTAGAGGCCTGCCCCGAGCAAGCCCTGGTGCTGGGCGAACTGCCCACAACCGGCGTGCGGCTGGAGGACTATCGCAACGTGTGGGTCTTCGCCGAGCAGCGCGACGGAATGCTCACCAAGGTCGCCCGCCAACTGGTGGGCAAGGCCCGCGAACTGGCCGACACCCTGGGAGCCAAGGCCGTCGCCGTCCTCTTGGGCCACAACGTGGACACCCTGGCCCAAGAACTCATCTGGTACGGCGCCGATGAGGTGCTCGTCGCCGATCATCCGCTGCTGGAGCACTACCGCACCGACGCCTACACCAAGGTCTTCGCCAACCTGGTGCAGGAGAAGAAGCCCGAAATCGTCCTGTTCGGCGCGACGCACATCGGCCGCGACCTGGCCCCGCGCGTGGCCCAGCGCCTGCACACCGGCCTCACCGCCGACTGCACCGGCCTGGACATTGACGAGAGCGAGCGGCTGCTCCTCCAGACGCGGCCCGCCTTCGGCGGCAACATCATGGCGACCATCGCGTGCCCGCGCCATCGCCCGCAGATGGCCACCGTGCGCCCCGGCGTCATGCGCGCCTTGCCCGAGGACAAGACCCGCACGGGCGACATCACCCATGTGGAGGTGGACCTCGCCGAGACCGATCTCATGACCAAAATTCTGGAGATCGTCAAGGAAGGCAAGCACACCGTAGACCTGGAGGACGCCAAGGTCATCGTAACCGGCGGGCGCGGCCTGGGTGGGCCGGACGGGTTCAAACTCATTGAGCAACTGGCCACCCTTCTGGGCGGAGCCGTCGGGGCGTCGCGCGCCGCTGTGGACGCGGGCTGGATCTCCCACGACCACCAAGTGGGCCAGACCGGCAAGACTGTGCATCCGGACCTCTACATCGCCTGCGGAGTGTCGGGCGCCATCCAGCACCAGGCCGGCATGAAGGAAGCCAAGTACATCATCGCCATCAACAAAGACCCGTCGGCGCCTATCTTCCAGATCGCCGACTTCGGCGTGGTGGGCGACCTCTACAAAGTGATTCCGGCCCTCATCAAGGAGATTGAGGCGGCCACCGCCGGAACAGCCGTCTAGCCTGTATATCGGAACCGTGCGACGCATCGCCGAGGTGCGCCGCACGGGGCGTTCGTCATCAAGGGAGCACGCACCGGTGGCGGAAATCGTAACCCGCTTTCGCGTTCGGTACGCCGAAACGGACGCCATGGGAATCGTCCACCATTCGCAGCACGCCATCTGGTTTGAGGCGGGGCGCGCCGAGTTCTTTCGCGCCGCCGGCATCTCATATGCCGAGTGCGAGGCCAGGGGCATCTTCCTGCCGGTTACCGAACTGTACGTGCGCTTCTCCCACTCGGCCCACTACGACGAGGAGGTTGCCGTGTGGACGCGCCTGGCCGAAGTGCGAAGTCGGGGCCTCACGTTTCACTACGAGGTGCGCAACGCCGCCGACGTGCTACTCGCCACGGGCCACACGCGCCACATCTGCGTCAACAAGAACCGTGAAGTCCAGACCATTCCCGTATGGCTGCGTCAAATCCTTATGGGAGGGGCCAGCATCCCGTGACATCGCCGCGCGTTTCCGAAAGCACGCTCCGCGTGCGTTACGCCGAAACCGACGCCCAGGGCATCGTCTACTACGCCAACTACTTCGTGTGGTTTGAGGTGGGGCGCGTCAATTACCTGCGCGAGGTGGGGTTTGACTTCCGCGAGCGCGAGAAGCAGGGCATCTCGTTCGTCATCGCCGAGGCGCGGTGCCGCTACCACGCCTCGGCCCGCTTTGACGACCCCATCCTCGTCCGCACGTGGATTAGCCAGGTGCGTCAGCGCAGTTTCACCTTCTCGTACCAGGTCATCAACCAGGACACCGGCGCCCTCCTGGCCGAGGGCGAGACGGTCCAGGTGATGATGGATCCCAAGACGTTCAAGCCGATTCCCATTCCCGACGAATTCCGCCACAAACTACTGCTGGAGCAGGCACCGTGATACACGCCGAGCAGGTGGATACGGTTACCAAGTTCCGACTGGCGCGGGACTTTCTGGGGCGTCCGGCCTACTGGACGGCGGCCTACTTCGTGGACGGGCTGCTGGTGGACACGGGCTGCCACTTCACCGCGCGCCAACTGTGCGCTGCCCTCCGCCGCCAGACGGTGCGCTACATCGTGAACACCCACCACCACGAGGACCACATCGGGGCCAACGCCGAAATTGCGCGGGAGCACGGCGCGGTCATCTACGCACACCCGTTGGCGCTCCCCTACCTGCGCGACCCGTCGCTCATCCGCCTGCAACTGTATCGCCGCATCTTCTGGGGCTGGCCCGCGCCGTCGGAGGGCCGCGAGGCGCCGCGCGAAATCCTCACCGAGCGCCACCGCTTCCACATCCTGCACGCGCCCGGCCACAGCCCCGACCACATCGTGGTGTACGAGCCCAACACGGGCTGGGCCTTCACCGGCGACCTGTTCATCGGCGGCAAGGATCGCGCCTACCGCCCCGATTACGACATCCACGCCACGCTGGACTCGCTGCGCCAACTCGCGGCCCTGGACATCTCCTATCTGTTCCCGGGCAGCGGCAGCGTTCGCCGGAACCCGCGCCAGGAGATTCTGGACAAGATCGCGCACCTGGAGGAACTCTACGCGCGCATCCACGAATTGCACGCCCGCGGCCTGGACGAGAAGCGCATCGCCCGGGCGCTGTTCGGGCGCGAAGGCTCGCTGACCTACCTGACCTGCGGGCATTTCTCCGGCGTCAACCTAGTTCGCGTCTTCCTGAGGGACTCATGACCGTCGCCATCGTGCGGAGCGCGCCGGACCAGGCCGCCGACGCCCTGGCCCAGGCGTTGGAGCGAATCACATATAAGCCCAGCCGCGAGGCCGTATTCATCAAGCCCAACGTCCCCGACTACGCCCCGCCCGGCATGGGCCTTTACACCGACCCCGTCGTGGTGGAGGGCCTGCTGCGCTACCTGGCGGGCCGCCCCGTCGTCATCGGCGAGGGCGCTATCGTGGGCCGCTCGGCGATGGAGGCCTTCCGGCGCACCGGCTACGCGGACCTGGCCCAGCGCTACGGCGCGCAGTTGATAGACCTGAACGACGCGCCCCGCGTGGAAGTGCCTTGGGAGTTCGGCACGCTCCGCCTGCCCGCCCTGCTTCAGACGCACGAGTACATCAACGTCGCCAAGATGAAGACCCACATCCAGGCCGGCGTTACCCTGTGCATGAAGAATCAGAAAGGTCTCCTGACCGAGGCCGACAAGAAGCGGTTCCACAAAATCGGGCTGGATCGGGCCATTGCCGCCCTCGCCCGTGCGGTAACGCCGCACCTGGCCGTGGTGGATGGTATCGTCGCCCTGGAGGGGCTGGGGCCGTGGCGCTTCGGCACGCCGGTGGACATGGGCATCCTTGTCGCGGGCAGGGACATGGTAGAGGTGGACAACGCCTGCCTGCAACTGATGGGGATGACCCACGAGCGCGCGCCTCACATCCCACCCGCACCCGTCCACGCGGTTGGCGTCGCCATCGCGGAAGCCGCGCGCCCGTTTGCGCTGGACTATCCCGGATACTTCCGCTATCATAATGTGTACGAGCACATCTCGGACTCGTGCAGCGGGTGCAACGCCGCCCTCTACCTCGCCTTCCGCGCACTACGCAAATCCCGATGGGGCCGCATTCGCCTGTTGTGGAGCGGGCAACTGCGCCGCACCGACATCGTCCTGGGAAGCGGCGCCCCGCTCCCCGCGAAGCACGGGCGCGTGGTGTGCGTGGGCGACTGCGCCGCGGCCTTCGCGCGCAAGGGAGGGTTCAGACTCGTTCGCGGCTGTCCGCCCAACCCGGCCGACATCGCCCGCAGCGTATAGTCGCGCAGCGGGGCATTGCAAATCTATCAAGGAGGCTCTATGAAAGCGCCGCTTGGAGTGCTCAACCTGCACGGATTCACGTCCAGCCTGGACTGCGTCAACGGCCTCAACCCGTACATTGAGGCCCTGGGCCTGCCCTACCGCATGCCCGTGCTCCGCGGGCACATGCAGACGCCCGAAGCCCTCATCGGCGTAACCTGGCGGGATTGGTACGCCGACGGCGAGGCCGCCCTGCGCGACTTGCTCACCGAGGCGGACAAGGCCGCGGTGGTGGGCCTCTCCATGGGCGGACTGGTCGCGCTTCACCTGGCCGCCGAACACCCCGACCAGGTGGACGCCATCGCCCTCGTCGCCGCCGCGCTCAAACTGCGCAACCCGCTCGCGCCGGGGAACGCGCTGGCCTTCCTGCAACCCATCGTCGGCAAACTCGTCCGTTGGTGGCCCATGCCGCCCAACTATGCCGACAAGGAACTGGAAAAGTACGACACCAACTACGACCGCGCCCCGATGGACGCCATCCTGTCCTTTCTGGAATACACGGCCTACGTGGAGGGGCGCCTGCCCGAGGTGCGCGCACCCGCCCTCATCATCCAGTCGCACCAGGACCAAACGGTGGCGCCCAAATCGGCCCAGATCATCCACGACCGCATCGCGTCCACCGACAAGCGCATCGTCTGGTTCGAGCGCAGCCACCACGAGATGATGCGCGACCTGGAGCGCGAGACAGTCTTTGAGACCATTCAGGCGTTCCTGAAAGAGCGCCTGGCCAAAGCGAGCGCATAACCGCATGTCCACATGCAAGCGTGGCCTTGCTGCCTGAACAGAGGGAGGTGAGGTATGTAGATCGCCGAGCACCCATCGGGCCTAGACCGAAAGCGTCAGTTCCGTTCGTGCTCACATTATCGGCAGCCGCCCATAGCAAAGAGTTTCTGTAAGGAGGAGGTAGGAAAATGGAAAAGCCCTGGCACAAGTTCTATGATGAGTCCGTTCCCAAGCACATTGACTATCCGGCGATACCCCTGCACGAACTGTTGAAACGCTCTGCCGAGAAGCACCCCAATCGCGTGGCGCTTATCTACGGCGCGCCCCTCGGCTCCCGCTACCTGGCGAAGAAGATCACGTACCGTGAACTGAACGATCTGGTGAACCGATTCGCGGCAGGCTTGCAGAAACTGGGCGTGAAGAAGGGCGACCGCGTGGCCATCTACCTGCCCAACTGCCCGCAGTACGTCATCGCGTACTACGGCGCGGCCCGCGCGGGCGCCGTCATCGTCCCCTGCAACCCGCTGTACGTGCCCCGCGAGTTGGAGCACCAGGTCAACGACGCGGGCGCCGAGACCCTCATCGCGCTCACGGCCTTCTACGGCAACGTCAAGCAGGTGCGCGGGAACACCCCCCTCAAGCGCGTCATCGTTACCAGCGTGAAGGAATACTTCCCGGGCCTGCTGCGCACCCTCTTCACCCTGGCCAAGGAGAAGAAAGAAGGCCACGCGCTGAGCATTGAGGGCGAGAAGGACACCTACTGGTTCCAGGACGTGCTGGCCGGAGCGCCCGCCCTCCAGCCCGTGGATGTCAAGCCCGGCGACACCCTGTGCCTGCTGTACACCGGCGGCACCACCGGCGTCCCCAAAGGCGCGGAACTGTCCAACAGCAACCTGCTGGCCAATGCCCTGCAGACGGCGGCGTGGTTCAAGGCCAAGGAAGGCGGCGAGACCGTGCTCACGGCCCTGCCCCTGTTCCACAGTTACGGCATGACCACCTGCATGAACTTCGCCATGGCCACCGCCGCGTCCATGATCCTCATCCCGAACCCGCGCGACTATCACGCCATCATGCTGGCCATCAAGAACTTCCAGCCGACGGTGTTCCCGGGCGTCCCCACCATGTACGTGGCGTTCAACAACTTCCCGAACGTGCAGTCCTATGGCGTCAACTCCATTCGCGCGTGCATCAGCGGCGCGGCGGGCCTGCCCGTAGAAGTGCAGGAGAAGTTCCAGCAACTCACCGGCGGCAAACTGGTGGAGGGCTATGGACTGTCGGAGGCGTCGCCCGTAACCCACGCCAACCCCATCTACGGCCAGAACAAGGTCGGCACCATCGGCATCCCCTTCCCCGATACCGACGCGCGCATCGTGGACCTGGAGACCGGCACGAAGGAACTGCCCGTGGGCGAGGTGGGCGAACTGGCCGTGCGTGGGCCGCAGGTCATGAAGGGCTACTGGAACAAGCCCGATGAGACCGCCATGGTCCTGCGCGACGGCTGGCTGTACACCGGCGACATGGCCCGCATGGATGCCGACGGCTACTTCCAAATCGTGGACCGCAAGAAGGACATGATCATCTCCGGCGGGTACAACGTCTATCCGCGCGACGTGGAGGAAGTCCTGTACGAACACCCCAAGATCAAGGAAGCCGTCGTGGCGGGCGTGCCCGACGAGTACCGCGGCGAGATGGTCAAAGCCTACATCGTGCTGAAGGAAGGCGAGACGGCCACCGAGGAGGAAATCATAGAGTTCTGCCGCACGCGCCTGGCCAAGTACAAAGTCCCGCGCGCCGTGGAATTCCGCAAAGAACTGCCCAAAACCATGGTGGGCAAGATACTGCGGCGGCTCCTCGTGGAAGAAGAGAAGCGCAAACTGGCTCAGAAGGGGCAAGGGTAATCCCCACCACCCCGGAACAGATTCGGTTCCAAAGTCTGTTGGTAGCCGTCATTGCGAGGGCACGCAGTGCCCGAAGCAATCTCCGGGGCGTGGGATTGCTTCGCTTCGCTCGCAATGACACACGGGTGGTGTGCGCCTGCGGTTCACCAACACAAGATGAAACCGAATCCTGGAACAGCAAATGCGACGCACCTTCCCGTGAGGTGCGTCGCATCTCATCTGCGCGCCCGCTACGCCGGCGGGCCGAACACCTTGTCCGCGTACCGGTCCAGGAACCCCAGCATCCGATGGCTGAAATACCCGGCCAGCGCCGACACCGCAATGACCAGTTCAATGGGCGCGGTGCCCAACCCCAGCGCCGTCTGATTCTCCAGGCTGGACGGCGTCGCGAAGTTCACCTGACTGAGAATGACGATGGCAACGAACCCCAACACCAGCGCCATGAACGCCTTGGCCACGTGCCACGCGACCCACCAGGCCCGCCCCGGATGCCGCATGTATTCCCACGTGTTGTACAACGCAAAGGCCATAACGCCGAAGAAGATGGCGAACAGCACCTCCACGTAGCGCCCCACCCCGCGATCCCAGAAGAACCCCTCCTCGCCCTTCAGCACATCCTCCACGATGCGGTCCAGATGCACCGCCACGACCCCGCCGTTGGCCGCCTCCTTGCGGGCCAGTTCTGCCTGTATCCGCGCCACCGCGTCGGCGAAGATGCGCTCGTCGTCGGGCGCGAACCCCGCCTTGGCAAAACCGGCCTCCAACGCCGAGACTCCCTTGGCGAGGGCCTCCAGGTCCGGCGTCTCGGCCGTCGCCAGCGCCTTCAGTTCCGCCGTCTGCAGCGCCAGTTCCACGCGCGCAGCAGGGCTGACGCTCTTCAAAAAGGCCCGCAGGGGCCGCCCGCGATGCACGTCCACATACAGCCAGGCCACCAGGACGATGAGCGCCAACTCGGCCAGAAACCAAATCCAGGCTCCGGCGCGCGGCGGTTGCGGATCCACTGCGAACTGAATCCCATCGTTCACGCGCGACACGCGCCGTTTCAGCGTCGCCAGGTCGCTCTGGATGTCCCGCTTGACCGCAGCCTCAAGGGGCTGATCGGGCGCGATGGCGTCCAGTCGTTTGATCAGACTATCGCGGCTGGCCTCCAGGCTCGTTACCATCTTCTCCAGGCCCGAACCCTGCCCCAGCGCCCCGCGGATGTTGTCCAGTTTCGCGGAGATCTTCTCCAAAGCCTTCCGAGAATCTTCCACGAACTTCTGCGCCGTATCCGACATTCCTGCCAACCTCCGTCTCCTTCCTGCCTTTCGGCCTTACCAACTGGCGCGGATGACCCCGCCGTCCACCGGCAGCGTAACGCCTGTGATGTACCCGGCCCGCTCCGAGGCCAGGAACACAACCGCCGCCGCGAACTCCTCGGGCCGACCCAGCCTGCCCAGCGGGATCTCCCGCGTGAATTGCGCCAGCGCCTGCTCCATATCCACGCCCTGCGCCCGCGCCCGACTCGCCGCCAACTCCTGCACTCGATCGGTGAGAATGGTCCCCGCCGCCACGTTGTTCACGGTGATGTTGTACGGAGCCAGTGAACGCGACAGCGTCTTGGCCAGGTTCACCACGGCGGCGCGGTACGCATTGGACAGCACCAGGTCGTCCACCGGCTGGCGCGCCGAGGTGCCCGTAACGTTGATGATGCGCCCCCATCGCCGCGCCTTCATGGTCGGGAGTGCCGCGCGGATGAGCCGCGTTACGCTCAAGAGCGTGAGCCGGAACGCGGCCTCCCATGCCGCATCGTCGTGGGCCTCAAACGCGCCCGGCGGCGGCCCGCCCGCGTTGGTAACGAGGATATCCAGCCGCCCGAAGCGCCGCACCGTCTCCGACACCAGCCGCTCCACGTCCTCGGCCCGCGTAACATCGGCCACGATGGGCACAACGGGGTTGCCCGTCGCGGTGGAAATCTCGTGGGCCGCCTGCCGCAACAGGAATTCATCCCGCGACGAAATGACCACCTTGGCCCCTTCGCGCGCCAGTTCCATGGCGATCGCCTTGCCCAGCCCCTTGCTGGACGCCGTCGTGATGGCTACCCGTTCGGCCAAACCCAGGTCCATACGCGCCCTCCAAGACCGGCCCCAATGCGATGGGCCTTGTGTGCTGGTGGCAAGGATCGTGCGAGGGGAGTATAGCGCAACCGCCACGCGGCGTCAACGCTCCTGCGAGGCGAGTCGGTTCCAAAGTCTGTTGGCATCTACCGTCATTCTGAGCGGCGAAGCCGCGAAGAATCTCGCCCCTCACCCCAGCCCTCTCCCGAAGGGCGAGGGCGTACCGCCTTCGGCTCAGCATGACAGAGTGGGGGCGGCGCACAGGGCAGACCAACACAAGATGGAACCGAATCTGTGAGGGATTCGGTTTCATCTTGTGTTGGTGAAGTGCATGCACACTCTCCTTGTGTGTCGTTGCGAGCGAAGCGAAGCAACCTCACGCCCCAGAGATTGCCTCGGGCGCTCCGCGCCCTCGCAATGACAAATACCAACAGAATTTGGAACCGAATCTGCGAGGTGGCGTCTGGACGCGGCGGCGCGGTTGGCGTATAATGTTCGCGGCCGGCGACGAGTGGTCAACAGGCACACCCGCCCCTGTGCGCCGAGCGCTACATCAAGGAGACGAAGGCATGGACGAAATCGGACGCGCCTATGTCGCGCTGGCACTCCGCATCAATGAGCACTTCCCCGGATTCGTGGACGCTTACATCGGCGGCGAGGAGACGAAGCAAGCCATCCTCGCCTACGGGCCGCGCTCCGTCGCCGACCTCCGCGAGGACGCCGAGCGCCTGGCCCAGCGCATCGCCGGCGACGACCTGCCCGAGCCGCGCAAGACCTGGCTCGCCAAGCAGGTGGAGGCCATGCGCACCATTCTGGCCCGGCTGGATGGCGAGATCATCCCCTTCCGCGAGGAGGCGCAGCGCTGCTTGGACATCGCGCCCGAGCGCGTGCCCGAAGCGGAGTTTGAGGCCGCCACCGCCGAGATTGACCGCCTGCTCCCCGGCCACGGCCCGCTGGCCGAGCGCGTGGAAGCCTGGAAGAAGGCGAGCGAAGTCGCCGAAGACAAGGTCCCCGCCCTGCTGGAACTGGCGCGGCAGGAGGTGCGGCGGCGCGCCGAGGCCCTCATCGGCCTGCCCGACGGCGAAGACGTGGAGATACACATCGTCCACAATCAGCCCTGGAGCGGCTACAACTGGTACCTGGGGCGCTACCGCTCGCGCATAGACATCAACGTGGACCTGCCGATGCGCGTCCAGTCCATCCTGCCCCTGATGACCCACGAGGGATACCCCGGCCACCACACCGAGCGCGCCCTGAAGGAGCGCATCCTGTACCGCGAGCGGGGCTGGGAAGAGGCCAGCATCACCCTGCTGAACACGCCCGAAAGCGTCATCAGCGAGGGCATCGCCAACGTGGCGCTGGACATGATCTTCACCGAAGAGGAGGCGACCGCCTGGCTGCACGATGTGCTGTATCCGGCCGCGGGACTGGGCCACCGCGACGTGGAGCGCGACCGCGCGTTGGCCCGCGCCTACCGTAAGTTGGCGGGCGTGGGCGGCAATGTGGCCTTCCTCGCCCATGAGGATGGCCTGGGCGACGACGAGTTGGTGGCCTACATCCGCAAGTACGACCTGCGCTCCGAGACCGAGGCGCGGTTCAGCCTGCGATTCATCCGCAACCCCATGTTCCGAACGTACATCTTCACCTATTTCTACGGCGAGCGGATGCTGCGGGCGGCGCTCGCAGGCCCCGACCGCTGCGACGTGTTCCGCCGCCTGCTGACCGAGCCGATAACGCCAGGCATGGTGAAGGGATGGATCGCCGAGGCCAGGGAGGGCGCGGCAGATGAGGGTGGCGAACGGCACGCCTGACATTCGGCGCATCGGGGCGCGCGTGCTGCGTGTCCTCGTCGCGCTGGGACTACTGTACGTGGCGCTGGGGCTGGGGTTTCACGTCAAGTGGAAACACGAACTGGACGCCTGCAGGACATTGCGACAGGCGCGGGGGGAATTCGTGGAACCCGAGGTATTCGCGGGGCCGCTGGCCCTGGCCTTTGACGTTGCGAACTGGCCGGTGTACGCGTATTGGAACGTGTACCACGACGGCACGCCCTTCGCCACGCCGTGTACACACCGGTAGGGGCGCAATCGTAGGGGCGCAATTCAATTGCGCCCCCACAACCGCGCCCCTGCCATCCTGCCACGCCGTTACGGGTGCGCGGCGGGAACCTCTTCCTTCTTCGCGTGCCAGTCGGCCTCGGCGAACGCGCCCCGGAGGAAGGCGTCAATATCGGCGGCGGCACGCTTGCCAGCGCCCATGGCGCTGATGACGGTGGCCGCGCCGGTTACGATATCGCCGCCCGCCCACACCCGTGGCCGCGTCGTGCGGCCGGTGATGGGGTCGCCCACGATGGTGCCGTGGCGCGTGCGCTCAATCCCCATGGCGTCGGTGAACACCATCGGGTTGGGGCGCGTGCCCAACGCCATGATGACGTTGTCCACCTCCATGTCAAACTCGCTGCCCGGCACGGGCACGGGCCTGGGCCGGCCGCTGGCATCCGGCTCGCCCAGTTCCATGCGAATGCAGCGCATCCCCCGCACCCAGCCCTTATCGTTGCCGAAGATCTCCACCGGATTGGTGAGGAACTTGAACTGAATCCCCTCTTCCTCGGCGTGGTGCACTTCCTCCGCGCGGGCGGGCACCTCGTCGCGCGAGCGACGGTACACGATGGACACCTCCTCCGCCCCCAACCGCAGGGCCGACCGCGCCGCGTCCATCGCCACGTTGCCCGCCCCGACGACCGCCACGCGCTTGCCGATCTTCACCGGCGTGTCGTATTCGGGGAACAGGTACGCCTTCATCAGGTTAACGCGGGTCAGGAACTCGTTGGCTGAATAGACGCCGTTGTAGTTCTCGCCCGGGATGTTCATGAACATGGGCAGGCCCGCGCCGGTGCCCAGGAAGATGGCATCGTACCCGTCGGCGAACAGGTCCTCCAGCGTCAGCGTCTTGCCCACCACGCAGTCCAGCACCAGGTCAACCCCCAGGCTGAGGACGTAATCCACCTCGGCCCGCACCACGTCCTTGGGGAGGCGGAATTCGGGGATGCCGTAGATGAGGACGCCACCCGGCGCGTGGAGCGCCTCGTAGATGGTAACCTTGTGGCCATAGCGGGCCAGGTCGCCCGCCGCCGTCAGCCCGGCAGGCCCCGCGCCGATGACGGCCACCTTCTTGCCCGTGGACGGCGCGATGTCGGGCTTCTGCACACCTGTCCTGCGCTCCCAGTCGGCGATGAATCGCTCCAGCCGGCCGATGGCGACGGGCTTGCCCTTCTTGCCCAGCACGCACTTGGCTTCGCACTGGGTCTCCTGGGGGCACACGCGCCCGCAGATGGCCGGCAGATTGTTCTTCGTCTTCATGACGCGGATGGAGCCGGCCAAATCCCCCTCGCGCAGGGCCAGGATGAACTGAGGGATGGGCACCTCCACCGGGCACCCCTCCACGCACGTCGGCTTCTTGCACTGGAGGCAACGCCGTGCCTCCAGCATGGCGATCTCTTCGGGATAGCCGAGGGCAACCTCGTAGAAGTTGTGAATCCGCTCCTGCGGATCCTGGGCCGGCATCTCTTGTCGCTCAATTTGCTCACGCGGCATTGTGTCTTCTCCTTTAGCGCTGCATTCACCGCTGAGATCGCGGAGAATGCAGAGAATATGAATCTGGTCCTTCTCCCCGAACGCTCCGTGAACCCGATGCTTTCTATAACATGCATCGGCGCATCGCCTAGATCACAGAGGGAAAAGAAGGCTCCAAACTCCTACGTTTCGGGCAAACCGTGCACGAACCGGCGGATTCCCTGTTTGAGCATCTTTGTGTTAAAGTTGATGAGCAAACCCACCTGGCAACCGGACAACCTCAGGTACGACAGCATTTGTGCGTCATGAATGGGCGCCAGATGATCAACCGCCTTCACCTCAACCACCACCGCATCTTCCACCAGCAAGTCAATGCGGTAACCGCAGTCTAAACGCACGTCACGGTAAACGACTGGCAAGGGTTTCTGCCGCTCCACCCGAAGTCCTTTCTGAATCAACTCGTACTCCAGGCACGCCTCGTAGGTAGATTCCAGCAGCCCCGGGCCCAGCGAGCGGTGCACCTGTATGGCCGCGCCAATGATGGCCTCCGTGATTTTGTCCACCTCTCTTGCTAACATTGTGGCCCCCGAACTCCCGTGGGTGACCTACCAGTCTCGTTATCTCCGCGATCTCTGTGCTCTCCGCGGTGAATTAGCCTACTAGCATTCGCCGTCGCACCCACAGCCGTGGGCCTTCCAGTGCTCCAGGGCCCGCTTCTCCTCGTCCACGTAGATGCGCTGGCGCTCCAAGAGCAAGTTCCAGTCCACCTGGTGGCCGTCAAACTCCGGCCCCTCCACGCAGACAAAGCGCGTCTGCCCTCCGATGGACACGCGGCACGCGCCACACATCCCCGTGCCGTCCACCATGATGGAATTCAGGCTCACGATGGTGGGCGCGCCGAACGGCTGGGTAGTCAGCGACACGAACTTCATCATGATGGCCGGGCCGATAGCCCAGATGCGGGCGGGCTTCAGCCCCGCCTGGAGCATCTCCTTGAGCGGCTCGGTTACCAGCGCCTTGCGCCCGTAAGAGCCGTCGTCGGTGGTTACGATGACCTCATCGCTGACGGAGCGCATGCGGTCTTCCCAGAAGAGGAGGTCCTTGTTGCGCGCGCCGATGATGGAGATCACCCGGTTGCCCGCGTGCTTCAGTTCGCGGGCAATGGGGAAGATGGGCGCGATGCCGACGCCGCCCCCAACGCAGATAACGGTGCCGTAGTTCTCAATCTCGCTGGGGTGGCCCAGGGGGCCGACAACGCTGGCCAGGTAATCGCCCGCGCGCTTCGTCCCCAGCATCATAGTGGTTTTGCCGACTTCCTGGAAAATAAGAGTGAGCGTCCCTTTCTCCCTGTCAAAATCGGCGATGGTTAGGGGGATGCGCTCACCCTTCTGGTTGACCCGAATGACGACGAACTGACCGGCTCGGGCCTTCCTGGCGACCAGCGGGGCCTTGACCTCAATGAGTTTGGTTACCGGCGCCAGGTCTTCGCGGTAGAGGATGTCGTACAATTTGCGCCTCCTTGCAGAAATTGCAATGGGACGGCAGCAGCGCCCCTTTGCGCCTCCGCAGGGAATTATATACGGAGACACCAAATGGTCAAGCCCCGCGCAGGCGCGCAACGCACGTTGCCTAGCGGCTTCAGCCCCGCGCGGCCCCGCCCCCTCGCCTGCCGCAATCTGTCATTCCGAGCGGCGAAGCCGCG
>JBBIHX010000021.1:0-30459 GCA_037446815.1 Caldilineae bacterium | reverse complement strand
AAAACCCAATATACTTTCCCACCGATGCTGGCGCCCGGTTCGCTTGCTGTGCTGTTTGGTGCTAATACGGCGCGCCCCACCCCGGTGGTGCGTCGCACGTTTCGGATTCACGCTCCCGTCCCCCGCGCACTTGGAACCCCCGCCCCCGCCGTGCTATAATCCGCACAGAGGCCCGTGCCCAACCCAGACCGGAGGATGAACCGTGTACCGACAGTATGGCTTCCGAGCGCCCCGAAGCGAACCGGCCGCCACCGCCGACGAAGCCGCGGCAAAGGCCGCCGCCATCGGCTTCCCCGTGGCGCTGAAAATCGCCTCGCCCGACATCCTGCACAAGACCGACGTTGGCGGCGTGGCCCTGAACCTGAACACCGCCAACGAGGTGCGCGCGGCGTTCCGCCGCATGATGGCCGACGTTCGCGCCAAAGCACCCGCTGCCCGCATTGACGGCGTTACCGTGGAGGAGATGGTGCGCGGCGGCGTGGAGATCATCATCGGCCTGAACAACGACGCCCAGTTCGGCCCCACCATCCTATTCGGCCTCGGTGGCATCCTCACGGAGGTCTTCCAGGACGTCAGTTTCCGCGTGCTGCCCATCACCCGCGCCGACGCCGAGGCGATGATTGACGAAATCCGCGGCAAGGTCATCCTGGACGGCTACCGCGGCCAGCCGCCCGTCTCCAGGGCGATGCTGGTGGAGTTGCTCAGGAACGCGGCGCGGATGGGCATGGACCTGGCCGACCGCCTGGACTCGGTGGACCTCAACCCCATCGTCGTGTGGGGCGATGAGCACCGCGTGCTGGACGCCAAAATCCTACTCCGCGAGGGCGGGCAACCCCTGGCCCACGAGCCGCCCGATACGTCCTACCTGGATTTGTTTTTCAAGGCGAAGTCCGTGGCCCTCATCGGCGCGTCGGCCACGCCCGGCAAGGTGGGCAACGCCGTCCTGGACAGCCTGGCGCTGCACGACTACCGGGGCAAGGTCTTCCCCGTGAACCCCACCCGCGACGAAGTCATGGGGCTGCGGGCGTATCCCAGCCTGTCGGCCATCCCGGAGCCGGTGGATCTGGTGGTGGTAACGGTGGCGCTGGGCATGGTGCCGGATTTGCTGCGGGAGTGCGCGGCGAAGGGCATCCACGCCATGGTCATCATCTCCGGAGGGGGCAAGGAACTGGGCGGCGACAGCGAAGCGCTGGAGGCGGAAATCGCCCGCCTGGCCCGCGAGTGCGGCGTCCGCATCGTCGGCTGCAACTGCATCGGCGTGTTTGACGGCGAGACGCGCCTGGACACGTTCTTCCAGGTGCACGAGCGCATGGTGCGCCCGCCGCTGGGGCCGGTGTCCATCCTCACCCAATCGGGCACGGTGGGCGCGGCCCTCATGGAGGACCTGCACAACGTCGGCGTTAGCAAGTTCGTGTCCTACGGCAACCGCATAGACGTGGACGAGGCGGACCTGCTGGCCTACCTGGCCGAGGATCCGCACACGCGGGTGGTGGCCT
The DNA here is from genome assembly GCA_037446815.1 of Caldilineae bacterium. Classification (GTDB taxonomy): domain Bacteria; phylum Chloroflexota; class Anaerolineae; order DTLA01; family DTLA01; genus DTLA01. Next base: position 28,963 of record JBBIHX010000021.1, on the reverse strand, counting down.
GCTACATTGAGGGCCTGAAGCGCGGCCGCAAGTTCCTGGCGACGGCCAGCCGCGTGGCGCAGATGAAGCCTGTGGTGGTGTTCAAGCCCGGGCGCACCCTGCGGTCGGCCCGCGCGTCCATCTCCCACACTGGCTTCTTCGGCGGCACCTATGCCGTGTGGCAGGGCGCATTTCGGCAGGCGGGTCTCATCGCCGTGGACAGTTACGAGGAACTGTTCGCCGTCAGCAAGGCGCTGGCCATGCAGCCCAGGGCCGGCGGCAACGGCGTCGCGATGATCAGCAACGGCGCGGGCACCATGGTGCAGGGGATTGACCTGCTGCCCGAGTACGGCCTGGCGCTGCCCGACCTGGATTCGGCAACGGTGGCCGCGCTCCAGAAGGTGTACCCACCGTTCTACCTGGTGCAGAACCCGATTGATGTTACCGGCTCGGCCACCACATCGGACTACGCCGTGGGCATCCAGGCGCTGCTGGACGACCCCAATGTGGCCATTGTCATGCCCTGGTTCGTGTTCCAGGATACGCCGGTGGGGGAGGACATTGCCGAGGCTCTGGGCGAACTGAACCGCAGGCGGAAGAAGCCGATTCTGGTGGGCGCGACGGGCGGGCCGTTCACAGCGAAGATGTCGCAGGCGATAGAGGCGCAGGGCGTGCCGGTGTTCCACTCGGTGCGCGAATGGATTGCGGCGGCGATGGGCCTGGCGCACCGGCCGCCCGCGCAGGTTTGGGGCTGATTCACGAGGGCTGCCCCTCGGCGGACGATGGAGCGCGCCCGCCGAGGGGAGTTTGCACCTAGTCTACGACCTTCTCAAACATGTCTTTGGTCGCGCCACACTGGGGGCAAACCCAGTCATCGGGCAAGTCCTCAAAGGCCGTTCCGGGCGGGATGTCCGAGTCGGGGTCGCCCACCGCCGGGTCGTACACGTAACCGCAGACCATGCATTCCCATTTGTCCATGGTGTTCGCCTCCTTGCGCTCTAGAAACTCTTGAACTGTTCTCGGCGGGCGCCGCAGACGGGGCACTTGTCGGGCGGTTCGCCCTCTACCGTGTAGCCGCACATGCCGCAAATCCAAATCTCGCCGATTTGGATGTCTACGCCTTTGTCCACCGACGCCTTGGCCTCGCCGTACATGGTCTGGTGAATCTTCTCGGCCTCCAGCGCCCAGTGCATGGTGCGCTCGGCGGGTTTCTCGCCCTGCTCCCTGGCGACGGCGAGATAGGCGGGGTACATCTCGTCCACCTCAAAGGTCTCGCCGCCGATGGCCACCCCTAGGTTGTCCTTGGTCGCGCCCAGCCCGCCGACCGTGCGCAGGTGGTTGGTGGCATGGACCTGCTCGGCGTAGGCGATGGCGCGGAACAGCCGCGCCACGTTGACGAAGCCCTCCTTCTCCGCCTGGTCGGCGAAGGCGAGGTACTTCATGTGGGCCTGGCTCTCGCCCGCGAATGCAGCCTTCAGGTTCTCCTTGGTCATTTCCTTCATACGTTCGTCTCCTTTCTATGTGTTTGCAGAATGAAGCGCCCGACCCCTGCGTTACCCTTCAAAGATGGGCTTCTCCTCATCTTGGAAGAACCACAGCCCCTTGTCCTTGAGGTAGTGATACGAATTCTGCAGCAGGTCGTAGTGGCGGCTCTCCTCCTGTACCAGGAACTCGTACATGGCCTTGGCGGTCAGGTCTTGGGACGTTTCGGCGGCGCGCTTGTACAGTTCGTATCCCCGCTTTTCAAACCCCATGGCCAGTTCCAGCGCCTTCAGGTCGTCGGCGTCGTCGGGCAGGTCTTTCTCCTGGCCCGAGGGGAACAGGTTCAACTCGGGCGGGGGCTCGGTGGCCTTCCGCGCATCCTCCAGCGTCAGCCAGTGTCCCTTGTGGGTAATGGCCTGGTACTGCTGCTGGAGCACCTGGAGATGCCCCTCTTCGTCGCGGGCAAGGGACGTGAACATCTTGGCCCCTGCGGGGTGGGCGCTGCGTTTCGCGGCCTCCAGGTAGAAGGCGCGCCCGCGGATTTCGTTGATCATGCCCTGGCGCAAGGGCTCCAGCAATTTCTCGTCAATTGGACTCATGTCTATCCTCCTTGTCTAGAACGGTGCAAAACCCATCGCGGCTTTGAATTGCTCGGACAGCACCTTGTATTCGGTTTCCAGCGCGTCTTGGTGCGCCTGCTCCATCTGGGCCAGCGCGCGGTACATCTCCTTGCCGTCGGGGTCGTCGGTCTGTTCGGCGGCGCGGGCGTAGAACTCCACGGCGTCCCGCTCGCGCAGGTAGGCGATGCGCAGGGCCGAGAGGTCTGACGTGTATGCGTTCAACTCGCCGGCGGCCAGCGGCGTGGCGAATATCGGCGTGGAGGGGACCGAGGCCGACAGCCGCTCGCTCATCGGCAGCCACCGCCCCTCCTGGAGCAGCGCCTCCTTTCGCGCCTGCAATAGGGCCAGGTGGGCCAGTTCGTCGTCGGCAAGGCGGGAGAAGAGCGTCCGCCCGCCCTCGTGCGCCGTGGCCGCTGCGGCATTCAGGTAGAACTCCCGTCCGTCGCGCTCGGTCTGGAGGGCCATCTCCAGGGCGAGCAACGCCTGGTTCACGTGTTCCGTCATGGCTCCTCACTCACAGGATTTGGCGGCCATGCCCAGGTAGCCGCCCGTGGTAGTCAGGTGCTCGTAGTTGAGCATCAGGATGTCAAAATGGCGGCGCTCGGCCTGGGCCAGGTAGCGGTACATTTGCTTGCCCGCGGGGTCGGAAACGCGCTCGGCCTGCTGTACGTACAGGTCGTAACTGTCGTTCTCCAACTGGATGGCCAGCAACAGGGCATCGGCCTCGGTGGTGGCCTCGCTGACCTCGCGCTTGAGGTTCTCGCGGGCCTTGAGCGGCTCAAACTCGGCCACCGCGGCCGCCTCCGCGAACCCCACCCAGCCGCTGCCGCCCATCAGCGATTCGTACTGCCGCTGCACCATGGTCAGGTGGTGCTGCTCCTCGTCCGCCAGGGTGAGGAACATCTCCCGTCCGCAGGCGTCTTTCACGCGCGATGCCGATTCCAGGTAGAACTTGCGAGCGTCTTGCTCTTTGTGTGCTGCCAATTTCAGGGCTTCCAGAATGGTCTTGTCTTCCATGATCCCCTCTCCTCAGTGAGTATTGCGGATGGAGTATAGCGTGTCTTGTTCGCCATCGCAAGGGCCGCTACGCTGCGCCCGTTACCGCCGCGCCACGCCGCGCAGGGTCTGCGTTCCCCGCACCCAGGCGATCTCAACCTGTCGGGCCGACTGCAAGCGGGCCAGGGCGTCGGTTACATCCTGCGCCGTGCGAATGGGGATGCCCGCGATCTCCACGATGACGTCCCCGGCCTGGAGGCCCGCCTGCGCCGCCAGCGAGCCGGGCTTCACGGAACCCACCAGCGCCCCCTGGCCCACGGACAGGTTGTACTTGCGCTGCAATCGCGCCGCATCGGCCACCGTTACGCCCAGTTCCAGCCGCATTCGGCTCAGGGCCTCCTCCAGCAGCGGGCGATTGAATCCTACGATGACCTGATCGCCCACGACGATGACCGGCACGCCGCGCTGGCCCGATCGCCGCACCATCTCCTGCGCCGCGGTCGGGTCGCGGCTCACGTCTTTCTCCACAAAGGGCACGCCGCGCTGCGAAAGAAACTCTTTCGCCATGTAACAATACCCTCAAGTTGGCGTGGTGTATATGACGACGCTCATACTGGTCCCCCGTTACATGTACGCGGCCTTGAGCGCCTGCGCCTTGTCCGCGGGAATCGGGCGAATGGGCCGCAGGCCTACCGGCCCCGCCTTCAGCGCGGGAACTTGCTCTTCGTAGGCGGGCACGTCCTCGGTCTGGTAGAGGATGCCCACAGGGATGCGGTCGCCCCACACTTGCGCGATGCGCATGGCCCAGTTCAGGTCGGACGGGTTGTAGTCCGGCTCCTGGCTCACGGGGTACACGCGCTCGCCGTACCATTCGTAGGTGTTCACGCGGTTGAACGTAACGCACGGCTGGAGTACGTCTATGAGGGCGTAGCCTCGGTGCTGCACGGCCGCCTTGATGATGTCGGCCAGTTCGCGGCTGTTCTTGGAGAACGCGCGGGCGACGAAGGTGGCCCCGGCCGCCAGCGCGATGAGCAGGGGATTCACCGGGCGGTCTATGGAGCCTTCTGGCGACGTGCTGGAGCGCGTGCCCTGGGCGCTGGTGGGCGAATACTGCCCTTTGGTCAGGCCGTAGATTTGGTTGTTGTGGGCGATGTGCACGATGCCGATGTTGCGGCGGGCGGCGTGCACCATGTGGCCCATCCCCTCGGCATAGCCGTCGCCGTCGCCGCTGTGGACGATGACCTTCAGGTCGGGGCGCACCAGTTTCACGCCGGTGGCGCAGGGGATGGCCCGCCCGTGCAATGTCATGAATCCGTTGGCATGGGTGTAGTCCGGCAGTTTGCTGCTCTGCCCGATGCCCGACACCAGCATCACCTGGTGCGGCTCAAGCCCCAACTCGGCCAGCGCCATCTTCACGGCCTGGTGAATCCCGAAGTTGCCGCAGCCCGGGCACCAGGTTGGCGTTACCGGGCTCTGATAATCCTTGACCGTTACCATGTTACGCCCCCTCCAATCCCCGCAGGATGTACTCCGGCGAGATGGGCCTGCCGTCGTACCGCAGAATCTGCTCCTCAATGTGGATGCCCGTCTCGCGGCGAATGAGGCCAGCCATCTGGCCTGTGTAGTTGCTCTCCACCGACACGATGCGCTTGGCTCCACGCAGGGCGTCGGCCACGGCCTGCGCGGGGAAGGGCCAGATGTCGGTGAGGTGCAGGAAGTTGCTGGACACGCCCTGCTGCGCCAGGATGCGCATGGCCTCGCGCACGGGATAGTAGCCGGAGCCCCAGGACACGAAGGTGATGCCCGCGCGTCCGGGCCCGTACACCTTGGGCGGCAACATGTCGGCGCGGGCGGCCTCCAGTTTCCGCATCCGCTTCTCCATCATGCGGCGGCGATTGGTCGCGTCTTCCTCTATGCTGCCGTACTCGTCGTGTTCGTCGCTGGCCGCACGGTAGACGCCCTTCGGATGCCCCGGCGGCGCCCACGGCGAGATGCCGTCCTCGGTGAAGGCGAACCGCTTGTACTCGCCTTCCAGCGCGTCCAATTGCTCGGGCGTGAGCATGGCCCCGCGGTCAATAGCGACGCCGTCAAAGTCCAGCGCCTCGGGCGGTACCGTTTGCAGCGAGGTGGCCAGGAAATGATCCGAGAGAACAATGACCGGGCACTGGTACTTTTCGGCCAGGTTGAAGGCGCGCCAGCCATCGCGGAAGGCTTCTTCTATCGTTCCCGGGGCCAGGACGATGCGCGGGAACTCGCCCTGGGACGCGTGGAGCACGAACATCAGATCGCTCTGCTCGGTGCGGGTGGGCAGGCCGGTGGACGGGCCTGGGCGCTGTACCTCAAAGATGACGACGGGGACTTCTGTCATGCCCGCCAGGCCCAGCGCCTCCACCATGAGCGAGAACCCGCCGCCCGACGTGGCGGTGGCGGCCCTCGCGCCGGCGCGCCCTGCGCCGATTGCCATGCAGATGGCCGCGATTTCGTCCTCGGCGTGCTTGGTTACCACGCCGAACTCGGCGGCCTTGGCGGTGATCATCTCCAGAATAGGGGAGCCGGGCGTCATGGGGTAGCCCGCCATGAACTGGCATCCGCCGGCCAGCGCGCCCAGCGACATGGCCGGGTTCCCGCTGATGAGCAGGCGCTTGGGCGCGTCCACGGCCTCCAGTTTGAACGGGAACCGCTCGGCGAAGTGGGCGCGGGCGTACTCGTAGGCCGCGCGGGCCACCTTGAGGTTGGCCTCGGCCAGGCTCTCGCCGCGCTTGCGCCCGAAGTTGTCCTCAATCACGCCTTCCACGAAGCGCAGGTCTAGCCCCGTGAGGCCCGCGGCGATGCCCACCATGGCGGTGTTCGCCATCAACTTGTTACCGCCGGCCCCTTGTACCAGGTCCATGATGGGCATGGCGAAATCCTGCACGCCGTCGGGCCAGGTGGATTTGTCCACCTTCAGCCCGGTGTCGTATACGATGGCGCCGCCGGGCACCAACTGCCGCACGTGAAAATCCACGGCCTCGCGGGTCAGGGCCAGCGCCAGGTGTACCTGCTCGTTGTGGGAAAAGAATTCGTAGTCGCCCGCGCGAATCTGGAAGAAGTTGTGGCCGCCGCGGATGCGCGAGCGGTAATCGGGCACCGCGAACACGTGCAGCCCCGCGCGCGCGAGGGCCAGGGCGAACCCCGCGCCCGTGGACTCCACACCCTGCCCGGCCTCGCCGCCGAGGACAAATGTCATGTCGTTCTTCATCGCACCTCCTTTGTTACGCCAAACGCTTGGTTACGCGCACTGCCTGGCGGCACAGGGAGCCGCCCCCGTGGAGCAAATTGTCAACTTGCTCTACACACCCGCGCGGGGATGGGCACACCCCCCGTGGAGCAAGTTGTCAACTTGCTCTACACCTGCGCCGCCACGCGCCGGCGATACAGATTCTTCGCGGCTTTGCCGCTCAGAATGACAGTACGCGCCCACAGGCTTCGGAACCGAATCTAGCCGAACGACTCCATGCTGAACTCCTGGAATCCCATCCAGAACCCCGTCTGGTTGATGTAGTCGTACTCGCCCTGCAGGATGGCGAGGTGGCCCTGCTCCACGGCGACCAGCGAGCCGAACAGGGCCTTCTCGGCGTCAGTTTCGGCCTGGGCCGCGGCCTGGCTGTACAGCGCGATGGAGTCCTGCTCGGCTTCCATGCCGCGCTTCAGGGCGTCCAGTTCGCCCGCCGTGGCCTTGATTTCGCGGGCGGCCTCCTTGGGCGATGGGAAGACCTCCGGCCGTTTGGGCTTGGCCGTGGGCTCGGCGGGCGCCGGCGCGGGCATGGCGGGCAGCGCACCGTCCTTCAGCAGCGCGCGGAACGCGCTATCCAGGTACGCCAGGTGATCCAGTTCGTCCTTGGCGAGGGTCAAGAACATGCCCTTGCCGCGCGCGGCGGAAGTCGCCTCCGCGGCTTCCAAGTAGAAGGCGTGGCCGCGCCGCTCCAGTTCCATAGCGTCGCGAAGCACGGCCATCAGTCGCGCCTTGTGTTCTTCGTCGTGTGTCTTGCCCATCCTGTTCCTCCCATGCAGTGCATGTTACCGTTGTAGCCAGGTCATCAGGTGGCCTGCGCGCTCAACCAGTTGCGGCAGCAGGGCGATGACCGCGAACCACGCCAAGTACCCGCCCGCGATCACCAGGCCAAAATGGAGCCGCGCCCGCAGCAGGAGATAGCACACCACCACGAAGACCGTCGTCCCCAGGATGCTGGTAATCGCCCCGCCGGCGAATTCGGCCGTCTTCTGGTAATCATGGCCGGTTTTCGTGAACACGATCCACATGGTGAGCGGAATCGTCAGCGGCATGGCGGCCGCCAACCCCGCGAGATGGCGTTGGCGGTCGCCAATCCAGGCTACGAACGCGATGACCACCAACGATATGCCGATCTGGACGAGTTTCACGCGCACCTCCCGGCGTAGTCTGCGACAACCGCGCGTTTGTTACGAATCTCTGGGCGTTCGCCCGCGCCAGGGCGAAACCAGCGGCCGCACGATGCCCTCAATCTCCTGCGGCTTGTCGGTGGGTTGGGCGCAGGTAAGCCCGACGCAGATATAGGCGCGCGGCGCGGGTTCCGCGGGGTAGCCCAGGCGCGCCAGGCGCTCGCGCTCCCACGTGGGATCCACGACCTGGATGACCCGATACGGCGCGTAGAGCCGCAGCATCGCTTGGCGCAGGTCTCGCGTCCGCTCGTCGTCGGCGCTGCCCACGATGATGGCCTGAATCGGCTGACCCAGGTACGCGGCGACCGCCATGGCATGCCCCGATGCGAAGTACCCATACGCCTTGTACACCTCGCCGAAGCACGCCAACGCCTTGCCGGCGGCTTCGCGGTGCTTCGCGTCGCCGGTGAAGGCGTGGAGCCGCAGGGCCGCGTGCGCCGCGACGGCGTTTTCGGTGATGGATTTGTCCCGCTCGCGCAGTTTGCCCAGGGCGTTGGGGTCGTCCACGCGGTCGTAGAACCCGCCGGCGGCGTCCTGCAGGTGCGCGTACACGAAGTCCATCACGCGCGCGGCGCGGTCAAGGAAGCGCGGCTCGCTGGTGAACTCGTGGGCATCCAGAAGGGCGTGCGCCATCCAAATCGCATCGGTGAGAAGGCCCCAGACCTCCCCCTGCGGCCCGCGGGTGTGGGCCAGGCCGCGCGCCTCGTCGTAGTGGCGCTCCCAGATGGCGTCCACGGCGCGCAGGGCGGCCTCGGTCGGGGCGCGGTCGTCCAGGACCACGCCCGCCTGCAGGAGCGCCGAGATGAGCATGGCGTTGTAGTCTGTGTAGGGCGTTTTGTCCACATAGGGCGGCTTGCGCTGGGCGCGTTCCGCGGCGCCGAGTTTGTAGTACTCCTCGTCGGCGTCCTGGCTGGCGTAGAAGAAGCCGCGCTCGTCGGTCAGCGTGCGCAGGATGTAGCGCACCACATCGGCGGCCACGTCGCGATAGAATGGGTCGCCGAAGACCTGATAAGCGTGAGTGTACAGGGCCAGGAGTTTGGCGTTATCCTCCGCCATCTTCTCGTAGTGCGGGATGCTCCAGTCTCGCGTGGTGGAGTAGCGGAAGAACCCGCCCTCCACGGGGTCGTACATCCCGCCCGACGCCATCGCGTGGAGCGTCTTCTCCACGATCACCCGCAGTTGCTCCGCGCCGCTGCGCTGATATTCGGCCAGGGCCAATTCCAGCGACTCGGGCATGGGGAACTTGGGTTCGGTGCCGAAGCCGCCGTTCTCCTTGTCAAACCCCTGCAAGATGACGGAGACGGCGTCCTCCACGATGTGCAGGCTCAAGTCCTCCGTGGCGATGCCGGCCACCGACGCGGCAGCCACATCGTTGCGGAGTTCTTCCAACCGCTCGCGAATCTTGCCCTTGTTGGCGCGGTAGTACTCGCTCACCTTGCGGGCCACGTCCAGGAACTGGGGCACGGTCAGGTAGGTGCCGCCGGTGAGGACTTCGCCGTCGGGGGTGAGGAAGGCGGTGGTGGGCCAGCCGCCCATGTTGTAGCGGCGGTTGACGTCGGGCCGCTTGTCCGTGTCCACGCGGATGGGGATGAAGTCCGAGTTGATGAGCGCGGCCACTTCGGGGTCCGCGTAAGTCCTCTCGTCCATCTCGTGGCACCAGTGGCACCACGACGCGCTGATGTCCAGCAGGATGGGCACGTCCAGTTCCCGCGCCAGGCGAAACGACTCGTCTTCCCACTCCAGCCATGAGAACCCGGGCGGCTGGTGGCCTCGGTGGAAGTCGTGCACGAAGGTGCCCGTTCGCACGCGGGCCTCTTCCAGGTCGGGCTGGAACGCGCGGCGAAACTCGTCTTCCAGCCGGGCCTTGTGCCGCAACTCCTCTTCGGCCAGGGATTCAAAGAAGGCCCTGACCGCCGCGTCGCTGGCCGAGCGGGCCATGCGGACGTAGAAATCGTGGGCGTCCTGCTCCCGCCGTATGGCCAGTTTCCATGCGCTTTCCAGTTCGTATATCTTCTCCGTCATGGTATCTCCTTGTCGTAGGGTGGTGCGGGCTGGTTAGCCGTTAGCCATTAGCCATTAGCCATTAGCCGGTGGCCGGTGGCCATCGGGATTGGGATGCGCCTTGTGGCGTATCCCCGTGCGGCGCGCCGCAGCGTTCCCTACATGCCCAGTTCGCTTTTGGTACGGATAAAGTGCAGGATGCTGTCCCGCGCGATGATGCCGATAAGCCGCCCGCCCTGCACCACGGGAATCTGGTTCACGTCGTACTCGTCCATGCGCTCCAGGACGCTGTAGGCGTCGGCGTCGGGCGGCACGGCGTGCAGGGCATCCACCGCCGTCATCGCCTGCTCCACCAGCGTTACCGGCCAACGGTCTCGCGGGACCCGCCGAATCTCGTGGAGCGTAACCAGGCCGCGCAGGGCGTCGCCGTCGGTGATGAGAAAGCATCGCTGGCCTTCGGGGAGCACGTGCTCGTCCACAAGGGTCGCGAGCGACACGCCGGTGGGGATCGCGGTGCAGTGCGTGCGCATCAGGTCTGCCGCCGTGTAACCCTGGAGGCTCTCCTTCAGGCGCACCTGGCGGAAGCTGCTGGAAGCGGCGTTGTCCATGAACCAGCCGATGAGGGCCAGCCAGATGCCGTCGCCGATTCTGCCGGCCAGCGCCATGAAGATGCCCGCGACGATGAACAGGTACGCGAACGCCTGGCCCAGGCCCGCCGCGATGCGGGTGGAGCGCTCGTACTGGCCTGTGAGCGCCCAGACGATGGAGCGGAACACGCGCCCGCCGTCCAGCGGGAACCCGGGCAGCAGGTTGAACAGCCCCAGCAGCAGGTTGATGCGGGCCAGGTACATCGCGCCCGCCGCGACAGGCTCGGCCAGCGTCCGCAGGGCCAGGCCGACGATGGCAAACAGCCCTGCCAACACCATGCTGGACAGCGGCCCCGCCACCGACATGAGCAACTCCTGCACGGGTTGGCGGACCTCGCGGGTGATGGAGGCCACCCCGCCGAACAGGAACAGCGTGATGTTCCGCACGGGCACGCCGAATCGGCGCGCGACGACGCTATGGGCCAGTTCGTGGGCCAGCACCGAGCCGAAGAACAGCAGGCTCGTAACAATGCCGACGACCCAGTAGACGGCCGCGTTCCAGCCCGGGTACTCGTTTGGGAAGAAGAACTGGGCCAGGCTCAGGCTGACCAACACGAAGATGATGAACCACGTGTAGTGTAGCCCAACAGGAATGCCCTTGATTTTCCCCAGTCGGATGGAACTCTGCATAGCACTCTCACCTCATCTTGGGAGAAGCCTACGCTTCTTCCACTTCTTCCTCGCCCTCTTGTACCTTGTACAACTTGTCGGGGCTGGTCAGTTTGTCAATGTAGAGAATCCCGTCCAGGTGGTCTATCTCGTGCTGGAGGACGCGGGCCAAGAAGCCGCGGGCCGAAAGTTTCACCCGCTTGCCCTGTTCGGTCAGCGCCCGGACGACTACGCTCTCGTAGCGTTCTACCTCGCCCACGTAGCCCGGCACCGAAAGGCAGCCCTCGTTGCCGATCTGCGAGCCGCTGGCGCTGACGATCTCGGGGTTGATGAGGCAAAACGCCTTGCCGCCGAGGAACTCGTCCTCCTCCTCCGGCACCTCTATCACCACGACGCGCTGCAGGATGCCCACCTGATTGGCCGCGAGTCCCACGCCGGGCGCGGCCCGCATGGTCTCCATCATGTCGGCGCACAGCGCCTGGATTTCGGGCGTGACGCGCTTGACCTCCTTCGCCCGCTTGCGCAGGGCAGGGTGCCCGTTTACAAGGATTTCTCTCACTGCCATCGCCTTGTCAGTATCACTCCATGTAAGGTGTTCTTAAGGTCATAGAGCCTGCGGAGCCGCTACACACTCCGCATAATCTCCTTGATTTTCGCCGTCAGGGCCAGGCCCTCGTGATACGGGCGTTGCCACATGTTGCGCCCGAAGATGAGCCCTGTGGCTCCCGCCTCCATGCAGATGCGGGCCTTCTCCAGCAAGTCCTCGTCGCCTATCTTGCTCCCGCCGGAGAACAGCACCATGGTCTTGCCCGCCGATTCCACCACCTTGCGAACGGCCTGGGCGTAGTCCAGGTGCAGGGTGTTGTACGGCTTGGGCGACGCCTGATTCTTCTCCGGCTCAAAGTCGGGCACGTTGAGTTTCACCACGTCGGCGCCGAGTTCGTCGGCCACGCGCGCGGCGTAGTCCACGGCGTACAGGCTATCGCGGCCGCCCTTCTCCTCCACCGCCCAGCCGCGCGGATACGCCCACACGATGACGGGCATCCCGAATCGCTCGGCCTCCGCCCGAATCTGCATGAACTGGATGAAGTCCTGGTCCTGGGCGGGCGATCCGACGTACAGCGTGTACCCGACCGCGTCGGCCCCCAGGCGGACGGCATCCTCTACGGTGGCCGTCTGCGGCGAGAAGGCTTCATCGTCGGGCGGGATGTTGGTCTTGCCGTTGAGTTTCAGGACGAGGGGCACCTTGCCGGCGAATTTGGGCATGTACTTCTCGGCCAGGCCGATATGGAAGACGATGCCCGAATAGCCGCCCTCCAGGGCCAGCCGCGCCTGATACTCCGGGTTCAGCGCCTCCGGGTTGGCGAAGAAGTCTACCGGCCCGTGTTCCAGCCCCTGGTCAATGGGGAGCAAGAGCATCGTGCCGTTGCCCGGGCCGTGCTCGTACAGGAGCCGGTACAGCCGCGCCCGTTTGCCGATGCCCAGGTGCAAATCGTCTAGGCGAGGTCTTGGACTCATGTGAACCCTCCTGTCCGTCGCAGGTTGGACGGACTTCGCTAAAATTATACTTTACAAGTCCTATTTTACCAAACAGCGCAGTTGGAGTCTATGACGCGGGTCATACGCAACCCGAACCGAGGCGCGGCGCGATGGAGTGGCAGCGCCCGTCGGGTGGGCCATGCGTGGCATCCACCCGACGGGCCTACTCGTTGCTGGCTACGACTACTCAAACGTGCAGATGGCGCCAGGGCGTTTGACCCGAAGCGCCAGGCTCTCAAAGACGCGGAAGACGTGATCCATGCCATCCGGCCCGAGATAGGCGGTGATGATGTCCTGGCCGATGGCGAGGTCCAGGTTCTCGGGGCCGGCGGCCACAAGAAACGCCTGGTTGGGCTTGAGCGCCGGCGTCGGCACGACGGTCTTCACCAGTTCGCGAATCTGGGCGATTTCCAGGACGCCCGTCCCGCCGTTGACCCGGTGGAGTTTGGCGAACAGGTGGTTGCTCAGTACCAGGGCGAAGTCGCCGGCGAACCCGGCCGCCGTGAGTTTGCTCCAGGCGGAGAGCACGGCCTCCAGCGCCGCGCCGGGCGTGGTCTCCCACTCGCCCAGCGGCACAGTGGTGCGGCCCTTCGCCTTGAGCAGGCCGGGCTCCCTGGCCTGGCCGTTGAACAGGAGCGCGTCCTCGGCGCGGGCCACGGTGAATGCCGCTGCTGCCGCCGGGCTGAAGTCCACCTCGCCGCTGTGCTGGCGCGCCAGGGCCAGGTCCTCCCATCGCAGGACGAATTCCTTGGAGATGGTGGTGAGCGGGATGAACTCACGCTCAGCCAACTCCACCGCCTCGGCCTCCTCGCCCTCAAACCCGACGGCCGCGCCGGTTACGCCGCCCAGCCGGTCCACCGGCACAACCTGGACGCCCGCGCCCAGGGGGCCGAACAGGTGCAGGAAGCGGCGCCCGGCCAGGGTCTTCCTCGCCACTTCCACCACAAGGCTGTCCAGTTTCACCCACTCTTCGCTCGTGAGGGGCGCTTCTTCTCGCATAAGTAGGTCCGACATGATGTCCTCCTTCTTTGTGTTTTCTACTCTTTGAGACTACCGACGGTGAATCCCTTCGTTGGAGACGGGGCCTTTTCGCTCGCCTTCTGGAGCGACTGGAGCAGGTCCGAGAAGACGGCATCGTGATACACTTCGTGGTCGCGGATGCGGGCGATGAGGGCCTTCAGCCCCTCGTCCGCGATCTTGTTGAGTTGCTCCGAGTACACCTGGGTTACTTCGCGCTCGGCGCGGATGTCGGCGGCGAGCATGGCGGCGGTGTCGGCGCTCTGGTTCACCGCCGTGCGCTCAATCTCCACGGGGCCGCCTATCCCCGCCATCTCCTCGGCAAGCCAGCCCAGATGCTGCATCTCATTGATGGCCTGCATCTCCAGTTCGCGGCTGATGTCGCAGTGGGGCGTAACGAAGGAATGCCACAGGTACTGCAAGATGACCGTGTACTCGTGGCGAATCCCCTTGTCCAGGACATCCAGCGCGACGGGGTCGGGGGAAGACGGCGAGGCCTCTGCGGGCTGCGGTTCGGCCTCCGCGCTGACTTCCTCCGCAAGTTTCAGGAAGATGCCCCGATGCGCTTTCTCGTCGTTGACGATGCGTTCCAGCAACCGTTTCAGTTTGGGGTCATCAATGGCGGCGATGTGCTGCTCGTACAGGGCGATGGCGTCGTCCTCGGCGGTTACGTCCAGTTGCATGTTGGCCGCGTGGGTGTCGGCCCGTCGGACAGGTGCGCGCTCCAGCGTGGGCGTGCCGCCCAGTTCCACGATGGCGTCGGCCAGCCAGTCAAAGTGCCGCATCTCATCGCGCGCGATGGCCTCAATCTCGGCGGGGATTGCGCTCTCGGGCATCGCGTAAGCGTGCAGGAGATACTGCACGATGGCCATGTGTTCGCCCCGCATATCCTCATTGAGCATCGCAATGATGTCGTCTTTTGTTATCGTCATGGCGACTCCTTTCTTTTCGTTTAGATGCGCTTGCGCTCGGTTTGGATTTCCGGTCGTCCCCCTCTAGGTGCGGATGGCACGAAGATGGCCTAGATTCACCGTGGAGAATGCGGATTTCCGACTGCACACATTATACATCATGTGGGCCGCGATGTGAAGCCGCGCCATCCGTGGATACACCCCGTAGAGGCTTCGCCTTCGGCTCACCATGACAGGCGGGGGCAACGTGCGACGCACCTCCGAGGTGCGTCGCACGTGAACCCCATCCCTTGCCCATTCGCGTGGACTCGTGTTATTCGCGGTTACACGAACTGTCATTCTGAGCCGCGAAGTGGCGAAGAACCTCGCGCCCCCATCCGCCCAATCCGCGCCATCCGTGGATACACCCCCGGAGATGCTTCGCCTTCGGCTCGGCATGACGGACGGGGGGCAACGTGCGACGCACCTCGGAGGTGCGTCGCACGTGAACCCCATCCCTTGCCCATTCGCGTGGACTCGTGTTATTCGCGGTTACACGAACTGTCATTCTGAGCCGCAAAGCGGCGAAGAATCTCGCGTCCCTATGCGCGCCATCCGTGGATACAACCCTGGAGATGCTTCGCCTTCGGCTCGGCATCTCGGTAGGAGCGGGTGCACGGATAACGCGAATCTGGACGAACCGGGAACGGGCGACGCACCTTGCGCGCTCGGGGGTACGGTACTTCGTGCGCAACGCCGATTGCACTTGTAGCCCATATTGTGCTATAATTCAAGCGGCACACCGACCCTCCCGGACGCCGCCCGTGATGGACACGCCGCGGGGAGGCGACTTCGGGAACCACAGGACGATTCTACGTTGGAGGGCTTCTCATGAACCCGATTGCCTTTCAGATTGGCCCGTTCGCCGTTCGCTGGTACGGGCTGCTCATCGTAACGGGCATTCTCGCCGCCGCCTACGTTGCCACGCGCGAGGCGCGCCGCCGCGGCGAAGACCCGGAACACGTATGGAACGGCCTCATCCTCTGCCTCATCTTCGGCATTATCGGCGCGCGGCTGTACCATGTGTTCTCCTCGCCCGCCGACGGCTCCCTTGGCTGGTGGTACTACCGCCAGAATCCCATCGCCATCCTGAAGATATGGGAGGGCGGGCTGGCCATCTACGGCGCGGTCATCGGTGGCGCGCTCGGCCTGTGGATTTACACCCGCTGGGCCAAACTGAAGTTCTTCCGCTGGGCCGACGTGGCCGCGCCGGGTCTGCTCCTGGCCCAGGCCATCGGCCGCTGGGGCAACTTCGCCAACCAGGAACTGTACGGCCCGCCGACCGACCTGCCCTGGGGCATCTACATTGCCCCCGAAAGGCGGCTGCCGGGGCTTGAGAACTACGAGCGATTCCATCCCGTTTTCCTGTACGAATCGCTCTTCTGTCTGCTGGGCTTCATCCTGTTCATGATCTTCGCGCGCAAGTGGGCGCCCCGCCTGCGCGACGGCGACGTGTTCTTCGCGTATCTCATCTACTACCCGTTTGGGCGGTTCTTTATTGAGATGCTGCGGCCCGATGCGTGGAAACTCGGCGGCCTTGCGGCGGCGCAGGTGTTCGCCATCATCGCCATCGTCATCGGCGCTGTGGGCATCGCGATCAATCACCTGCGAAAGCGAACTGCTCCGGCAGAGCCTGCGCGTGAGTCGTAAATGGGACGGAAGCGTTCACCTGTGGCCCCAGGGCCTTGGGGCGTAGAGGTCGGTGAGGCTGCCGCGATGCGGGAACCGCCCGCCGCGTATGCGTTGCCCCCTGGGGAAGGCGAGCGGCTGCTCACGTGCCTCGCCCGCGCCCAGGCTGCTCTGGTGCACGCTCCGAGCCTGGGCGAAGGCCTAGAAGCGGTGCTGGACCACACGCTGGCGGGCCTGGGCTGGGAGGCGGGCGCGCTCTGTCTTCTCGGCCCCGCCGCGCCGCTGGCCGCTCCCATCGCCCGCAGGTTGGGCGCGGATTCCATCGCCGACGTTCGCGCGTATGCGGCGTCGCGGGTCATCTCGCAGGAAGCGGTGGCGCCGCCTGTGCTGCTGAATCCCGACGACGCGCCCCAGACGCTGCGCGCGGCGTTCCGGCACATTGCTCTCGCGCCCGCGTTCCTCGGCGAGGCGAAGCCGGAAGGGATCATCCTCGCCGCAACCGCCGGAGATACGCCGCCATCGCAGGCCCAGGAGCGCTTCTTGCAAGCCATGGCTTCGCTGCTGGCCTTGGCGGTGGAGCATGAGGCGCTACGCGTGTCCAGCAA
Source organism: Caldilineae bacterium (assembly GCA_037446815.1). Taxonomy (GTDB): domain Bacteria; phylum Chloroflexota; class Anaerolineae; order DTLA01; family DTLA01; genus DTLA01. The sequence goes on along the minus strand of JBBIHX010000021.1, from coordinate 12,431 downwards.
TCAGTTGCGCATGGACCTGGAGACCCTGCATCAGGTCTCCATCCACGTGAGCGAGCAGGAGGACATTGCCAAACTGCTCAAGTCCACATTGCTGGCGGTGGAGACGGCGCTCCGGGTTTCGGCCTGCGCCATCTACGAGGCCACGGAATCGGGCAAGACCCTTCGGTGTCTCGCCAGCCGCAACGTCCCCGAGGCGGTGGTGCGCGCCGTGGAGACGTACTCGCCCAGCGCGCCCGCCCAGCGCGCTCTGAAAACGGGCGCTCCCGTGATCGTCACGCGTGCCGACGACTACACCGGCGCGCCCCAAGTTGTGGAGGTCGCCGAGAAGGCGGAGATTCGGAGCGCCATGATCGTGCCCGTCTTCGTGGGCGGGCAGGGATTCGGCGTCCTGTCGCTGTACCATATGGGCCCGCGCGAGTGGACCGACGCCGAGGTACGCCTGGCCCAAATGCTTGCCGGCGCGCTGGGGAGCGCGTTGAGCCGCGCCCGCTCGCACGGCCAAATGGAGGCGTGGGCCGCTAGGCTCCGAGATTTGCATCGCGTGTCGGTGGAACTGATGGAGATGCCGGACGCAGAGGCCGTGGCAGCCCTGGCTGCGCAGGCGGGCGTCGGCCTGATTCGGGCCGATGCCATCGCCGTGTACGAGCAGGATCGGCGCTACGGCCTGCTGAAACTCCTGTCGGCTAGCCCGCCGGATGCGGAGCACTTTCCCATTGTGTCGCCGCCCGGCCGTGGCGTGTGGGGTAGGGCTGCGGACGAGAAGAAGCCGGTCGTCCATGCCTTGCGCCTCGCCAAGGCCGGGTTCCAGGGCGTTGCCGCGGCGCTGCCGCTGCAGACGCAGGACGAACTCATCGGCGTCCTGGTGGCGCTGCGCCGCAAGGAAAAGGGCGCGTTCGGCGAGGATGAGATGGAATTGCTGGGGCTGTTCGCCAACCTGGTGGCGGCGGCCATGCAGAAGGCGCGACTCCTGGCCCGCTCGGAGGAACTGGGCATCCTGAAAGAGCGCAACCGTATCGCCACCGAGATGCACGACAGCGTCGGCGGCGACCTGGCCGCCATTCTGGTCAAGGCCCAGTTGGCGCGGGCGTATCTGGAGACGGACCCGCAGCGGGCCGCGGCGGAGATGGATTGGATTGTCTCGGCGCTGCAAGGCTCGGTAACCCAGTTGCGGCGCGTCCTCCATGCGCTCCGGCCGGTGGAGTTGGAGCAACAGGGTCTCCTGACGGCTCTTCGCAGGCTTGTGGAGGTGCAGGTTGTCCAGTATGGCATTCCGGTAACGCTGGATGTGACGGAGCCGCTCCCGCGCCTGGGGCCCAAGGTGGAAGGTCTCCTGTACCGCGCCGCCACCGAGTGCCTGAACAACATCCGCAAGCACGCTGGGCCGACCTCAGCCCGCTTGTCGCTGCGCGCGGAGGCGAACCGCGTCCTGCTGACGGTTGATGACAAGGGACGCGGGTTTGACACGGCCGCCGTGAGCCGCTCGCAGGGGATGGGCCTCCGAACACTGGCCGAGAGCGTTCGCGCCCTCGGCGGCCACATGGAGGTTGTCTCGTCGCCGGGCCAAGGAACTCATATCACCATATCGCTTCCCATTGGCAGCATGTAGGGGGTGCAAGGGATGATTCGCGTTCTGCTGGTGGATGATCATGCAGTCTTCCGCGACGGTCTGCGGGAACTCCTGAACCACAGCCCGGACGTGGAGGTCGTCGGCGAGGCCGGTACGGGCGAGCAGGCCCTTGAGCAGATGGACAAGAACCCGGACGTGGTGCTGTTGGACATCGGGCTTCCGGGCATGGACGGAATCCAGGTCTGTCGGCGCATTGTGGAAGAACACCCGAATGCGCGGGTGATCATGCTCACCATGCACGACGACGAGGACATGCTGCTGGCTGCCGTTCAGGCGGGCGCGGCCAGTTATATCCTCAAGGCGGCCGATGCCGATACGGTGCTGTCGGCCATCCGGGCCGTGGCCAAGGGGCAGGCCGCGCTGGACCCGACCCACACGGCGCGCCTGCTGGAGGCATTCCGCCGCCTGTCCCAGGAGCGGGCAGGCGCTTCGCAGAGCAACCTGACCAAGCGGGACTTGGTGATTCTGGCGTTGATCGCCGAGGGCGCGACGAACCGCGAAATCGCGGAGCATCTCGCGCTGTCGGAGCAGACGGTGAAGAACGTCTTGTCGGTGCTGTACCAGAAGATCGGGGTGAAGAACCGCGCCGAGGCCGTCATGGCCATCGTGGAGCAAGGCATCCAGATACCCAAGGTCCGCCCGAAGAAGCGAGCGACATAGGGCTGCCGCAAATCGGTACGAAGGTACTCCAAAATCCGGTACGCTTGGGTCTATGCAGCGTGCCGGATTTTTGTTATGATGGATACGGTGGCATGGGTGGTGTGCGTGAGGCAGGGAGCAGGCGGACCCCCTGGTCCCTGCCTCGAATTTTCTCCACTTGCCAATCTGCGCTACCAGATTCTTCTCCCTTACGCCGCTCAGAATGACGGTTGCCAGCGAGGCGCATGCAGGGGCGACTGGCTGGTCGCGCGTACACCACGGGGCTGCCCCGAGTCGCCGATTGCCACCAGGCTCCGGAACCGAATCCCTCGCGCGGACTCGGTTCCAAATTCTGTTGGTGTTTTGTCATTGCGAGGGCGCGGAGCGTCCGAAGCAATCTCCGGGGCGTGGGATTGCTTTGCTTCGCTCGCAATGACACACGGGCAGAGTGCGCCTGCGGTTCACCAACACAGTTTGAAACCGACCCCTCGCGCGCCCGCGGTTGTGCGAAGTCGGCGCGCGGCTTATAATGCGGGGCGCGAGGACAACGATATGCGAGACGACCGAAGATGGGCCGCCGTGTGCGGCAGGTACTGCGGGGACTGCGCCGAACTGCAGCGCGGGTGCAAGGGATGCGCCTATCAGTTGGGATTGGCGCGGGGGGCCGAGTGCGCGGTATTCCGCTGCTGCGCAGTGGATAGGGGGTTGGAACACTGCGGCCTGTGCCCCGACTTCGCATGCCAAACGTTTCTGGCGCTGGATAGCGCGCTGGAAGGGGCGAAGCGGTATCGCGCCCTGACGCGCCGCGCCCAGGTGGGGACAGACGCCTGGCTGGAGGAGATGGCCTCGCGAAAGCGTAGGGGACGGTAGCCCTTGGGGCCGTGGGATGGTACAAAATTCCTATTGAGCGTGCCGGAATCGCCGTGTATACTGGAGGCGAACAGGGAGGCGAGGTACGTTGAGTGCCCGCCCATAGCATCGTAGTTCACAATGCTCCGCAATCCTTACCTGTTCGCAACGGTAAAAGGGCTGACCGTTTGGGGGGGCGGTCAGTCCTTTTACGTTGGCGGCCCACCATCCCCGAATCCCGACGGCTGCCCGCGCGCAGGTGCGCGCAGAGATGCCCCGAACCGCATGGCGTTGAAACCCCAACGATTCGGTTCCAAACCGTGTTGGTCTGTCCCGCACACCGCCTCCCCACTCTGTCATGCTGAGCCGAAGGCGATACGCCTTCGCCCTTCGGGAGAGGGCTGGGGTGAGGGACGAGATTCTTCGCGGCTTCGCCGCTCAGAATGACGGTAGATGCCAACAGACTTTGGAACCGACTCAAACCCATCGGCTCCTTTGACAAAGCACCGCCCCTATGATACCATACGCCCGCCTCGCCCAGGTCTCTCTCGGAGGAGAGACCTCTTTTTTGCGGCGCAGCAAGACCGCGGGACACAAAACCTAAGCCGGGAGAAGACACGTGCGCACCGTTGAGTGGCGCGACGACGCAGTCTATATGATTGACCAGCGGCTCCTGCCGCACAAGTATCAGGTGCTGGTCTGCCGAGATCACCACGAGTTGGCACACGCCATCCGTGATATGGCCGTGCGGGGGGCGCCTGCCATCGGCGCGGCGGCGGCGTTCGGCATTGCCCTGTGCGCCGTGCGCAGCGAGGCCCGCGATGCCCAGCAGTTGCTCGCGGAACTGGACGACGCCGCGCGGGAGATCGCCGCCACCCGCCCGACGGCGGTCAACCTGTTCTGGGCGCTGGACAGGATGCGCAGACGGGCCGAGGCCTTGCGCGGGCAGCCGGTGCCCCACATCGTGCAGGCCCTCGTTGCCGAGGCGCAGGCCATCGCCGATGAGGATGTGGAGACCAACCGCCGCATGGGCCGTTTCGGCGCCGAACTCCTGCGCGATGGCGATGCCGTGCTCACCCACTGCAATGCGGGCCGCCTGGCGACGGTGGACTACGGCACGGCGCTGGGCGTGGTGCGCGCCGCCGTGGAGCAGGGCAAACGCATCCACGTGTACGCCGACGAGACCCGCCCGCGTTCCCAGGGCGCGCGGCTCACCGCCTGGGAGTTGATGCAGGACGGCATTCCCGTAACCCTCATCGCGGATAACGCGGCGGGATATTTCCTGCGCACGGGCAAGATTCAGGCCGTCATCGTCGGCGCGGATCGCATCGCGGCCAATGGCGACGTGGTCAACAAGGTGGGCACCTACAAACTCGCCGTCGTGGCCAAGGAGAACGGCGTGCCATTCTACGTCGTAGCCCCTACGTCTACCATTGACATGACCGTGCCCGATGGCGACGCCGTGCCCATTGAGGAGCGCTGCGCTACCGAAGTTACCCACGTGGAGGGGGTGTGCATCGCGCCCGAAGGCGTCGCCGTCGCGAACCCCGCCTTTGACGTTACGCCGCACCGCTACGTAACCGCCATCGTAACCGAACGGGGAATCGTCTGGCCGCCCTTCCACGAGGGCCTACGCCGAATCATGGGAATGGAGGAGAGCCATGAGACCTCTGGAGCCTAAACTGCTGCCCATGTCCGTGGGCAGCGTGCCCCATCGCGAGCCGAAGCAAGCCTGCGACCTGGTGCTCAAGAACTTCCCCCAGATTCCCACATGGCCGCAACTGCCCAAGCGTTCGTTCCTGGAGAACATGTACGTGCAGTACAGCGAGCGGTTTCCGGGCGTCGTTCTGGAGGAAGAGCGCATCTACGTGGACCGCGAGCAGAACCTGGACGAGCCGCTGGAGGCGCTGTACGTCGCCTATCTCAAGAACGACTTGGAGCATGGAGCCATCAGCAAAGAGTACGCGGCCGGGCTTCCCGAACTGGTCAGCCGCTCGCTCCCCGGCCTGACGGCGGTCAAAGGGCAGGTTACCGGGCCGGTGTCGTGGGGGCTGGTGGTGGTGGATCAGAACCGCCGCCCCGTGCTCTACGACGAGATTTTGGCCGACGCCGTCGCCAAGCACCTGCGGCTCAAGGCGCGCTGGCAGGAGCAGCAACTGCAGAAACTCTCGCCCAAGGTCATCACGTTCATTGACGAGCCGTACATGAGTTCCTTTGGCTCTGCCTACGTCTCTCTCAGCCGCGATCAGGCTATCGGCCTCATGGAGGAGGTCCTGGCGGGGCTGGAGGGAATCAAGGGCGTGCATTGCTGCGGCAACACCGACTGGTCGCTGCTGCTGGCCACATCCATCCACATCCTCAACCTGGACGCCTACGGCTACGCCGAGACGCTGGCCCTGTATGCCGACGACGTGAAGGCGTTCCTGAATCGCGGCGGGATCATCGCCTGGGGCATCGTCCCGGCCAGCGAGGTCATCTACGCGGAGACTCCCGAGCATCTCGTGGAGCGCCTTGAACAGGCCATGCAATTGCTTGTAGCCAAAGGCATCCCGCTGGACAAGATTGTGGAGGCCAGCCTCATTACCCCGTCATGCGGCACCGGGTCGCTATCGGTGGAGACCGCCGAGAAGGTGCTGGCGAGCACCGCCCAGGTATCCCACCTCGCCAGACAGAAGTTCGGAGTGTCCTAACATGCGCATCGTGGTTACAGGCTCCATCGCCTTTGACTACATCATGTCGTTCCCCGGGCGGTTCAAGGATCACATCCTGCCCGACAAGATTCACATGCTCAGCGTGAGTTTCCTGGTGGATTCCATGCGGAAGGAGCGCGGGGGATGCGCGCCCAACATCGCCTACTCGCTGGCGCTGCTGGGCGAACGGCCCACCGTCATGGGCACGGTGGGGCAGGACTTCTCCGATTACCGCGCCTGGTTGGAGCAGCACGGCGTGGACACGTCGCTCATACGCGAGATTCCAGACCTGTTCACGGCGTCGTTCTTCGTGAGCACCGACCAGGACAACAATCAGATTGCCAGTTTCTACACGGGTGCCATGGCACGGGCGCGCGACCTATCCTTCCGCGATGTGGGCGCTCCCACGCCCGCGCTGGCCATCATCTCGCCCAACGACCCGGTGGCCATGACGCGCTACGCGCAGGAATGCAAGGCGCTGGGCATCCCCTACGTCTACGACCCGAGCCAGCAAATCATCCGCCTGAGCGCCGAAGAACTGGTGGAAAGCGCGCGCGGGGCCAAGGTCCTCATCGTCAACGACTACGAACTGGAGATGTTCAAGAACAAGACCCGCCTGACGGACGAGCAGGTGCAGAATTTGGCCGACGTTCTCATCGTTACCTGCGGCGAGGAGGGTTCGCTCATCTGGGCCGATGGGCGGGAGGTGGACGTGCCTGCCGTGTGTCCCAGCACGCTGTGCGAGCCGACGGGCGTGGGCGACGCCTATCGCGCGGGCATCATCAAGGGTATGTTGCGCGGCTACTCGTGGGAGACGACCGGCCGCATCGCCAGCCTGGCGGCGACCTATGTGCTGGAGCGGCATGGCACGCAGAACCACCATTACACGCGGGCCGAATTCGTCGCGCGCTACCGCCAGACCTTCGGCGACGCGCCGGAACTGGACGACCTGTTGAGCAACGGCTCATGAGCAGACGGGCAGCACGCAGTCTGATGGGCGGGTGGACTGTCCGCGAGACCCGCGACCGCGACGAGATCCTCGCCGTCCTGAATCAGGACAGAGTCTATGGAGCCTACGCCATCGGCGACTTGGAGCCGTCGCTGTTTGCGCAGTGTGAATGGGTGCTGGCCCGGCATGCGGACGGGATGTACGCGCTGGCCCTGCTGTTCAAAGGGTTGGAGCCCGACACGCTGCTCCTGTACGGCGACCCGCGCGGGCATGCGGTTATCCTGGCGGGGGCCATGCGTCCGGCGTCGGCCTATGCCATCTTCACCGAGGAGCAGGCGCCGGCGCTCCGCGCGCACTACGCGCTGGCCGAAATCAAACGCATGCTGCGCATGGTGTGGGACAGGGCGGTGCCGCTGCCGCCGCCCAGCCCATTGGCCTTTCGGCTCACGGGCGCGCGCACGGCCGAGTTGCAGAGCCTGTACCGGCTGTACGCCGAAGCGCACTTCAGCCCGTACCAACTGATGCAGGGCGTGTTCTACGGCGTGGAGCGGGATGGGCGACTTGTGGCCGTGGCGGGCACGCACCTGGTCTCGGAGACCTACGGCGTGGCGGCCATCGGCAACGTGTTCACGCACCCGGACTATCGCGGGCGTGGGTACGCGCAGGCCTGCACCGCCGCCGTGCTCCGAGACCTGGCCGAGCGGATTCCCACGGTGGTGCTGAACGTGGGCGCGGATAACCCCGTGGCGCAACACGTGTACAGGAGATTAGGCTTTTCGGCGCATTGCGAGTACTATGAGGCGATGGCCTACCGGAAGCGAACGTAGCCTCTGGTGGCCGACGGCTTTACTTCACACGAAGGAGAGATGACGGTGAGTGTACCACACGATGTCAAGGACCTGAGACTGGCCGACAAGGGGCGAGACCGAATTGACTGGGCCGAGCAGGATATGCCGGTCCTGCGGCTGATCCGCGAACGCTTCGCCAAGGAGAAGCCGCTGGCGGGCGTGCGCATGGCCGCGTGCCTGCACGTTACCACCGAGACGGCGAACCTGATGCGGACGCTCAAGGCAGGCGGCGCGCAGGTGGCCCTGTGCGCGTCCAACCCGCTGTCCACCCAGGACGACGTGGCGGCGTCGCTGGTCGTCCACGAAGGCATCTCTGTGTTCGCCATCAAGGGCGAGAACCACGACACCTACTACGCCCACATCCGCGCCGCGCTGGAACTCAAGCCCCACATCACCATGGACGACGGGGCCGACCTGGTGTCCACGCTGCACCGCGAGCGCACCGACCTCATCCCCGGCGTCATCGCGGGCACCGAGGAGACCACCACCGGCGTCATCCGCCTGCGGGCCATGGCCCAGGATGGCGTGCTGCGCTATCCCATCCTGGCCGTGAACGACGCCATGACCAAGCACTTCTTTGACAACCGCTACGGCACCGGACAATCCACTATTGACGGCATCATCCGCGCCACGAATCTGCTCCTCGCGGGGCGAACGGTCGTCGTGAGCGGGTATGGCTGGTGCAGTCGCGGGATTGCCATGCGGGCGCGGGGCATGGGGGCCAACGTCATCGTTACCGAGGTGGACCCTCTGCGCGCGCTGGAGGCGGTGATGGACGGCTACCGCGTGATGCCGATGCGGGATGCCGCGCGTGTGGGCGACATCTTCATCACTTCCACGGGCGACATCCATGTCATTGACCGCGCTCACTTTGAGGTCATGAAGGATGGGGCGGTCCTGGCCAACTCCGGCCACTTCAACGTGGAGATTAACATCCCCGCGCTGGAGGAGATGGCGGTTTCCAAGAAGCGCGTGCGGGAGTTCGTAGACCAGTACACCATGCCGGACGGGCGGCGCATCTCCGTGCTCGGCGAGGGGCGACTCATCAACCTGGCCGCCGCCGAGGGCCACCCCGCCAGCGTCATGGACATGAGTTTCGCCAACCAGGCGTTGGGCGTGGAGTACATGCTGGCCCACGCCGAGTCGCTGAAGCCTCAGGTGTACACCATCCCCGAGGCCATTGACCGCGAAATCGCCCGCCTGAAACTCAAGGCCATGGGCATCAAGATAGACCGACTCACCGCTGAACAAAAACGCTACCTCGGCTCGTGGGAAGAGGGGACGTAGGCAGGGCGCTTCTGACCGGCCGTTGCCACGCAACGAAGACGCCAACCGGACCTCCGACGCCTGTGCCGCTCGGAGGTCCGCGTTTTGGTGCGGGGCGCGAGGTCCGTTACAGGAGCGTAGCCGGCTGTATCACCTCGTGCTCCGCCAGTGATTCCCGCAAGAGCAGCGTCAGTTGGCGGGCATTGGTAACGGCATAGTCGGCCTTGTTGTTGTTGAAGAACACGTGGACTTCCCGCGCCATTGCGGCCAGGCGCGCCACGCGGGGAACCCACTCGCGCAGTTCGTCCTCCGAGTACCGGTAATCAAAGCGGCTTGCGGTGCGTTCCACCTGCTTGTACCACGTCCCCACGTTGCGCCCGTGGAACCGCACGACGCTGAGGCTCGGATTGGAGACCTCGGCCACGATGGGAACGCTGCCCGCGCCCACCTGCGGCTCGTCCACCACCGTCAGCGCCAGGCCCATCGCCCTGAGGGCGTCCACAACCTGCGGCAGACGGTCGGGCTCAAACCATGACCGATTGCGAAACTCAATGCTCAGCCGGTCGTCGGGCAGGGCGTCGCGGCAACGGCGGATGTAGTCCAGGTTCTCCTCCGAGTACCCATACCGCGGTGGGAATTGGAACGTAACCGCGCCGAGTTTGCCCGCCTCGCGCATGGGCTGGATGGATTCGCGGAAGGCGGCGAAGGCCTCATCGTCGGGCGGGTTCTCGCGGTCGTGCCACGTCAACTGGCGATAGGGCTTCACGTCAAAGATGAAGCCGGGCGGGGTCCTCTCGGCCCACAACTGGAAGTTCCGCGCAGGCATCATGCGGTAGAACGTGGAGTTGATTTCCACGATGGGAAAATGCTGGGCGTAGAAGACGATCTGCTGATTGCTCGGCAGTCCGGGCGGGTAGAAGTTGGCGTGATCGGACCAGGAGGATGTGCCCACGTAGATTCTGCTCATGGCCGTTCCCTCCTTTCGGAGATGATTATACCCTACGGCTTACGTGGAGCGCAAAACGGTGCGTCATTCCGATGCGGTTCCAAAGTCTGTTGGTACCCGTCATTGCGAGGGCGCGGAGCGCCCGAAGCAATCCCTGTGGTCATGCAAACCTCACCCCCGGCCTTCACGAGGGGGTGAGGTTGAGCGAGGATGCTTCGCTCTGCTCGTTGACGCACGAGGAGAGTGCGCCTGCGGTTCACCAACACAAGATGAAACCGACTCGTCATTCCTCACGGATGGGGGCGAATAGCCCGGCCCAGTAGCCGAGCACCTTCTTCGCGCGGCAGATGGGCAGTTCGGGGGGCACGCCGGCCCGCCGCGCCGTGAGGTAGGCCACTGGCTCGCGCACGGCTGCCAGGCCCGCCCGCACCACGGCCATCGCCAGGGCGTAGACCCAGCCGTTGTGGAGGCGATCCAGCAGCGCCAGGGTCTTCCCCTCCCACCAGGCGCGGCGACGCAGGAACGCGGGCGTGAGGCGCGAGGCCGGGATGATGTGGTGGACGACGGCGCGCGGCGTGTAGGCGACCGTCCCGCCTGCCCGTAACACGCGGCGAAACAGGTCAATCTCCTCGCCCGATAAGAGCGATCCTGGCCTGCGCCCCAACTCTGGGCGGAACGGGCCTACCTGCTCAAAGACCGACCTGCGAAACGCGAGGTTGGCGCCGCAGGGGAAGATAGGCCCGCCCAGGGAACGCGCCTCATCGCCCAGGTCCACGATGCTGAGCAGATAGCGCAGGCGCGGGTCTAGCCATGTTGGCTCCTCGCCGGGCCAGCGGGGGAGCACGCACCCGCCCAGGCACCACGCGCCGGTGCGCTCCAGGCCCTGGGCCAGGGCTGCTGCCCATCCGGGCGCTGCCACGGCGTCGTCGTCCAGGAACGCGACGGCGTCGCCTGCGGCGTGGGCGATGGCGGCGTTGCGCGCCCGCGACAGGCCGGACCTCGGCTCGCGGACGACGCGCACGCGATGGGCTAGGCCGTCGGGCAGGGCGACCCTGGGCGCGGGGTTGTTGTCCACGCAGAGGATTTCCACGCGCAGGCCGGCGGGCACGTCCTGCTCGGCTACCGACGCCAGCGCCTCGGCAAGATGCGGCGCCTCGCCGTAGGTGCAGATGGCGACCGTCATCACGCGGATGGCGTCGCCGCTGCTCATCCCTCGGTCTCCGTCTTCGGCGCGAAGGCTTCGGGGAGGGCCATCAGCGGCCAGAAGACCCACCCCGCCGTCGGGTTGTTCAGCATGTCGGCGGCCAGGCAGTTGATGAGGTATCCCACGGCCACGGCCACAAGCACCGCTGCTAACAGGGACTGCCCACGGTCTGTGGCGTGCCGCCAGAAATGCCACAATCGCGATGCCAGCGCGCCCCACAGCCAGAGGAACGCGCCAAGCCCGAGGATTCCCATCTCGGCGAACACGCGCACGAAGTCGTTGTGGGGCGTTACCGGGAAGCCCACCAGCCTCGGCGACTGGTCGGGGAAGCCGCCCAGGCCCAGCCCAAGGAGCGGCCGCTCCAATGCCAGGTCAACGGCAAATCGCCACAGGTTGAGACGCCAGGATATGGAGTTCAAAGCAGGGGCAGGGCGTGGCTGTGGCGCGCCAGGAGTTGGCTGCGCGGAAACGCCGGGCACGGCTGTAGGCGTCGGCCTGGGCGGTTTCACCACACCAGGCGGCATTGGCTCCACCGTCCGGTACAAAAACGGCGTCAGCAAGTCCTGAATGCGGCCTGCCAGCAGGACAACTGCCAAGAACGCGACGGCGGTGCCCACGAGGGCGGCGCGCCACTTCGGCCTCTCACGCCGCGCGAGGACGGCCAAGACGATGAGCGATCCCGTCATGGCGAGGGCCGGGCCTCGCGAGTACGAGAAGAATAGAAGCGCCAGGCTGCCAATCCCCCACAAGCCCAATGCGACGCGCCATCCTTTCCGTTCGGTCGTCCCGAACAAGTACATCGTCAGTGCGACAATGACTCCCAGATACACTCCGTAGGTGATGGGATGGGCGAGCGTGCCCAAGACCCGGTTCTGCCCAGGGCCGCTGATGACATTATGGTAGCCCCTATTCGTGAGACCCTGATAGACGGATACGATGGCTGGCCATATGCTGGATGCCACTACAGCGCCGATCCACACGCGAATGCGAGTGGGCGACTCACGAAATAGGTCGGCGGCGACGACGTAGAGGCCCGCGAGGGGGAGCAATCGTGTCCAGTCGCGCAGGCCGGAGAACGGGCTGGACGAGAAGGGGATGCTCGCCAGTCCTACCGCAAGAAAGGCGGCGAACGGCACTGTCAGCGGCGCGAGTTTGGGTTGCCGACGGATCACGTAGAGTGCGGCCAAGCCTGTCATGACCAGGTTGGCGAGGCCCGCCTGATTGATGTTGTAGGGCTTGTCGGGGAAAAGGACGAACGCTTGTCCCCAGTCCGCGGCCACGACGTTGAGGATCAACAAGCCGAGCGTGCCCACGAAGGGGTTGACCACAAAGACCCCCGTGGCGATTCCCGCCCACGCCAGGAACAGGCCGTAGGGAACGCCAACGCCCCAGGCCACGACGGCGCTCACCGCA